>DJIE01000039.1:16675-17509 GCA_002433465.1 Salinisphaera sp. UBA6602
CTGCACGATCGGCGACAACAGCCTGATCGGTATCAAGGCCACAGTGCTCAACGGCGCTAAGATCGGGCGCAATTGCCTGATCGGCGCAGGCGCATTGGTCCCCGAGGGCAAGGAAATTCCCGACAACAGCATGGTCATCGGCGTGCCCGGCCGGGTGAAACGCGAACTCAGCGATGATGACGCGCAAAAACTCAAGCGCGGTGCCGCGCACTACGTCGAGAACTACAAGCGCTTTCTGGCGGGTTTGGCTGCGGTCTAGCGCGCCGCGCGGTTCTCAGCTTAGATAGATATCGAACCGAATCGCCTTGCCTTCGACCTGGCGGTCGGGCGGGGCGATTGGCGTCGCCCGGGCATGCTGTTTGACGACCACCTGGCGCATGGCCGCCGCACGGGCGCGTTCCAGCAGCAGTGCCACGTCCGTATCGGTGCCCACGAGTTCGTGCATCCAGGCGAGTGCCTTTTGCGGGCGGGCCTTGCGTCGGGGCGCATCGAACATCGGGTCGATATAGACGATATCGAAATCGTCGGCGCAGGTATCGGCCAACCAGCGACCGGCATCGGCATGGATGAGCTCTGGCCAGGCGGCAAGCCAGGGCGGCGGCGTGGCCTGTGCGCGTACGCGGGCATCGTCAAGCAGGGCGAACAGCACCGCGTGGCGTTCGATCGACACCACCGTACAGCCGAGCGCCGCTAGGGTGGCGCTGTCGCGGCCCAGCCCGCAGGTGGTATCCAGCACCCGCGGGCGCGGGTGGCGGCGCAGGCCCAGTGCGCGGGCGAGCGGCGACTGGCGACCGCCCGCGGCGCGACGTTCGACGCTGCCGTCGAGCAGATCGA
>DJIE01000006.1 GCA_002433465.1 Salinisphaera sp. UBA6602
TTGCGCTTGACCACGTCCATGCCGACGCCGCGTCCCGATACGTCGGTAACCGCCTCGGCGGTCGAGAACCCCGGCGCGAAGATCAGCTGCCAGACTTCGTCATCGCTCATCGAATCGCTGACCGCCAGCCCGTTCTGGCGCGCCTTGGCCAGAATCCGTTCACGGTTGAGCCCGGCGCCGTCATCGGAAATATCGATGAGGATGCTGCCGCCCTGATGCTGGGCCGCCAGTGTCAGCGTGCCGGCGGCGGGTTTGCCGGCGGCCTTGCGCCGTTCCGGCGTTTCGATGCCGTGATCGAGGCTGTTGCGCACAAGATGGGTCATCGGATCCATGATCCGCTCGATCAGGCCCTTGTCGAGCTCGGTCGATTCGCCCTCGGTGACCAGGTTGATTTGCTTGCCCAGCTTGCTGCTGAGGTCGCGTACCAGCCGTGGGAAACGGTTGAAGGCATAGTCCATGGGCATCATGCGCACCGACATCACCGCTTCCTGCAGATCGCGCGCGTTGCGCTGGAGCTGGTTGAGCCCTTCGAGCAGTGCCCCGTGGGCCTCGCTGTCCAGACCGCCAATGGTCTGTTCCAGCATGGACTGCGTAATAACCAGCTCGCCGACGAGGTTGATGATTTCGTCGACCTTCTCGGTGGATACCCGCAACGAACTGGATTCCGCCGACGATTTATTAGCCGCTTTGGGCTTGCCGGCGGCCGCCGGTGCAGCCGCCGGCGCCTTGTCCTCGGATGCGCTGGCCTTGTCCTGCGGCTTGTTGTCGCGTTCGGCGGCCACCGCTTCGCTGACCGCCTGGGCCACCACATCCTCGGCGTGGGTATCGTCGGACTCGGCGCTATCGGCGACCACCGCTTCGGCCGCGCCGAAGCTCAGCTGCTCGGCATCGATGATGAAGCACAGCACCGATTCGATATCATCAGCCGCGGCCGGCTGGGCCAGCATCACGGTCAACGTATCGCCTTCGTAGGTCTGGCTTTCGATGTCGCCAAACAGCCCGAGCTCTTCGACCAGCGTCGAGCACTTGTCTTCTGCGATACCGCTGATCGAAACCGACCGGACCATGCCTTCGGGCAAGGCAACCGGGCCGGCCGGTGCCACGTCGCCTACCGGCTTGTCGACGGCCGACGCGGCGTTCGCCAATGCGGCACTGCCCTGCTCGTCGAGCGTTCGTAGCCGCTGGGCCATGTCTTCGTATGCGTTCTGGTCAGGCTCTTCGGCGGCCCGATAGGCATCGATCTGGCCAGCGAGCACGTCGCGGCATTCGAGAAACAGGTCGATCGCGGCACGGTCGAGCACGAGTTCGCCATGACGCGCCCGGTCGAGCAGGTTTTCCAGCAGATGCGTGGTCTCCTGCAAATGGGTAAACCCGAAGGTGCCCGCCCCGCCCTTGATCGAATGGGCGGCCCGAAAGATGGCGTTGAGGTCTTCGCTATCAGGCGCATCAATATCGAGATTGATTAGCAGACGCTCCATTTCATCGAGCAGCTCGTCCGCCTCGTCGAAAAAGGTCTGATAGAACTCGGCGATATCTAGTGTCATGCTTGATTATTCCGCTTGCACTGGTGAGCGAACTGTCCCAGCAAATATCGTTCAATCGCGCGCGACCTTTAGCCTTCGATCAAACAATTATTAATTCGTCATCCGGGCAGCTGCCTTGATCCGCTGTTTTCAAGGCGATGAGAAAACAGACGCCGCCACCTGCCGGACGTTTATTTACAATGGTTGCGCGACCGCTGGACGCTGCGCTCATGCATTCGCATACGCGCGTTCAGCTCGAAAATCGTCTATCGGCATATCCTGCGGATAGATGGCAATTTGCTGCGATTCAGCCCGATTGTCCTTCAACGACGACCTTATTCGCATCGGCCTTCACCATGCGATCGGTATCCGGCGCTTCGGCATCGACAGACAATGTGTCGCCGACCGGCAGGCTCTCTTCCTCGAGCCGGTGCTGGGCGTGCTCGTTGAGTACCAGAATGCTGATCCGACGGTTGCCGGGCGCGGCCGGTGAGTCGATACCGGGCCGGCTCGCGGTGGCGGCCGCGCCAATGACCCGTATCAGCTTGTCGGCCTGCATGCCGCCCTGGATGAGCGCACGCCGCGCCGCGTTGGCGCGGTCGGTCGACAGCTCCCAGTTGCTGTACTGGCGATCGCCCGAGGCAAATCGCAGATCGTCGGTATGCCCGGTCAGGGTGATCGGGTTGGGAAACTCGTTGAGTTTGGGCGCGATTTTCGATAACAGCGAACGGATATAGGGCGCCGGCTCTGCGCTGCCCAGCCCGAACATCGGCCGCCGGTTATCGTCGCTGATCTGAATCAGCAATCCGTCTTCCACCACCTTGAGACTGAGCTGCGAGCTCAGGTCGTCCAATGCGGGATCCGAATGAATCATCGATTCCAGGCTGTCCTGCAGATCACGCAACGGCCGATGACTGGGCCGGTAGTTGGTCGCATTCGGGGACGTCAGCGATACCTCGCCTTCCGAATGCATGGGATCGTCGCCGCCGCCGGGAATGGCGCTGTTGCTGGCCGAGGCCTTGTCGCCCCCCATCATCGCAACCTTGAGCGGCGTACGGAAATACTCGCCGACTTCTTCGCGCTCCGAGGCACTCAGGCCGGACAGCAGCCACATGACCAGGAAGAACGCCATCATCGCGGTCATGAAATCGGCATAGGCGATCTTCCACGCACCATGAGAGCCATGACTCGCCGCCTTCTTGCGGCGAATGACGATCGGTCGTTTATGCGGATCGCTCACGAGGACGCCTGGGCCGAGCCGCCGCTCTTGACGCCGCGCACATGCTCTTCAAGCTCGCTGAAGGACGGGCGCTCGGTCGAGAACAGGGCCTTGCGGCCAAACTCGATCGACAGCGGCGGCGCGTAGCCGTTGAGGTTGGCCAGCAGCGTCACCTTGACGCTCTGCATGATCTTGACGACCTCTTCCACCTGCGAACGCACGCGCGCGGCCAGCGGACTGACAAAACCGTAGGCCAGCAGAATGCCCAGGAACGTGCCGACCATGGCATGGGCGATCAGCGGGCCGATTTCGGACGGGTCGAGCGCGGCCGAGCCAAGCGCGTGGACCACGCCCATGACCGCGGCCACGATGCCGAAAGCCGGCAACGAATCGCCCATGGCCGCCAGGCCGTGGGCCGGAATCTCGGCCTCGTGCTGGAAGGTTTCGATCTCGTGGTCCATCAACGCTTCGATTTCGAAGGCGTCCATGTTGCCGCTGATCATCAGGCGCAGATAATCGGTCAGAAAGTCCATGACCAGCTTGTCCTGAACCAGCTTCGGATAGGCCGAAAACAACGTGCTTTCGCTCGGGTTCTCGATATCCTGTTCGAGCGACATCATCCCGGACTGGCGCGCCTTGGCCAGCAGCAGATAAAGCAGGGTCATCAGATCCACGCAGATCTCCTTGGAGTACTGCGAACCGCGCATCAACCGCGGCAGGGTGCGCATGGTCGCGCTGATGCCCTTGCCGTTATTGGCCGCAACGAACGCGCCGATACCGGCGCCGAAGATAATGACCAGCTCGGCCGGCTGATACAGCGCGCCCATATGCCCGCCGACCATAGCGTAGCCGCCGAGCACGGACCCGATGACGATGACGTAACCCACGAGTATTAGCACTGTCGCCTTCCCTGACTGGACATGGCCGTAGATACGGACCGGCAATCTCTAGGAAGGTTAGCGGCCGACAGGCGACGAGCTTGAATGAATCGATACCGCGAACTGGCGTCGATAGCGCGTGCTTATTCCTTGGCTGCGCGCTTTTTCGTCTTCTTGAGCGTCTTGCCGGCCCGCGATGGTGGCTGGCAAATACCGCAGACAAAATCCTGATCGAGGCTATAAGCGCGATTCACGAACTTGCCCTTGCAGCGGTTGCATACCGACAGCATCATCATGTCGCTTTCGAAAAAGCGCACCAGCATCCAGGCCCGGGTCAGGCTGAGTACGGGCTTGCCATCCTCCTGCAACGGCGTCTGCTCGTTGTAGAGACGATAGGCATTCACCACCGCTTCCATGCGGCTGCGTTCCTCGCGGCGCCGCAGATAGCGATAGGTGTTATAGAACAGCGACGAGTGGATATTGGGCAGCCAGGTCACGTACCAGTCGGTCGAGAACGGCAGCATGCCCTTGGGCGGCGAAACGCCGTGAATTTCCTTGTACAGGTTGATCAACCGTCGCCGGCTGATGTCGGTTTCGGTCTGCAGCACCTGAAGACGCGCGCCCAGCTCAATAAGCTCGATGGCCAGGCCGATCTGCTTGGCTTCGTCTATGACGCTTTTGCTGGTCGTGCTCATGCGGCTCGTGGCTACCCTTCGCCGCTACCGCTTTTACGCTCGGCTTCGCGATCAGCTTCACGGCGCGGCTGCTTGCGCCGCGCGGGTACGTCGCCGCTTTCAGCTGCCACCGAATCGCGGCGATCGCCGCCCTCGCGACGTTCACCACCGCGGCGATCGCTTTTGCGCTTGTTCTGCGACGACAACAGAATGCCGGCATGCAAGCGCCGCATGTCGTCGTCGCGCGGTGCGTTGACCAGCGCAAAAAGCTGTTCGGCGCTATCCAACGAGAAATGGCAGAGAAGCTGATTGCAACGAGCGAGTTTGGCCAGATCGGCCACCGGAATCTGGCTGAGCAGATCCGCCATGTCCTCGTCGATTTTCAGCCGGAACATGGCCAGCTCCCGATCGGTATTGATCAGACGCTGCATAAGAATCAGATAGGACAGATTCAGATCGCGAACATCATCGAGTAGATGATCAACACTCATTCATGCCTCCCCGCAGAAGCGCCGTGCTGCACAAAGCGGCCTCTTGAATTGTGGGCGAATCGCCTGTTTGAAACGGCCGTCCTCTACGTGTGCGCCCTGCCTTTTCGCGCCGACCTCGATTATGTACGTGAAACTTTCCACGTTTCAAATGTGAAAACGCACATTTCCCGGTTAAATATTCCCAAACACCATCATCAAAATGCTACAGGGCGCTGCAAAAAGCAAAGACGTACAGCGTCGACCTGTCGCCATTAGGCGACAGCCCATTATTCCATATTGAATTGTGTACTGGTAAGACGAGCACAAAACGGTCGTCTATGACGCGACCTGCGCTGAGTTCTACGCGTTCGCTTCGGCTGCGGTTTCCAGCCGGTATACCCAGGCCAGCAGCTCCGCGACGGCGAGATACAGCTCGGGCGGGATACGATCGTCGAGATCGACGCGCATGAGCAGACGCACCAGTTCGGGCGAACGGTGCACATGCAAACCGTGCTTTTGCGCGCGGTCCATGATGGCCTGGGCGATGTCGCCATAGCCCTTGGCCACGACGCGCGGTGCGTCGTCGTTTTCGCCGTAACGCAGGGCGACGACGCTGGCCCGGTCGTCTTCCACATTGGATCGATCGAGAGCGCTCATGACAGGCCTGCCTCCAGTAGTTCGACGTAGGCACGGGTGAATCCGGCCTGTTCGAAGCGTTCCTTCAATTCACCGGTTGCAGGCGAAACCGCCGCGGCCCCCTGCTCGCTCGATGCATAGGCATAGACCTCGATGCCCCCACCGGCGAGATTGAGCGCGACTTCGATCGTACCCAGCCGGGGCAGATCAAGGCTCAGGCGAGTCGAGAAAGAGGGCTTGTCGTCTGCTTCAGACTTGCGCGCCTGGCCGTCGGTGGCGTCGTCGCCGTTCTCGTGAATCTCCCAGCGCATGTCGACACCCGGCCAAGCCGCGCCATGCCAACGAAACACCGGATTGCTGAGCACGTCGAGCTGCTGACGTACCACCGAGAGCAGACGCTCGTCGACGACATCGCCGCGGCCGTTGTCGCCGCGTGCGTCAGCTGCGCCGCGCTCGAACGCGCCCGGGGCGAGCAGCGCATTGGCCTGGGATTGCGCCGCCACAGCCTGGCGGGCGCCTGGGCCCGACATACGAGCCGAGGAGGAAGCAGACTCACTTGCGGCAGACGCCGGCTGTTTCTGGTTATGCGGTTCCTGAAGCAGTTCCGACAACGGACGCTGGCCTTCGAACCACTTGCTCAGATGCGACTCGTAAAACAGCCCGCTATGTGCGACCTGCTGCCCAAGAATGGAGGCCAGAATCGGCGTGGCCGGCACGCGCGCAGCGCCGAACAGCGCGGCCGCATGGGCCGGCGTGGTATGCGCCACGGGTGCGTCGCGGCGCGCCAGCAATGAAGCGATCAAGCCACCCTCGCGGCTGAGCTGGGCACGGGCGGATTCGCCGCTCGTGTTAGAGGACTGGCCCGGCTCGGGCCGGGCTGCGGGCAGATAACGCCCGCTCTGTGCGATTTCACGCGTAGCCGGCCCGTTGGGCGCGCGCCGCGCCCCCGCGTTGCCGGCCGCGGCGTCCTCGGTCGGCGCGCCGCGACCGCGCAGGCCGTCCGAAGCCGTGCCCGGAGTCGGCCGATCGAAGCCGTCCGTTCTAACGCTGGCCACGGGGTCCACCGGGCCGAGCGGGACATTCGCTCGCGCGCCGGTAAACCGCGCCATGTCCGCACGGCGCCCGAGCACCTGCGGCAACAGCGTATCGAGCATCGGCGTGATCGTGCTCACAGCAGCATCATCGCTTGAACGTTAGAACCGGCACGACCGGCGCTAGCCGATCGCGGCCTTTTCGTAGGCGTTCTTGACCCGCCGCTGCGAGCGCGCCTGACAGATGGCGCCGGACAGTTCGTCCATGCGCTGCTGTAGCCGATCGCGCAGCTCCTGCTCGCTGGCCGCGATCTGGATCAATACGGCACGCTTGGCTTCGCGAAACGCTTCGTTGACGGTCACGTCGTATTCGATGTTCATCAGCGTTTCCACCTGGCAGAGGTGTTCGCTTTTCATCTCGACCAGCTCTTCCCAATCGCCGGCGACGGCGATCTCGATCATGCGCTGGTTGAGCTCGAGCAGCGCGGCGTAGCCGGCGACGATTTCCTGTTGCTGTTGATTCATGGCCTCAAGCCTGCTGTAGCGAAGGGGCGGACTGGACGGCAGCAACCGACGGCATCGACGGGGCGGTGCCGATCTGCTTCCATGCCGAACCGATATCCTCGAGCAGCGTGTCCACGTGCGCGATCTTCGACGCATCGCTATGGATATTGGCACGGATCAAAGTGCGGGTCATATAGTCGTAAAGCGAATCCAGACGCTCGGCGATCTCGCCACCGCGCTCGATATCCAACGCTGCCCGCAGGCCGAGTTCGATGATGTCGATGGCCTTGGACAACGCCTGGCCCTTGCCGGCCGCGTCGTTCTGGGAGATCGCCCACTGCGCACGCCCGAGAGCGCTGCGCGCGCCGTCGAACAGCAGTACGATCAACTGGTGCGGGCTGGCACTCATGGCGTCGGTCTCGACGCCGAGTTTCTTGTATGCACTTGCCGCGCGATTTGCGTAAGAAGCCATGAGCGTTCCTTGCTATTAATGCCTAATCGCTCGATTTGTTGAGCGATGCGAATTGCTGGGTGAGGTAATTGCTGGTCGAGTTGATCGACGCCATGATCGAGTCGAGCTGCACGAACTGCTTTTGATAGCGCGCGATGGTGGAATCGATCGACTCCTGTTCGCGCTCCATGCTTTCTGTGAGATTGTCGATGCGGGTTTTCATGCCGTTGCTGGCCGACTGCAGCAGACCCTGCTCACCTGCGACGGCATCCAGCGTGGATACCAGCACCTTCGACAGACCGCCGCTTTCGTCCTTGCCGGCCAGCAGCTGACCGACATCGGCGAGGTTGTTCGCCAGCGCCTTGTCGAGCTTTTCGTCGTCGATCTTCATGGTGCCGTCGCGCTGCAGGCTGATGCCGATTTCCGCCAGGCTGGAAAAGGCACCGCCGCTGATCGGCGTGTTCAGCGCACCGCGCACTCGCGTTTCCGCGGTACGCGCGGTCGAGTCGCCCAGCAGCACCCCGCTGATCTCTTTCTCGCTGTCGAAGGCGGTGAGCTTGTCCGACAACGTATTGACGCTGTTATAGGCCTTGACGAACTTTTCCAGCGCGGCTTTCACGGAATCCGTGTCGCGGGTGGCGGTCAGCGACTGGGGCTCGCTGGTGGTCTTGCTCAGCGTGAGGGTCACGCCTTCGATGGCTTCCTCGACCCGGTTGGTCTGGCTGACGATCGCAATGCCGTTGACCGAAAGCTTGGCGTCCCGCGCAGCCACGGTCTGGCTCATCGCACCGCTGCCCGCCGTGCTGTCGTAGTTGAGCAGATCGCCCAGCGGGGTGGAACCGTCACCGTTGCTTTCTGCAACGCTCACCGAGATCTGCGAAGCCGTGCCGGTGGTGTTGGACGACAGCACCAGACGGTACGGGGTGCCACTGCCGTCGTTGACGATGGAGGCGTTAATACCGATATCGGCGCCGTTGATCGCGTCGCGGATGCCGGACAGGCTGCTGTCGGCGCCAGCCAGATCGATATCGACCGTTTCGCTGACGTTGCCGGACGCATCGCCCAGCGAAAGCGTAATCGTGCCGCCGCTGCCGATCTTGTCGTCCACACTGGCCTGGCCGGCGCTGACCAACGACTGGCTGCGTGCCAGCTGCTCGACTTCGATGCTATAGCTGCCCGGATCGGCCTTTTCGCTGGCGACCGCCTTGAAGGCATCGCTATCGGTGGTGGTCTTGACCCCTTCGTAGAGGCTTGCCTTGCCCAACGATTCGGCCGCGGTCTGGAAATTGGCCAGCGAGCTCTGAAGCGTGCCGTAGGCGGACAGCTTGGTGTTGTAGCTGCTTGCCTGTCGCTGCAAAGGAACCAAGCGCTGCTGCTCGGAGCTGCGCAGCCCGTCGAGCAACGAGCTCAAATCCAGTCCGGAGCCGATTCCGAGTGACGATGTAACTGCCATGGCGTACCTGCGAATAACACGTGCTCGATACAACGAGCTGGGTTGCAGAGCCT
The DNA here is from genome assembly GCA_002433465.1 of Salinisphaera sp. UBA6602. Taxonomy (GTDB): domain Bacteria; phylum Pseudomonadota; class Gammaproteobacteria; order Nevskiales; family Salinisphaeraceae; genus Salinisphaera. The sequence continues at coordinate 8,893 of DJIE01000006.1, forward strand.
ATCGGCGCCGGGCCACGAATCCTTTAACGTATGAGCCGCCTTATGAAACTTTTTTTGCCGCGCCCTACAACGGGGCGACGGCACAAGGGGTTTCAGGGCGTGGTGGACCAGCGCCGGCCGCCTTCGACAGCCTTCTGACCCGCAGGACACTCGACCGTGCGTGTTGAATAGGTCCGCCCGCTTTCGCCCGCGCAGCGGGTGGGCCGATCGGGCTGACCGTCGTAGCCGTCAAGCTGATAGTTGTCCGGCCAGTAGTTAGACGGCCAGTGCTCGGTTTGCGGCTGTAGATAGATATGCACGCCGGCATCGGAATCGCCATGCCCGAAGCCGGGACGCGGCCCATGGCCATGTGCGCTCGTTCGCGGCTGCGAGGTTTGCGGCTGGGCGGGCTGGGCCCATAGCGGCAGCGCGCCCAAAGCGGGCAGCCCCAGGATCAGGGCAGCAGCGCCGGTAGCGATACGATTGAGGCGTTTCATCCTGCGATTAACGGCGGCGCGATTTCATTCTTGAGCCCAGCCGCCGCGACGCGTGTCAGGATTCGTCATCAGCGCGATCGCGCCGAGCGGTCGAATCCTGCTTCTCACGCCATTCTTGCAGGCTTTCACTGCGTTTTTTCGGCCCCGGCGCGAACAAACCCGACAGGGCCCGGCCGACATTGCGATTGAATGCACGCACGTTGTCGTAGATGCCATCCGCGCTGTGCTGCGTGCCGAACCAGCCGGATATGGTGCGATGCGCGGTCTGCAGGCCAACGGTGCCGGTATCGACCACCTGCTCGACGCTTTCCTGGCGGCGACGAAAGCGGTTCCGTGCACTCACCAGCAGCCCGGCATCGCCATAGCCGGCTGCCAGCACGCGAAAGCGTTCCCGGGTGTCGGCGATGGCCATGTTCAGCCGTATCGCGGCGACGATAACGACGACGAAGGCAAGGCTTACCGCAGCGACGACGATCATGAGCCTGTGGGGTGGAAAATATCCAGATGGGCTTCGACACCCTGCGAGGCGAGCTGTTGCTTCATCTCGCGCGCCACGATCTCGTACACCCGTCGTCGGATCATGCGCGGGGCCACGCCCACCAGCGCCGCGCCCCAGCGTGAACGCGCCCGGGCCAGGGTCATGGGGTTGATCACCTCCACGATGATGCGACTGCCGCTGACCTCGGCCAACACCCCGGCGAGCTCCTCGTTGGCGTGTTCGAGATCGTGCGCGAGCTGCGCGATCTGTGCATTGAGCGCATCGAGCCGGCGATAGGCACGCCAGAGCAGATACCCCGTCCCTGCCAGAGCGAGCGCGAATACGATGCTGATACCGACTGCAAGCGTCATGGACCGTGTTCCTGACCGTGCCAATAGTCGATGTCAGTGTGACGCCATCCGTCACGCCATGGCAACTGTCGTGCGCGGCGGCACTCGGTACACTGACCTTATTGCACCCATGGACGCACTCATGACGACATCCCCCGACGCCAGAGATCTCGAAGGCTGCCGTATCGGCGTGCCCGAATCGCGTCAGCTCGACCTGTTCGCCGACATGCTCGAGCGACGCGGCGCGCTGACAGTGCGCTGCCCGCTGGTCGATATCCGCGACACGCCGGACCAGGCGCACGTGACGCGCTGGCTCGACGACGTCATCGACAACGGTCTGGACGAGATGATCTGGCTGACCGGCGAAGGCCTGCGCCGCCTGCGCGACTTCGCCGAACGCGACGGCCAGACGCGACTGACGGCGTTCGTCGACCGGCTGGGTCAGGCGCGCACGATCACGCGCGGGCCCAAGCCCGTACGCGAACTGCGCGCGCTCAAGCTACGCAGCGACGTGGCCGCGACCCAGCCAACCACGGCCGGCGTCATCGAAGCGCTCGCCGATGCCGACCTGGCCGGCCATCGCGTCGGCGTGCAGCTGTATGGCAGCGACCCGAACACCCCGCTGATGGATTTCCTGGGCGACAAACAGGCCCAGGTGAAGGCGGTGGCGCCCTACGTCTATGCCGACGAAACCGAAACGCCGCAGGTTCTGGCGTTCATTGACCGTATCGTGGCGGGCGACATGGATGCGGTGGCATTCACCAGCTCACCCCAGATCAAGCGGCTCTACAAGGTCGCCCGGGCCAACGACCAGGCCGCGGCGCTCACGCGCGCCCTGAACGGGCTCTGCGTGGCGGCGGTCGGTCCGCTCGTGGGCGAACGCCTTGAAGCCGAAGGCGTACAGGTCACGCTCATGCCCGAGAGCAACTATTTCATGAAACCGCTGGTGCGCGCGATGGTGAGCCACTTCAAGCCGGCATGAGCGGGTAAGATCGCGTTTCGCCCACTGCTCAACGCTTCCCATGGCCAAGAAAAGATCCGCCCTGCCCGTTGCCTGTGCCCTCGGCCTGCTTGCGCTACTGCCGTTCGTCGCCGGCCTCTATCACGCTTATAGCGGCTACTCTCTGGACGCACGCACCGCATTGCGCTGGCTGCTGCCGTATCTGGCCACTATCGTGGCCTTCATCGGCGGCGTGCAATGGGGGCGCATGCTCGCCGCAGGACGGGCCTCGGCGCTGGACATGACGTTGGCCGTGTCGCCGGCCATCGTGGCCTGGGGCGCGCTGCTCACTGCCGCCCCCTGGCGCGCCATCCTGCTGATCGCCGCCCTGCTTGCCGCCTGGCTGATCGACGAACACGGCGCGCGGCGCGGCTGGCAGAGTCGCGGTTTCCTGCAGCTGCGTCGGCTGCTCACCCTCGTGGTGACGTTCTGCGTGGTCGCCATCGCCTGGCGCGTCGCCCGTGGCTGACACGCGGCTGCCGCCTCTCGAGATCGCCGAGCATACGCTCGCGGCCGGCGACGGCGGCTGTTGTCTTGTCACCTCGGTACGCGCCGAAGGTGTGGCAACCCGGGCGCCGGTGGTTCTGGTATCCGGCATGTTCACCGGCCGGCGCTTCTGGCTGTCCGAGCGACAGATCGGGCTGGCCGCCTATCTTGCCAGGCGCGGCTACGAGGCATTCATCGTTCAGCGCCGCGGGCTGTCGGATTCGCCGCCCTGCAGCGCCCGCGCCGGGCTGATCGACCACGTCAAATACGATCTGCCCGCGGTACAGGCGCACATCAAACAGCGCTACGCACAGCCGGCGTTCTGGATCGGTCATTCCTTCGGCGGCGTGATGTGCGCGCTTGCCAGCGCCCGCTATCTCGAAGCGCAGGCGATCGCCGGACTGGTGCTATTTGCCAGCCAGTTCGAGGTCGACAAGCGTATGCTCGATTGGCCCGCCAATCGGCTCACCCGTGGCCTGGCCTGGCTGCTGGGGTATTTCCCCGCCCGCGCGGCCGGTCTTGGCCCGGAAAACGAGCCGACCGCAGCGTTGATGGATGCAACCCACTGGGTCGAAACCGGCCGCCGAAACTCCTATCTTCGCGACACGCTCCGGCGTATCGGCCAGCCCGTACTCGCGGTGTCCGGGGCGGCCGATCGTGTCGATCCCAGCGCCGGCTGCCGGCGTTTCATCGATCACTTTTCCAGCGTCGACAAACGCTTCGAGCAGGCGGGCACCGCCACCGGCTACAGCGTCGACTTCGATCACCCCGGTATCGTGGTGAGCAAGCCTGCCCAGGCAGAAATCTGGCCGTTGGTGGCCGACTGGCTGGACCGCCGTGCGGCCATGAAAAAGCCGGCCTGAACACAGGCCGGCTCGATATCATCGCAGCAAATAGCGGCGATTTTAGGCGCCGATCAGGCTCTGGCCGCAGACACGCAGCACGTTGCCCGAAATACCGCCTGCACCCGGCGTCGACAGGAAGGTAATCGCCTCGGCCACATCGCGGGGCGTGCCGCCCTGCGACAGCGACGACAGCCGCCGGCCGCCTTCACGTACGCCAAACGGCATTTCGGCGGTCATGCGGGTTTCGATGAAGCCCGGCGCCACGGCGTTGACGGTCACGCCGCGATCGCGATCGGTGGCGCCGCGGCGTTCGACAAAACCGATCAGTCCGGCCTTGGTGGCACCGTAGTTGGTCTGGCCGCGATTGCCGGCGATACCGCCGATCGAGCACAGACAGATCACGCGACCATATTCGTTGATGACGTTCTCTTCGCCGAGCAGGGCATCGACCTTGATGATTGCCTGCAGGTTGATGCTCATCACCATGTCCCAGTAATGATCGGGCATGTTGGCCAGCGTCTTGTCGCGGGTCACGCCCGCGTTGTGGACAACGATATCCACGCCGCCAAACTTCTCCTTGAAGAAGTCCGCGATCTGGCGCGGCGCGTCATCCGCGGTAATATCCAGCGGCAGCGCGGTACCGCCGAAACCGGCGACGGTTTCCTCGAGCGTTTCCTGATCCTGGGGAATATCCAGGCACACCACGGTCGCGCCTTCGCGCGCCAGGCGCTCTGCGGTCGCCGCGCCAATACCGCGGGCCCCACCGGTAACCAACGCCACCTTGTCCTTTAGCGGCTGGGTGGCGGGCACGGCCTCGGGCATGCGGCCGGCCTTGGTGACCGTCAGCGGCTGGCCATCGACGAACGTGCTGTAGTCCGAAAGCAGGAATCGCAGCGGCGCGGCCACGCGATCCTCGGCACCCGGCTCGACGTAGAGCATGTTCGCGGTCGAACCAAGCTGACCGATTTCCTTGGCCAGCGAGCGCACGAAGCCTTCCACCGCACGGGCCGCCGCGGCCGCGGACACGCTTTCCATCGCCGACGGCAGACTTGAAAGCACCACGATACGGGCGTTGCGCGTGAGCTTGCGCGCCACCGGATGGAAGAAGTCGTAGAGGGCATTCAGTTCGGCGACATCGGCCATGTTCGTGGCATCGAACACCAGCGCGTCGAACTTGTCCTCATCGCCCGGCGTGGGCTTGTCGGCACGCTGTACGTTGGCGCCCGCGGCTTCCAGCGTGGTACCCACACTCGCGATCGCGGCCGCGTTGGCCGTCGCGCCAACCAGAATCTTTTCGTTGTCGAGAAAGCGCTCCTGATATGCGCCTTCGTCCCGCGCGAGTTCGGTGGGCGTGGGCAAGCCCAGCGTCTTGATGACATTGCGAACCGTCGAGTTCGACGACGCACGGACTAGAAAATCACTCATTTGGACTCCTCGATTGGTTGGCGCTGACGCGGCCCATAGCCGGTCATCGTGCACCGCAACATGATTAAGTTTAGGGCACCCGCTTGTCAAAACAAGTCGGTTGCCGCGCAATTTCTGGCAAAAAGGGGCGCGGACGCCCGAGACGGGCGCATTCGAACCCGTTCCCGATTCGTTCAAACCCGCCTGCGTGCAACCCCGGCTTGATGTAGCATCGGATAAAACATCGGTTTTCGAGCGCGCCGACCGCGCCAGCAACGCGCCGGCGCGCGGCACGCGAGGCTTGCACAGACATGAACGGTGACGACGATCGTCTGCCCCTGGATTCGCGCACACAGGCCGTGATCGACGGCCTGCCGCCCGACGAGCGCGAGCACCTGCAGACGTTGATGAAGAATGCGGCCCGCCATCAGCGCACCCTGCTTGAAACCGCGCTCGACGAGGCCGTGGGCATGGTGCCCGCGCCGCTGCGTAAACGCGTACAGAAACTGTTCCTGGGCCCCTCATGAGAAATCTGGCCACCCAGGCTGAACTGGTAAAACTCGCGCGTATTCTGCAAACCGACACCGGCGAACTCGAACATCTGGACTATCTCGAAGCCGAACGGCTGCGTACGCTGCGTGAAGGCATCACCGAAGCGCTGTTCGAAAAGTTTCGGCCGACGTTCACCGGCTTCGCCCGGCTGTCGTCGATCGTGCCGCTGGCCATCAGCGCGCGAATTGCCGAGCGCGTGCTCGGGCCAATCCTGGCCGGGCGTATTGCCGGCGAGATGGCGCCCGACAAAGCCATCGACCTGGCCGCGCGACTGTCCGACAGTTTCCTGGCCGATACCTGCCTGCATATCGACCCGGTACGCGCGCGGCCGATCATTGCCGGGTTTCCGGTGGATCGCGCGATCGCGATCACCCGCCTATTACTGGCGCGTGGCGAAATCATCACCATGAGCCGGTTCGTGGACGTGCTGCCCGAACATACCCTGTTCGCAGCCACCGATGCGATCGAAAACGAGAGCGACCTGCTCGAAATCGGCTTTTTTGTCGAGGACAGCAAACAGCTGGATCGGGTGATCGCGCATCTGGACCGCGACCGCCGCGAGGCCATCGTGGCGGCGGCCGCGAGCGAGCAACTCTGGCCCGAAGTCCTTGCCACACTACTACGCATCGGCGAGCACGCCCGGCTGGCCATGGCCGAGCTGGCCATGGCCCAGAACGCGGCCATACTCGACTCGCTCATCCGCGCGGCTGCCCAGGACGATCTTTGGCCGGCATTGCTCCAGATCGCCGACGAAATGCCCAGCCGGCTCATCGGCACGCTCGCCAGCGAACCGGCCTTTACCGACGCAGCCGTGATCCGCAGCGTAATCGACTCGGTGATCGCCAACGATCTTTGGGCTCGGTTTCGTAATCAGACCACGGCCATGGGCGAAGAGCGCCTCGCCCGCGTGCTGGAAGTGGCCGCCAACGAGCGCAAGCCCTTTCTCTGGGAGCTCGACCGACGCCTTCAGGCCGACGACGCGGACCGCGACGCGCTGACCAACGCGAGCGCCCGACTTTCGGCCGAAACGCGACAGCGTGCGCATGGCGCCTGCGCCGGTGGCCTGCTCGCCGAAGCGCTTGCCGACGCCGGGCGTAGCACCCCCGACAGCTCCACCTGAACCCGCGACCCTGGGGCGCCAGGCCCCTGGCCTGGCGCCGGCCGCAGCCGCTGCGCTCGTCGCCCACATGCGAGCCGCCTGAACGGCCTAGCCGTATTCGGCTTCGACCTTGTCCACTTCGGCGATGTATTCCTGCATCGCCTGTTCGCTGTTCTTGCCTTTCATATCGGCCCAGGCCTGCCATTTATAGCGGGCAATCGGGTTGAGCATGCCGGGTTTCTTGCCCTGGACGTCGCCGTCGGTGGCCTGGCGGTAGAGCGCGTACATCTTGAGCTTGTAGTCGTTCGACGGCTTGAATCCCCCGTCCTCCGGCGCATTGCGCACCTTTTCGACGGCTTCCTGAAAGCGGCTTTCCAGATCAGACATAGAGATTAAGGCTCCTGTTTTCGGATTAATGGGTGGCCGGCTTCAGGCGCGGTGCCAGCCAGTCGTGGATCGCGGCATAGACATCGTCGTGATGCACCAGCGCGAAGTGATTCATGCCGTAGAAAATTCGGCCGTCCTGGTCGCGGGCGTTGAACCGACGGCTGGGGGCATCGGCATGGCCCACCGCGCTCGACACCGGCACCAGCAGATCGCCGAACCAGCGACCCAGCGGGTCGTCGCCGCGGCGCCCCAGGGTCGCGGCAACCAGAAAGTGGCCGACATGATCGGGCGAGGCGAGCGCTTCGGGCGGCGTGGGTCGGGCATGCGTGTCCTGCTGCCAGTCCTCGTCTCGGAGATAGCCCAGACTGAGATCCTTGACCCCGGCGCTGCGAATCTCGCCAAGCGCCGACAGCGGCCGCGTATAAGGCAGCCGCGTGAGCGTATGGGTGAACTGACGGCCCAGACGTTCGAGCGGCGCGCCCAGATGCGGCGAGCCCAGCAGAACCAGGTCGGTCAGCGTATCGACCCAGTCATGGCCGGCCTGCTCGGCATAGTGGCAGGCGCTGCGCGCCACTAACCCGCCCATGCTATGGCCGACGATGGTCAGCCGTTCGATCGCGGTCGGGTAGCTGGCATGCAGTGCCTGCAGCAGCGCCGCGAAATCGCGACCATTCTGGGAAATATGGCGCCCGCTGTTGTAGCGAAGACGTAGCGCCGTATAGCCGAAGTCGCCCGCCAGGCGCTGGCCGAAGTCGTCGCGCCCGGCCTGGCGCCACTGCTGATCGTTCATGCCCAGACCGTGGACCAGAATCACCACGCGTGGACTGGGCTCGGCCAAGGCGGCGCGCAGGCCGGGCACGCTCGGCTCGATGGCGCGCCCGGCTTCATCGACGAGCGTCATGGTGAGCGCAAGCTCATTGTCGCTGCGCTCGAGATAGTCGCCGAACGCCCCGTTGAGCGCGCTGTGCACGCCCAGTGCGAGCCGCTGCGGCATGTCGCGTTTGCGCCCGGGCACCAGCGTTTCGGCCAGCCCGGCCACCTGGCGCACGCCGAAGAAGCTGAGTCGGCCGATATCGCGTACCCGGCCATAGACAAAATCGCTGCCCCGGCCAATCGGCCGCGCCGGCGGGGCCAGTCGGCTCACGGTTCGGGTTACGGCCTGGTGGATACCGTTGACGATATTCACCGAGCCGACGAAGGCGTCGGTTGCCATCGACAGCCCGCCGCGCAGCCAGACACCGCGATCGGCCACGGTGCGTGGTGCCAGGGGTTGATGCGCCACCTCGGTGGCGCGCGATTGTTGCTTTGTCGTCTTCGGATCGGCCATGCGGATCAACCTCGACATTGCCAGGACAACGTACTCAAAAGCTGGCCGAGCGCCAGCAGATGGCCCCCAAGGATGGACTTGCCGGTCACCAGCAGCGATACCGCGATATCGCGATCCGGGTCCGCCCAGCCCAGGATGTTCATGAAGCCCAGGTGACCGTAGGCGCTGCCGGTCATCGGCCCGTACAGGCCGAACGGGTTTACGCCCAGCATCAGGCCTTCGCTGTATCGCATGGGAATCTTGAGCGTATGGTCGTAGCGCAGGCGCACCGCGGGCTTGATCGCGCGGCGAATGGTGTCCGGCTGCATGACCTGACGGCCTTCATAACGACCGCCATCGAGCATCATCTGGTAAAAGCGCGACAGCTCTTCGGCCGTGGAATAGAGATTGCCCGCGGGAACCACCGCGTCCATGAAGTAGTCGCGATTGGAAATATCGACCACTTCTGCAAAATCGGCTGACAACGCTTGGCGGGCCAGCATGGAGATGGGAAAGCGCACCGGCTGACCGGCGACATAGTTCGTGGCCACGCGACCACGCGAGCGACCGTCCAGCCCGTAGGTGAAATAGCGCATCCCCAGCGGCTGACGAAAACGTGTATCCAGATAGTCGGTGAAGGACATACCGGTCACGCGCCGAATGATTTCGGCAAGAATGAAGCCCCCGGTTATGGCGTGGTAGGCCAGACGTTTGCCGCCCTTTTCGGCCGGCGCCGCGCAGATCAGTTCGATACACCGTTGCCAGTCGAGCAACGTCTCGGGGCCGTCCGCGGGGTCCACGTCGAACATGGGGAAACCGCCCTGGTGCGAAAGCACCTGGGCGATGGTCGTACGATCCTTGCCGCCGCCGGTGAATTCCGGCAGGTAGTGCGACACCCGATTATCCAGGTCGACACCGCCCTCTTCGGCGAGCTTGTGCATCAGCATGGCGGTAACCGCCTTGCTGGCCGAGAACAGACAGATCGGCGTATCCGGCTCGGCCAAACGCGCATGCGGCCCACGGCTTTCGCCAGGGCCACCGCCCTGTGCATAGCCGATCGATCGGTTCAACACGATCCGGCCGCGCCGGCGCAGACAGAAGGTGGCTGCCGGGTAAGCCCCCGTCCGATAGAGCGCTTCCACGCTCGACCAGATCGAATCGACCGCGCCCGCGGTCAGCCCGACCTGCTGGGGCGCGACTTCGGCGGCGGCATCCACACCCGTGATACGGGCAAGGCTGCCACCGCCGACGTCGACCAGCTTGGCGCCGAGCAAGCTTCGGGTCATGAGGCGATGCGCAGATCCGCTGGCCGGCCCTCTTCGCGCCGCGCCTTTTCAGACAGCGGATTCGCCAGATATTCCTTGCTGAAGTCGTCGGTGAGCAGCACGTCGTAGCGCATCCGATCGTATTCGCGAATCTGCTGAGCCTGATCGGCCGACAGCAGCTGCTTGGCAACCGCACTTTCAAGCTGCTCTTCGACGGTTTCGCCTTCGATCTCGCCATGCTTCACGCCGCGCAGAAACTCGCTGTAGAAGCTGTCGACTTCCTGCAGTTTCTCGAAGGCGTTCATCAGACGACCGGTCGGATCGTTTTCACCGCGGCCAATGTAGAGATCGTAGCTCATGCGCTTACCGAACGGCGTATCCAGCTTCATGTTGAGCATCATGTCGCAAACCGCGGCATTCATGCTATCCGTCGGGCCGGAGAAACGGCGACCGCGCGGCAGGGCGATCAGCTTGAGCACCGGGCGCGCCGCCTTGATCGGGTAGTTGCGCACGAACTCGTGGAAAGCGTTCTCGATCGCGTGCAGGTGATATTCCATCGCCCAGGTCGCATGCACCTTGTCTTCGTCGGTGCCGCCGTTGACCTCAAACCCCTTGAGAGTGGCCGAGGCCATGTACAGATGGCTGAGCACATCGCCCAGGCGCGCCGAGGTCGACTCCTTGAGCTTCAGGGCGCCGCCCAGCGTGCCCATGGACAGGTCGGCACAGAAGGCCAGCGCCGCCGAGAAACGCTCCATGTGGCGATAGTAATCGCTCATGGCGTTGTTGACCGGCGCCTTGGCCAGCCGCGCGCCGGTCATGCCCAGCGTAAAGGCACGCACCGCACGGTTGACCGAATAGCCCAGATGGGAGAACAGCAGACGGTCGAATTCCTGCAGGCCGGCATTGAAGTCCGGATTGTGGGCCGCTTCCATCTCGCTATAAACGTACGGATGGCAGCGGATCGCGCCCTGGCCAAAGACCATGAGGCTGCGCGTCATGATGTTCGCGCCCTCGACGGTAATCGCCACCGGCAGCGCCTGATAGGCCGCGGCCAGATAGTTGCGCGGACCCATGATGATGCCGCGACCGGAATGAATATCCATGGAGTGGGTAATGACCGTGCGCATCATCTCGGTGGAGTGATACTTGATCATCGCCGTGACCACGCTCGGCGTGCAGTGATCCACGCCCGAAGCCGTGAGGTTGCGCACGTTTTCCAGGATATAGGCATAGCCGCCGATCACGCCAAGGCCTTCACGCACGCCCTCGAAATTGCCGATTTCGGTACCGAACTGACGACGAATACGCGAGTAGGCGGCGGTGATGCCGTACATGCCCTTGCCCGTAGCCGTGGACAGCGCCGGCAGCGAGATACCGCGACCGGCCGACAGGCATTCGACGAGCATGCGCCAGCCCTTGCCGGCCTTGTCGGGACCGCCGATGATCGAATCGATCGGCACGAACACGTCTTCGCCCTGGATCGGGCCGTTCATGAACGTTGCACCCGGGAAGTGGCGACGACCGATCTTCACGCCCGGCGTATCGGTGGCCAGCAGCGCACAGGTAATACCGTAATCGACCGTGTCCGGATCGCCCAGAAGGCCGTCCGGATCCTTGAGCTTGAAGGCCAGGCCCATCATCGTGGCAACCGGTGCGAGGGTGATATAGCGCTTGTTGAAGCTCAGCGACAGGCCCAGCACCTCTTCGCCGTCGACGGTGCGCTTACACACGATGCCGGTATCCGGCATCTTGGTGGCATCGGAACCGACTTCCACGCCGGTCAGCGCGAAGCAGGGCAGCTCCTTGCCGGAGGCCAGGCCTGGCAGCCATTTCTCCTGCTGTTCCTTGGTGCCGTAGTGGGTGAGCAGCTCACCCGGGCCGAGCGAGTTCGGCACCATGACCGTCACCGCCGCGGTCAGCGAACGGGTCGCGATCTTGGCCACCACACAGGACTGGCCGTAGGCCGAGAAGCCCAGGCCACCATGCTTCTTGGGAATGAGCATGGCAAAAAAGCCGTTGTTGCGGATATAGTCCCAGACGTCCTCGGGCAGGTCCTTGAGCTCGAAGTTGACCTGCCAGTCGTCGATCATCGCGCACAGCTGCTCGGTCTCATTGTCGAGAAACGACTGCTCCTCGGCGGTCAGCTTGGTGAGTTCGAAATCGTGCAGCTGTTTCCAGTCCGGACGGCCGCGAAACATCTCGGCTTCCCACCAGACGTCGCCAGCTTCAAGGGCTTCCTTCTCGGTCGGCCCCATTTCCGGAAGGATTTTGCGGAACACACCGTAGAGGCGCTTGGTCATCAGCGCGCGGCGCACCGGCACGGCATTGAAGATGGCCAACGGCACGCCGACCACTACGGCCGCTACGGCCACGCCGATCGGCCCGAGCACACCGGTTGCCCACAGCGCCGCAACGGCTACCACGGTCACCGCGCTGAATACCGCGAGCGACACGCCACGGTAGAGCAATGTCCAATACAGGCCAACGAGTACTAATGCGACAATGAGTGCTGTCATGACTATGGCTTCCATCTTGAACGGGTTGTCATCACCACTTATGCCCCTATCTCACTCAGGCAGCGCAGCGAATCCCGTTTTCGAAAAAGAATTGTTTTCAGATCATAGCAAGACGACTCGGCTCGTCAAGCAGGCTCAAGCACGTGAAAGAAACAGATCCAAAATCTTCCAGTCGTAAGCCGCGCCGGCGCGGCTATCGTGGGCTCAGCGCAGAGCAGCTCAGAACACAGCGCTATCAGCGACTTATAGCCGCTGGCACCGATTTGTTCGGGGAGCGCGGCTATGCAGCCACGCCGATCGAGGCCGTGTGTTCGCATGCCAAGGTATCGACGCGCCATTTCTACGAACAGTTCGAAGGCCGCGAATCGATCCTGCACGCCGTCCACGCCGAACTGGTCCAGCGAATGGATCAGATCGTACGAACATCGCTCACGGAAACGCGCACCCCCCTAACCCAGCGGGTGGCCGACACCATCGAAGCCGCGGTGTATTTTCTGCTCGACGACCCGCGTCGCGGCCGCATTATCTGTATCGAGGCCGTAGGCGTATCCGAAGTCATGGAGAAAAAGCGCCGTGAAACGACCCACCAGCTGGCCGAGATCATCCGCCGCTATGCCGAGCTGATGGCCGAGAACGGCGTGATTCCGGCACGCGATTACCACCTGCCGTCGGTGGCGCTGGTGGGTATGTTCAACGAGCTGATCGCGGAATGGCTGACCGAGAACACGGGTCTGAGTGCGGCCGAGATGGCGCGCGAAGCCAAGATTCTGTTCCGGGCGATGATCTTCGGGGCCCAGCATTACGAAGCCACCCAGTCCGGCGACGACGATTTCGATACCGCCGCCTCCAGCTCCGCCGGCTGAATCCCGCCAGCCCCCGCTAAGCGAGGGCCGGCGCGCAGTCTGGCCCGTGCTCGCCGCTAGCGGGTGGCGTCATGAGATATGACGTCGCATTGCCCGGGCCGGGCGTGTCAGGCAAGGCGCGGGGCGCCGAGCGTGGCAGGCCCACGGTCAAGGCCCGCCAGCAGCATGGCGCGTCCGGCGCGCGCAACCCCCCAACGAATAACGATCGGTCGGCGGCCAAGCCGCGGCAACCCTGCGCCATGGTCGATTTTCAAGGGCTCGCTTGCGTGGAACGACCACGCGCCGCTCGCAATGCCTTGTCTTGCCGCGGCCTGGCCGCCGATGCGCCGCCTTATCCTATGACGACACGCCCTAGAGCTGGATATCGCCGTCGGCCAACGCGTCGCGGGTGGCGTCGTCGATCGGCTCGTAGCGATCAGCGCCGCCCTTGAGCATGTAAACGGGCTCGTCACCCTCGGGGCTATAAGCCTGCTTCTTCAGATCGACCTTGCGATATTTCATGGTGCCGGTGACTTCCTGCTCCGGACGCAGGCGGATGAACACGGGCACCGCGTAGTCGGGTAGCTGGTCGCGCAGATGGCTGACCAGCGCGCCCCAGTCGATATCCTCGAGATCGCGTACCGGCGTAATCGCGGCCATGCCGGCACGGCCGTCGCTATGCGGCACCTCCACCCCGTAGACCACCGATTCCTCGATCTGGCTGAAGGCGTTAAGCGCATTCTCGACCTGGGTGGTCGCCACGTTTTCGCCCTTCCAGCGGAAGGTATCCCCCAGGCGATCGACGAAGGCGATATGCCGCATGCCCTGCCGGCGCACGAGATCGCCGGTGTTGAAATAGCAGTCGTCCTGTTTGAAAACACCGCGGAAGAGTTTCTTCTCGCTGGCTTCCGGGTCGGTATAGCCTTCGAAGGGCGCGAAATCGGTCACCTTGTTGAGCAACAGACCCGTTTCGCCCTTCTTGACCTCTTTCATGCGGCCGTTGCTGTCGGTGACCGGCTCCTCGGTTTCCGAGTCGTATTCCACCACGGCGAACGGCAGCGGACAAAAGCCGGCCGTACGATCCATGTTGAAACCGTTGACGAAGATCAGGTTGCCCTCACTGGCACCGTAGAACTCGCACACCCGTTCGATGCCGAAGCGTGCCTTGAACTCGTCCCAGATATCCGGCCGCAGGCCATTGCCGATGACCGCCCGAATGGCGTGGTTGCGATCGTTTTCATGCGGCTCGGCCTGCAACAGGTAGCGACATAGCTCGCCGATATAGCAGAACACCGTCGCCTTGTGATGACGCACGTCCGGCCAGAAATTGCTGACGCTGAACTTGGGGGCGAGCGCGAACGTCGCGCCGGCACACAGCACCGACGACCAGGACACGGTCAGCGCATTGTTGTGATAAAGCGGCAGCGGGCAGTAAAACCGGTCTTCCGGGGTCAGTCGCAGCCCCGCCATGCCCAGGCCCGCACCGCCGCGCAGCCAGCGTACGTGGCTCATGCGCGATGCCTTGGGCATGCCGGTGGTACCCGACGTGAAGATATAGAAGCAGGTGTCCTTGGACGACACCTCGGCGGCATCGTCGAGATTGCCGGTCGGTTGGTTGGCGGCCTCGGCAACGAAATCGGTCCAGCCCTCGGGCGCCGGCTCGGTGGCTGCCCGGCTGCTGCTGGGCACCAGCCATAGCGGGCTAAGGTCGGCGATGCCGGACTCGCCGCGTATTTCGTCGAAGGCTTCGAAAAGTTCGTCGCCCACGAGCATGGCCTTCGGCTTGACCGTGCTCAGGCTATGCGCGAGCACGTCGCCACGCTGTTTGGTGTTACACATCGCCGCGGCCGCGCCGAGCTTGGCCAGCGCCGCCACGATGAAAAGGGTTTCCGGCCGGTTGTCCAGCAACACCCCCACCACGTCGCCTTTTTCTATGCCGCCGGCCTTGAGAGTGCGCGCATAGCGGTTCGCGTTGGCGTTGAGCTGGGCATAGGTGTAGCGCTCGTTCTCGAACGTGATTGCGTCATGCTGGGGGCTGCGTCCGGCATGACCTTCGATCAGCGTCGCGATGGTGATGTTGTCGCGGAACCTGGACTTGAGTAAAAGGCCCGCGCCCATGAGCAGCCGGTCGACCCCGCTGAGTTTGTCGGCGGTGGGTTTCAACACATCCCAGACACTCAGCGTGTCGCGCTCGGATTCACTCATCGACCGGTCTCCTCGTGGGGTCAGGTTTCTGTATGTAGAAACGATATATTTTCGGCTTTATCAGCTTAACAGCACGACGCGCACTCGGGCAGAGCCCTACGCGCTAGCCACCGCCGGCCGACGGGCGTGCGGACGCCGGATCCAGCGGTCTGCAGTCCTGCCACAGGGCCTTGCCATAGTCGCTCATGTGGACGCTAAAGCGTTGAAGCCGCGGATAAAGCCGCATGTCGCGACGAACCCGATCCATGGTGTTTCGTAGCTGGGTGTCGGCCATGAGCAGCTCGTACTGATCCGCCAGGCGGTCGTCTTCGGGGCCGGCTTCGAACACGCCCAGCGCGAGCAGTTCGCTCATGTATTGCGGCACGTAGTCGCGCAGCAGCACGCCGGCATCGCGTCCGAGCGAGCTGGCGTTGGACAGCACCACCACGCTCACCGGCCCGGCCGGCAGTCGCCCGGCGGCGATATGGCATAGCGGCGCGATTTCGCGATCGGCCAGCAGCGCCATCATCGCGACCTGATCCGGGACGAGCCGGGCCAGGGTCTGGCGATACATCCATACCCGGGCCGCTTCGGGATCGATACCGCGCGACTGCGCGATCAGCCGCGCCATCATGTCGCGCGGGGCCGGGCCCTCTACCGTTGCAGCGCGCGTGCGCGCACTGGTATCCACGCCGTCGTCGGACATTGCGTCCAGGCGCTGCTTGAGTTCGGCCATGGCCCAGCTTTCGGCATCCTGAAAGCGGCGCACCGCAGAACCGGCAACCGGCCATTCCTCGGCAGCGCGTGCGGCCTGGCGCAAAAACTGGAACGCTCGCGGCGTTCGCACCGTCAGATTCTTTCTGCCCGCCATCGTCTATCTCCAAATCGAGACGGCCGCGCTGTGCACGGTCCGTGTTGCCGACCTCATCCCAGGCCGGTCATGCTGCCAAAACGTTCCATGAAAACGCTCGAGAAGAGCACGATCAACTGGAACCAGCCCACGGCCAGACCCAGGGCTGCGCCCACCGCAATCAGTATCCACTCGTCTTCCTCGAACGCGGGCCGCAGCATGCCTTCGAACTGGCGCGGCGTGAGGCTTTGCAAACGCGTGACCAGCGTTTCCCGTATCGCCATGGCGTCTTCGGCATAGCCGGTCATATGCGATAGCGTCTGCGGCATGCGAGCCACCACCTCGGCCACGGCGTCGGCCTTGATCTGCTCGTATTCGTCGCTGCCCCAGGTCCAGTTCACGAACGGGCGGGCCATGCTCGCACTGGAGTCGATCGCACGCTGCACCTCGGTCTGGACCAGCGCGAACAGTTTATCGGCATAGGGGCCGGTCAGAATCTCTTCAAGAATATTGGCCGGGGTGAGAATCTGCGTGGCCACGAGGTTGCCGTAGTCCGCGGCGACCTCCTGTTGTCGCTTGAAGAACAAGCCCTGAATCGTGAAGCCAAAAATACGAAAGCCGCGCTTGGGATTGAAGATCATCTTCAAGGCCAGCCAGTTGGTGGCCCAGCCCACGAACAGTCCGAACAACGGCAGCAGCCACCAGGCCTGGAAGAACACCCAGATCAGCATCTGGATCAGGCCGAAGGCAAACCCGAAGTAGGCGCCGGAACGGCCGATGAATACGAATTCGTTGCGACCGGTTTCCAGAAAGATCCGGTTGAGCAGATTCTTTTCGCGCACCAGCACGCGGGTGATCATGCCCTTGAGATCGAACATGTAGCGCACGTTGCTGCGCACTTCGTTCATCAGCTCGCGGATGATCGTGGGCGCCTGGGCCCGTACGCGCCGCTTGATCTGGCTGCGCACCACCAGCGGCAGCGCCTCCCACAGGGTGGGATGGTGCCGATACATCACCGTATCGGTGATTTCATCGGTCAGCTCGATCATCGGGGCTTCGAGTTCGTCGGCGACGCGCGCCGGATCCAGCCGGCTGAATATCTCGTCTTCGGTAATCAACGACTCGGTGATGGTATCCACCGAAATACCGGTCATCTTCGAGGCTTTGCGGGGCACGATGCCCTGCCAGCCGAGCCACGGTTTATACGCACCGATGAACTCGACGGGATAGAACATCATCTTGATCGCCACGACGTTGGTCACGTAGCCGACCACGGCGCTTATCACCGGCATGGAAATATATTTCCAGGTCTCGACACTCAGATAGAGAAAACTGCCGTCCATGCATCGGTGTGGCGCCCATCGCAGGACCGGCGCCATGCTCCTCGAACTTGTCGTCGTTATTTATGATGCGCTCAACCCGAGCGGCGTATCGTCGCCGTTGTCATCGGGCGATGTCGATCATAGCAGCCGCACACCTTCGCACCGCCTGCCTCGACACACAAATCGCAAAACGACGGGTCAGCCGGCGATGCCGGCCTCGGGCGCACCCCGCAGGCGCGCGTTGATACGCGCGAGTTCGTCAAAATTCAGTACCCCCGCCGCCGCGCGCAGGCGCAGGCGTGCCAGCGCATGGTCGTACCAGGCCTGCTTGCGATCGGCGCGTCGCTGCACGAGCGCGATCTGCGCATCGATCACGTCGAGCACCGTTCGATTGCCGAGCCGATAACCCGCCTGAGCCGCCTCGAGCGCGGTCTGGCCCGAGGCAATGGCCCGATCGAGCGCGTTCAGGCGGCGCTTCGTGGCCTGAACGTTGCGGTAGGCGTTGTTGATATCGATAAGCAGCTGGCGCCGTGCCGAGATTACGTCCAGGCGCGCCTGTTCGGCGTTGTATTCGGCTTCGGAAACCGCTGCCCGCGTGGAGCCGCCAGCGAATAGCGGCATTTCCAGCTCGACGCCGACCGAACGGGTTTCGTCTACCAGATTGGCCTGACCGCCGGCGCCGAGCGGGAACAACTGCTCCTGGCGCCCAACGCGCCCGACCAGATTGACGGTCGGCAAATGGCCGCCGCGTTCGGCGCCGATCTGTTCGCGGGCCGCACGCCAAGCGGCTTCCGAGGCCGCCACCTGGGGCGAACGTTCCAGCGCCACGGCAAGCCACGCCTCGCGATCGCGCGCGCTGTCGTCGCGGCCCGGCGCGGGCATGGCTTCGTCGACCTCGATACCGGACAACGCCTGCGGCGCGCGACCGGTCAACGAGATCAGCGCGTCGCGCGCGCTGGCCAGCTGGTTCTCTGCATCGATGGAATCGACCAGGGCACTGTCGAGGCTGGACTGTGCCTCCTGCTGGTCGGTGATCGGGTCCAGGCCGGCATCATAGGCGGCCTGGGCCCGGTCGAGCTGGTTTTGAATCGAGCGCTGCTGCTCGCGCGCGGAATTCAACGCGTCGCGCGCGGCCAGCACGTCGAAATACGCCTCGGCCACCCGCACGATCAGCGTCTGCTCCGCGTTGGACAACGCCAGCACCGCCTGATCGCGGCGCGCATTCGCCGCATCCTTGTTCTGCCAGGCCGTCCAGTTGAACAGCGGCTGGGTCAGATTGAGCGAATAGCCTTTCTGATCGGAGGTCGTCGGCCCGTCGTTGCCGCCAAAGAAGCCGCCCCCGCCGGCAAAGCCGGTATCGCCGCCTTCGGGCGACTCGAAGGTCTGCTCCTGTTCGACGCGCGTGTAGCTGGCGCTAGCCGACAGCGACGGCAGCAGCTGACCACGGGCCTGACGATAGCGTGCATCGGCCGCGCCGGACTCGGCGCGCGCGGTGAGCAGTTCGGTATCGTTGCGCAGAGCCTGATCGTAGGTATCGAGCAGGTTCTGCGCGGCGTGGGCCGACAGCCCCCCGGCCATGGCCAGCAGCGCGATACCCATCGCCGGCGCGCGATAGCGGCGATTGCCTGCTCTCATGCAGCCTCTCCACGACGTTTCGAAAAGCGCGCACCCACGCGGGCGCCCAGCACCAGCATGCAGGGGGTGAGCACGAGCGTAAGCAGCGTCGAAAACATCAGCCCGCCTACGATGGCCGTGGCCAGCTGGGTCCACCACTGGGTCGACGGCGCGCCGAAGGTGATCGACCGGCCGACGATGTCGATATTCATCTGCAATACCATGGGCAGCAGGCCAAGAATCGTGGTCACCGTAGTCAACACCACCGGCCGGAGACGCTCGGCGCCGGTCTGGATCACCGCATCCCAGGCATTCAGGCCCGCGCTGCGGTTCACGTTGTAGGTGTCGATCAGCACGATGTTGTTGTTGACCACGATACCCGCCAGCGCGATGACGCCGATACCGCTCATCACCACCCCGAACGGCTGGCCGGCGATCAACAGGCCCAACAGCACGCCGACCGTGGAAAACATCACCGCCGACAAGATCAGAAACGACTGGTAAAAACTGTTGAACTGGGTCAGCAGAATCACGCCGATGAGTGCGACCGCCACGCCGAACGCCTTGGACAGAAAAGCCTCTGCGTCGCGCAGGTCCTCGTCCTCGCCCTTGAAGGCGATATCGACACGGGGATTGAGTTCGGCTGCCTCGACGTGATCGCCGATCCAGGCGCGCAACGCGTTGAGCTGGTCGGCGACGAGCGCGCCCGGCGCCACGCCGGATTCGATCGTGACCGTGCGCTGGCCACCGGTACGCTCGATATTCTCTACCTTGGGCGCGGCCACGCGGGTGACGAAATTGGACACCGGCACCTGCCCGCTCTCGGTTTGCAAACGCAGGTTGTCCAGCGAATCCAGATTGCGCGAATCCTCCGGGAAGCGCACGCGGATATCGATTTCGTCGCTGGCGTCGTCGGGCCGGTATTCGCCGACCTTGACGCCCTGGGTGACCAGCTGGATCGCCTGGCCGATGGTGGCCACGTTGGCGCCGTAGCGGCTGGCCTCGGCCCGGTCGACATCCATGCGCCATTCCAGCCCCTGGCTCGAACGCGTGTCCTGAATATCGGTAAAACCGCCTACCTCGGCCATGCCGCGGCGTACGAAATCGGCGGCCTTGTCGAGGGCGGGCATGTCCGGCCCGGAAATCTGCAGCTCTACCGGCTTGGCCTGGGTCGGGCCCTGGGCCTGTTCCTGAACCTCGGTACGAATCCCGGGAATGCCGGCAATACGCGCGCGCACATCGGCCATGATGTCGCCGGCCGGCCTGCGCACCCCCCAGGGCTCGAACTCGAGCTGAATCTGGCCGATCACGTCGTCGGCCGTACCCTGGCGAAACGATTCCTGGCCGGCGCCGGTACGCGTATAAACCGACGCAAACCCGGGCATGGCCAGGACCCGATCCTCGACCTGGCGCACGAGCCGATCGGCCTCGGCGATCGATTGCTGGCCGCGGGCGTGAATCTGAATCACGGCATTGTCGGGTGAGATATCGGGAAAGAACTCCACGCCCTTGCCGAGCTGGCCATAGGCCAGGATCGCGGCAAAGAACAGTACCACCGCGCCGATGGCGGTCTTGCCCGCGTGGCGGGCAAAAAACGACAGCGTGGCGACATAGGCCCCGGTCGCGCCCCTCAGTTTCTGGCCCGGCTGCCATACCGCCTCGGCGCCGCCCGGCGCGGAACCGCCGATCACCGCGCCCAGGGTGGGCACGAAGATCAACGCCATCAAAAGCGAGGCGCTCAAGACCGCGATCAGGGTGATCGGCATATAGCGCATGAACTCGCCGACCACCCCCGGCCATAACAGCAGCGGCGCGAACGCGGCCAGGGTGGTCGCGGTGGAGGAAATGATTGGCCAGGCCATGCGCTGGGCCGCGTGCATATAGGCCGACATGCGGCTCTCGCCTTCGGCCAGGAAGCGGTCGGCGAGCTCGACCACCACGATCGCCCCGTCCACCAGCAGGCCGAGCGCGAGAATGAGCGCGAACAGCACCACGATGTTCACCGAAAGCCCCATCGCCGCCAGGGTGAGAATACCCAGCAGAAACGAGCCGGGGATCGATACGCCCACGAGGGTGCCGGCACGCAGGCCGAGAATGCCCACGATCACGATCATCACCAGCAGAATGCCGCTGATCACGTTGTTCTGCAGATCGCCCAGCAGACGCGTGACGTCTTTGGATTCGTCCTGTGAAAAGTTCACCTGGATCGCATCCGGCCAACCCTGCTGCATGCGCTCGATCGCCGCACGTACCGCCTGATTGGTATCGATGATGTTCGCACCGATGCGCTTGGTGATTTCGAGCGCCAGCGTGGGCTGGCCGTTGAGCCGGGCAAAGCTCTCGCGGTCGGCGAAGGCGCGGCGTACGCTGGCCACGTCGCCCACGGTCACCACCTGGTCGTCCGCGCGTTTGACCGCGGTATTGCGCAGCGCATCGAGGTTGTCGATCACCCCCGGCACCTTGATCGAAAAGCGTCCGCTGCCGGATTCGAGCGCGCCGGCCGGCACCAGCTGGTTGTTCTGCTGGACCGAATCGAAAACCTCCTGCAACGACAGCCCGTAGGTTTCGAGCTTGAGGGGATCGATATTGATCTCGATCTGCTCTTCGCGGTCGCCGGCGATATCGGCCTCGAGCACGCCGGGGATGGACTCGACCTCGTCCTGTACGTCCTCGGCGAGCGAAACCAGCACCCGTTCGGACACATCGCCGTACAGATTGACCACCAGCACCGGGAACAGGGCCACGTTGACCTCGTTGACGGTGGGTTCCTCGGTGTCGCCGGGTAGATCGGCCTTGGCGATGTCCACCTGGTTGCGCACATCGTCGAGCGCGTCGTCGGGGTCGAAGCCGGCCTCGAATTCGAGGATAACGCTGGCATGCCCTTCCGAGGCGGTGGCGCTCATTTCCTTTAAGCCTTCGATGGAACGCAGCTCCTGTTCCATGGGCTTGACCAGCAGACGCTCGGCGTCCTCCGGCGAAATGCCTTCATGCGCCATCGACACATAGATGGTCGGAATGGTGATATCCGGCGAGGATTCCTTGGGAATATCGCGATAGGCGATGCCGCCTGCGATCAGGATCACGAGCAGGCCGAGCACCACCGTGCGCGGCCGTGAGAACGCCGCCGCAATCAGCGCATTCATGATCGCGTGGCGGCGTCGTTCGTGGCTGGCTGCGCCTCGTCGTTCGGCGCTGCGGCATCGGCCGCCGCGGCATCGGCGTCATCGACGATCTGCACGGCATCACCCGCGCGCACGAAGCCCTGGCCGGTGGTGATCAGGCGCACGCTCTCCGGCAGCCCGGCCAGCCAGAGCCGGTCGTCGCTGCTCTTGACGATATCGGCGCCGTGAAAGGCCACGCGGCCGTCTTCGTCGATCGTCTTGATACCCATCTCGCCGGCTTCGTCGAGGGTGAGCAAGTCGGCCGCCACTTCGTGCGCCTCGACCTGTTCGAGCGGCAGAATGAGCTTTGCCGAAGCGCCGGCCACAAGCCGGCCGCCGGGATTATCCACTTCCAGTTCCACCGGATAGGTCCGTGTGGCCTCGTCGGCTTCGGTGGCCACATAGCGCACCGTGCCCTCGACCATGCGGCCGTCGATCAGGCGCGCCCGGCCCGGCTGGCCCGGCTCGACGAAGGCGACGTCCTTTTCGGCCAGATCGCCGCGAACCACGAACGGATTTTGCTGGATAACGCGGGCTATCTCGTCGCCCACGGCAACATAATCGCCCACTTCCACCGGCCGTGTTTCCAGCACGCCGGCAAACGGCGCCCGCACGACGGTGTTATCGATATCCTGCTGAATATTGGCCAGCTGGGCCTGGGCGGCTTCCAGATCGGATTTGGCCTGGGCCAGATCGGTTCGGGTCTGATACCCCTTTTCCGACATCTTGCGTACGGCTTCGTACTGCAGCCGGCGCTGTTTTACCACCGCACGGGCTTCGTTGCGCGACGCCCCGCGATCGTCGAGGGCGATACGTGCGAGCACTTCGCCCGCCTTGACGCGGGCACCGCGCCGGGCGCTGATCGAGTCGATACGTCCGGCCGTCTGGGCGCGCAGCGTGACTGCGCGATCGGGCGCGGTACGGCCGTTGAGCTCGACTTCGCGCCAGACCTGTTCGGCCGTCGATGTCCTCACCGCCACGCTGACGGGTTGGGCCTGATCGGCCTTGGGGGCGGTTTCGCCTGTCGGCTCCCCGCCGCCCACCATGCCGGAGGCCAGCCACGCCGCCAGCACGACCACGATGATCAGCACGATCCAGATCGGACGTATCGTGGGCATGCGACTCATGAGCGCTGCCCACGCGAGATGCCGTCAGTGCGGTCGGCAAGATGTTCGATCAGATCGCGAATGTTGTCCCTCGCCGTGTCGATGAAGTGGTGCATATCCGCCAGCCGTGTCTGTGCGCCGGCCCAGTCGGCCGGCAATTCGCGCTCGGCCTGGGCGAGCGAGGCACTCATCGTGCCCATGCGTTCCACATACCCTTCCAGCAGGCGCAGGTAATGTCGTTCCGCCAGCCGATAATAATCCTGACGATCGCCGGGCACCGCCGTGGCTTCGAGAACGCCGAGATTGCGCAGTATCCGCGCGTTCGTACTCACGCTCGCACGCGATACCTGCAATTCCTGGGCCAGCCTGGCCAGACTCGCCGGCCCGTCGTGGATAATGAAATAACCCAAGATGCGCCCGGCAATACGCGGCATGCCGTCGCTCTGTGCCGCCAGGCCCATGCGTTCGATAAAGCCGCTGACGGCCTGGGGGGTGTCGCTCATGGCGTGAAAGCCTATAGCGCCACCATCATTCAATCAATACTGAACAAAACGAACGACGCATGCCGCTTGCATCCGTACCCGGCTACGGGCCTACCGTTTGTCGTCGTTCAGCCACTCGGCGGCGCAGACAGGAAGATGTATGGATTGGCTCTCGATGATCGGCGATACGATCTACACGATCGCGGGCATGGGCTGGAAGATGCTCTGGGCGCTGGTGCTCGGTTTCGCGATTTCCGGTGCCGTACAGGCTTTCGTGCCCAAGCACCGCATGGCCCGTGTCATGGGCGGTGATAGCCCGGCATCGCTGGCCCGTGCCGGCTTTTTCGGCGCGATCAGTTCATCGTGCTCCTATGCGGCGGCCGCCATGAGCCGCAGCGTATTTCTGCGCGGCGCCCATATCACGGCCGCGATCGCATTCATGATCGCGGCCACCAATCTGGTGATCGAGCTGGGCTTCGTGCTCTGGTCGCTGATGGGCTGGCAGTTCGTGGTCGCGGAATTCGCCGGCGGTATCGTGCTGATCACGATCATGGCCCTGTTGATGAAAAGCTTTGGCCCGTTTCGCGGTTTCGAGCGCCTGCGCGAGGCCGAATCCGACCAGGCCGATCAAGGCGAAGACGACACCGTGCCCAGCCTGTTCAGCCTGGAGGGCTGGCGCATGGCCGCATCACGCTTTGCCATGGACTGGTCGATGATCTGGAAGGATATCGTCATCGGCATCGTGGTCGCCGGCACGGTGGTGGTCTGGGTACCGCAGAGCTTCTGGCAGGCCGTATTCCTGTCCTCGGGCGATCACGTCAGCTGGCTGCAGATGATCGAAAACGCGCTGGTCGGCCCGCTCGTGGCGGTATTCAGCTTCGTATGCTCGGTCGGCAACGTGCCCATGGCGGCCGCACTGTTCAACGGCGGTATTTCCTTTGGCGGCGCCCTGGCCTTCATCTATGGCGATCTCATCGTCATTCCCATGCTGCTGGTCTATCGCCAGTATTACGGCACCCGCCTCGCCCTGCAGCTCGGCGCGATCCTCTATGTCGCCATGGTGCTCACCGGCTTTCTCATCGACGTGATATTCACGCTCGGCGGCTGGGCACCGCAGGCCACCGCCACTACGGTCGGCTCCATGACGTTCTTCGAACTCGATTACACATTCTGGCTGAACCTGCTGTTCATCGGCGTCGGCCTCGGCCTGTGGCGGCTGTCGAAACAGGCCAAGGCGCCGGCCCACTGCTGTCACCACCACTGAGCCGCCGTGGCGGCTGCGCCGACGTGCCCGGCGCGCGTTCGTTACTTTGCTTAACGTCATACGAGCGCCGAGGATGAGCGACAACACATCGCATCACCGGGACCGGCGATGAGCGACGATACCGGCGGTATAGACAAACCCACGCCCGAGGCATGGTTTCACGTGCCCGAGCACGGCGAAAACAGCAACGTGGGAACACGGCTGGCGAGCCTGGAAGGCTATCTCACGCCCAACAGCCGCTTTTTCGTGCGCAGCCACAACCCGACGCCGCGTATCGATGCCAGCGATTGGCGCCTGCGGGTACATGGCGGCGGGCTTACCCGGACGCTGGAACTCGACTACGCGGCGCTGCGCGCCATGCCCCAGATCGCAATCACCCGCGCCATCGAATGCGCCGGCAATGCCCGCGCCTTCTTTGCCGAGCGCTACGGCCAGCAGGCTGGCGGCGCCCAGTGGCATACCGGCGCCATCGGCGTGGCCGAGTGGTCCGGGGTGCGTCTGCGCGACGTGCTTGAACGTGCCGGCATTACCGAGACGGCGCGCGATGTGCTGCCGGTGGGCCTGGATGAGAACGCCTTTGCACGACCGCTTCCCGCGGCCAAGGCAATGGCCGACGATACGCTCATCGCCCTGACCATGAACGGCGAACGCCTGCCACCCGATCACGGTTTCCCGGCTCGGCTGGTGGTTTCCGGCTGGCTTGGGGCAGCCAGCATCAAGTGGCTGGGCGAAATCCGGGTATCGACCCAGCCGTTGCATACCCACTGGAACACGCGCGACTACACCCTGGCCGGGCCGGACTACCCGGCCCAGCCACCCGCCGACGGCATCCCGATTACGACCATGCCGGTGATGAGCGTGATCGAACTCGACTGGAACGCCGAGCTGCCCGCCGGCGAACACACGCTGCGCGGACGCGCCTTTTCGGGCGAAGGCCAGGTGCGGCGCGTCGAATACGCCGTGGATGAAGACCCGTGGCACGATGCGCGCCTGGAAGCGCCCAATATCGCCGGCGCCTGGGTGCGCTGGGCGTTCACGTGGCGGGCAACGCCCGGGCCGCACGTCATCCGCATTCGTGCGACCGACGACAACGGCCATGTTCAGCCGGCCTCGGTGCCCTGGAATGACCACGGTTGTCTGTACAACGCGGTCATTGCCCATCCGGTACGCATCAGCTGAGGCATCGGCCGGCCGATCAAGACCTGCACGCCGTCGGCGGACAATGCACCGGCCGAGGGTTTTGGTCGCGCTGCGCGCCCCCATGATCGAAGGCCGGCCTGTCGGTATCGGCTGCCGATACCCCTCCACGAGATTTATCGATGACCGAACACCCTGCCCATGCCTTGCCGCCCATCGAAGCCGTGATCTACGACTGCGACGGCACGCTCGTCGACAGCGAGCTGCTCAACGCCCGCGGCGTTGCCGAGATGTTCGAAGCCGACTACGGCATCGCACTCGACGCCCGCGCGATCGAGTCCGAGTTTCGCGGCGGCCAGTTCGAGCAGATGATCGATACGCTGGCCGAGCGCCATGGCGTGGTCATTCCGGATGATTTCACCCCGCGCTATCGCCGGCAGATGATCGACCTGTTCTATCGCGAGCTACAACCCATGCCGGGTGTACGCGCTGCGATCGAGGCGATCGAGCTGCCCCGCTGCGTGGCATCGAGCGGACCGGAGAAAAAGCTCGCTGCCGCGCTTAATGCAACCGATCTGGCCCGCTATTTCGGCGACTATGTCTTCAGCGCCTATACGATCGGCGTGTGGAAGCCGGAGCCGGATCTATTCCTGACCGCAGCGGCCGCGCTCGATGTCGCGCCCGAGCGCTGTGCGGTGATCGAAGACAGCGACGCCGGCGTGATCGCGGGGCACCGCGCCGGCATGCAGGTATTCGGCTACGACCCGCACGGCGCGATCGCCAGGCATCCCGATATCGCACTGACCCGCTTTGTCCATTTCGACGAACTGCCGGGGCTGATCGCCGCCCGGCACGGCGAACACGCCGCGCGCGACTGAGCCGCTGCCTGCCGAGCTGCGAGCTCAGTCCTCGCCGAAGTGCCAGTACTCGATCGCGCGGCGCACGCAGAACACCGGCACCGCCTGCTCGTCCACGCTTCGTACCAGCGCATCGGCCTGACCGCCATCGAGCACGAACATCAGCTCTTCGGGCTCATCGGCCTGTTCGAAAAAATGCGCCGAATGGGTATGCCCGCTATGGCCGGTGCCCTGGGCATCGACACGGCGCGTGCTGTGCTCGATGCCCTGTTCTCGTGCCAGTTCCGCGACCGTATCCAGTACCGGTTTGCCGTGATGGCGACGCGACCGCGGCGCCATGAATATCAGCTCGAAGCCTTTCATCTTCGGTTGCTCCTGTTCATCGTCCAATCTGGCGCAACAAGGCCACTGCGCCCATACCCAGGCCGGTCATCGCGAGCGAGCCGGCCACGTGTGCGGCGATACCGACGAAGGCCCAGCCCAGCCGGCCGCTCTGAATCTGGGTGAAGATCTCGGCCGAGAAAGTAGAGAACGTGGTCAGCGCACCAAGAAAACCGGTGACGATCGCCAGCTTCCAGAACGGCGACAGCTCGGGCATGGCCGCAAACGTGGCGATCGCCATGCCGATCAGGCCGGCGCCCAGCAGATTGGCCGCCAGCGTACCGGGCGGCAACGCCGGGAACAGCGCGTTCAGCGCCAGCCCCAGCGCCCAGCGCAGATTGGCGCCGCAGGCCGCGCCCACTGCGATCGCAAGAATAGAGACGGGTATGGACATCCGTGTATACGCCCTTGAACCGAAGCAACAAGGTTACAAGCATGCGGCCCGCCCTGTCCCCTATGCCGCCAGCTCACAAGCGACGATGGTCGTTCACGAGAGGTTCAGCCCCCGGGCGTAACCGTGAATACCCAGGCCTCGTCACGGGCCTGATATGCAAACCACGAGGAGATCCCATGTATAAGCAATTCGCCATCGCGACAGCTGCGGCACTGGCATTGACCGGGGGCATCGCACTGGCCGATACGGCCACCGACGCCGATAGCGCCACCGGTACGAGCGCCGGCGTGAATGCCGACGTGGGCGTCGATACCGGCGCCAATACCCAGTCCGGCACCGCCGGCGGCATGAACGGCACGGACGGGGCGGTCGGTGGCCAGGCCGGCGGCAGCACCTCGATCGGAGCCGATGTCGATACGGATACCGACGTCGACACCTCGGCGTCCGACGACCGCATGGATGATGACGATATGGACGGCGAAGCCGGCATGTCCTCGGACACGTCCGCGGCCGCCAAGGCCAACGCCGGCGCCGAAGGCGGCATGGATGCCGATAACGACGCCCAGTAACCTCCGCCCGCTGGAAGGGAAAAAGCCCGTGTCGCATGCGACACGGGCTTTTTTACGTGGTGCGTACCTAAGAGCCGCTTAGTAGCCGACCATCATGTGGCGCGAATACAGGCTGTAGAACAGCCATAGCGTGCCGCCCACCATCACGAAGATGGTGAACACGGAAAACAGCACGGAAATGGTATTCCACCGCTGCTCCTGGGACATGTCCAGATGCAGGAACAAACGCAGATGCACGCCGAGCTGCAGGATGGCCGTCGCCGCAATGACGAGCAGCATGACGCCCGGTGAAAACGCGTCGTAATACACCGCGCCAAAAGGAATCAGGGTAAGTACGAGGGCGAGCAGATAACCCGTGATATAGGCGCCTGCGGTCGGGGCGTGGCCCGGGGTGGCGTCGTCGGAATGGCTCATGCGCTGCCTCCTTGAATCAGTCCGGGCAGGTAGACGGTCGAGAACACGCAGATCCAGACCAGATCGAGAAAGTGCCAGAACAGGCTCAGCCGTGCCAGGCGCGAACCGATCGCCGGCGTCAGCCCTCGCAAAGCGACCTGGGCCACCATGGTCAACAGCCAGATCATGCCAAAGAACACGTGCGCGCCGTGGGTGCCCACCAGCCCGAAGTAGGCCGACAGGAAGCCGCTACGATCGAACGACGCGCCTTCGTGGATGATATGCACGAACTCGCTGACCTCGTGCCAGAGGAAGAAACCGCCCAGCAAAAAGGTGGCCAGCAGCCAGCCGATGATGTGGTTCTTCTTACCCTGATGCAGGCTCACCATGGCCAGGCCAAAGGTCAGGCTGGAGGCCAGCAGGGCCATGGTTTCCAGAAATACGCCGTGCAGCGAGAAGATATCGCCAGGGGTCGGCCCACCGGCGTATCGCTGTGACAGGTTCACGTATGCCAGAAACAGCATCGAGAACAGAACCACGTCGCTCATCAGATAGGCCCAGAAACCGAAGTTGACTTCGGAATCCGCCCTGGCTGCGGCGCGAACGCGGTTTAGATCGTGAGATGGGCTTGACGCCATGAACTATGCCTCTCGAATACCAGTCGATCGTGATCGTTTGCCTATCAGCCCGGCAAACCGGACGTGGCCCGAGTGGTCGGCTCGACGAACTGGCCATTGGGCGTACGCTCGTCGCCGTACTCTTCGATGTCTTTAATACGCTCGAACACATCCGCGTCCTTGAGCCGGCGGTGGAAGGCATCCTCGTCGGCCTCCACTTCGGCAGCCGGAATCACGAACTCCGTTTCCTCGTTAAAGCTACGCACGATCACGGCAGCCACGGTGCCCAGCACGCATAGCCCGGCCAGCCACCAGATGTGCCATACGTAGGCAAAGCCGAAAACGAACGACAGTGCGGCCACCACGATGGGCATCGGCGTCGACTTGGGCATATGAATGTCCTCGTACGCCGCCGGCCGCTCATAGGCCCGGTTGCTGACCTTCATTTCCATGAACGCATCGCGATCGCGCACCTCGGGCACCACCGCGAAGTTGTACTCCGGCGGCGGCGACGGGATCGACCACTCGAGCGTGCGCCCACCCCAGGGGTCGCCGGTCAGGTCGGCGTTTTTCTCGCGGTCGCGCCAGCTCACATAAATCTGCATGAACATGGCGAAAATGCCGTAGGCCACGATCATGGCCCCGATGGCCGCGATCACCAGCCAGAAATGCCAGGCCGGGTTGTCATAGGTAACCATGCGCCGCGGCATGCCCATGATGCCGAGCATGTAAAGCGGCACGAACGCCACATAGAAACCCACGAGCCAGCCCCAGAAGGAATGGCGGCCCCATTTCTCATCGAGACGGAAACCGAACACCTTGGGAAACCAGTAGTAGAACCCGGCCAGCAGGCCGAACATCGTGCCGGGGATCAGCACGTTGTGGAAATGCGCCACCAGGAACAGGCTGTTGTGCATCTTGTAGTCGGCGCCCGGAATGGCCAGCAGTACGCCGGACATGCCGCCCATTACAAACGTGATCAGAAAGCCCAGGGTCCAGAGCATCGGCAGCTTGTACTCGATACGGCCCCGGAACATGGTCCAGATCCAGTCGTAGATCTTCACGCCGGTCGGGATCGCGATGATCATGGTGGCAATACCGAAGATCGAGTTACGCAGCGGATCCTGGCCCATGGTGTAGAAGTGATGCACCCATACACCGAACGACAGGAAGGCGATCGCCATGGTCGCCCACACCATCGAGGTATAGCCGAACAGGCGCTTGTTGCAGTAGGTCGTCACCACTTCGGAGAAGATGCCGAAGGCCGGCAGCACCAGAATGTAGACCTCAGGATGGCCCCACAGCCAGAACATGTTGATATACAGCATCTGGTCGCCGCCCATGATGCTGGTGAAGAAGTGGGTGCCCGCAGAGCGATCGAGCGCGAGCAGGGCCAGCGCCGCGGTCAGCGCCGGGAACGACACCACGATCAGAATGCTCGTGCACAGCACCGTCCAGGTGAACATCGGCATGCGCATGAGCGTCATGCCGGGCGCGCGCTTCTTGAGAATGGTGGTCACGAAGTTGACGCCGGTCAGCGTGGTACTGATACCGGATATCTGTAACGCCCAGATCCAGTAATCCACGCCCGGCCCGGGACTGTGAGCCAGGCCCGAAAACGGCGTATAGCCCGACCAGCCGGCTTCCGAAAAGCTGCCCACCAGCAGCGAGATCATTACCAGCGCGCCGGCGGCGGCGGTCAACCATACGCTGACCGCGTTAAGCAGCGGAAAGGATACGTCGCGCGCACCGATCTGCAGTGGAATGGCGATATTCATCAGCCCCACGAGAAACGGCATCGCCATGAAAAAGATCATCATGGTGCCGTGGCCGGTAAACAGCTCGGCGAAATGGCCCGCCTCGAGATAGCCGTCCATCCCGGGACCGGCGGTCGCCTGCTGCGCACGCACCATCGAGGCATCGATGAAACCACGCAGCAGAAAGATCAGGGCGATCACGATATAGATCACGCCGATCTTCTTGTGGTCCACGGTCGTGAACCACTCGCGATACAGATAGCCCCACTTGCGGTAATAGGTCAGCGCGGCCACCACGGCCAGGCCGGTGCCGATCATGATCGCGTTCGCAAACACGATGATCATGCTCGAATGGTGGAAGGCGTCTAGAGTGAGTTTTCCAAACATGGTCTTCTCCCGGCTCGCGGCGAGCTAGTGGGCATGCCCGTGCTGGGCGACGTCGTCGGCAGTCAGGTCGCTGGGCACGGCGTCAGGCGGAATCTTCCCATCGCCGACCTGGAAGCGGTGCATGACATAGCCGAACAAACCGTCGGGCACAGACGAATAAAGAATCGGATCGACATTGCGGCTGGGCTCGACCAGGCTGCGATAGGCATTCAGATCAAGCGGCCGACCCGAGCTGCGCGCCTTGTCGACCCAGGCATCGAAATCGGCCTGGGACAGCGATTCGGCCGTGAACCGCTGGTTGGCGAAGCCGTCCCCGCTGTACTGATAGTTCTTGCCGAAGAATTCACCCTTTTCGTCGGCCATCAGATGCAGGCGGGTGCGCATGCCCGACATCGCCATGATCTGGCTGCCCAGGCGCGGAATCATGAAGCCGTTCATGACACTCACCGAGGTGAGGTCGATCTGTAGCGGCGTATCCACCGGCATGGCCATTTCGTTGACCGCAGCCACGCCATAATCGGGATAGATGAACAACCACTTCCAGTCCATGGCGATCGCCTGCACGCGGATCGGGTCATTCTCCGACTCGATCGGCTTGTAGGGATCCAGATCGAAGGTGGAGACGATGGTCACCAGGGCCAGGATGAGGATGATCGCAACCGGCCCGCCCCAGAGGAAGGCTTCGAGAAAGTTCGAGTGGTGCCAGTTCGGCGTATAGGTGTTCTTCTGGTTGCCGGCGCGGTAATGCCAGGCAAACCAGAGCGTGAAGCCGACCACCGGCACCAGCACGAACAGCATCACCATAAAGGTGAACAGCATGACGTTGCGCTGATAGGCCGCGATCGGCCCCGCGGTGAAAAACGTCACCAGCTCGTTCAGATGGAAGGTATCGATGAACCACTGCGAGCTGCAGCCACTGAGTGACAATGCGAGTAGAACAATCAGGGGCACCCGCAGGGTGCGCATCGTCTTTCCAAGCGTTTCGATAGACATTACATGCATTCCAACGAGTGACCGCGCTCGACGTGGACGACCGTATTTCAAGCTACGGGGCTACCTACGTCTGTTGCGCATGATCCGTTGCACCGGGATGAGCACGACGGTCATTGTGCAGTGCAACTAATGGTACCCACTTCGTTGAAAAAACGACAGCAAACGATCGCGGTTTTTTTGCCGCATACCGGCCCGCGTTCCGTGGAACCACGGCTGCGAGGCAACGCACAGACTGCGCCGATACGATACGACCCTCCGCATCGCGCTGCCCGCGCGTGGCCTCACAGCGGCTGGCCGATCACGCGTTGGCGCGCGCGTTTTGCGCCCAGTGGCCGGCACGGCGTCAGCCTAGCAAGACGGCACCGCCCAGTGATATCGCGCTTATCCAGATCGCCACCGCCAGGCCGAGCGCGAGCGGCCGCCAGCCCAGGCCAAGGACCGCCGACAGCCGCGTCTGCAAACCCATGGCGACCATCGCCGCGGCCAGCAGCGCCGCGTCGACACGCAGCAGTCCCGCGTGTAGTTGCGTCGGCATGCTCACCCAGGAATTGAGCCCGACCACTACCACGAACAACGCCACGAACAGCGGAAATGGCGAGGCGCGATCGTTTTCGCCGCGGGTCGCGGCGCGCCGGCGCCACCATACCGCCAACACCGCGCATGCCGGCACCAGTAACGCCACCCGTGACAGCTTGTAGAGACTGGCCTGAACCCCTGCGGCGTCATCGAACGCGAAACCGGCAGCGACCGCCTGTGCGACTTCATGAATGGAACTGCCGGCCCAGGCGGAATACGCCGCTTCGCTCAAACCGATATGCGGCGCGATCGCCGGGTAGGCGAACATCGCGATCGTGCCGAAGACCGTGACCATCGCGATGGCACAGGCCACGTCCTGCTCGCGCGCGCGGATCACGCCGTCCACCGCCACCACGGCCGAGGCCCCACATATGCCGGTGCCACAGCCGACCAACACGCTGAGCGTATCCGGCAACCCAAGCAGTCGGCCAAGCGCGATGGCGAGCACGATAGTGCTGACAACCGCGGTCGTTACCAGCACCAAACCGCCCAGACCGACAGACAGCAGATCCTGTACGACGACACGAAACCCCAGCAAAACGATGCCGGCCCGTAGCAGATAGTGCAGCGTCCAGCGGATGCCGGGCTCGACCTGCGCAGGCAAGGCCACGCACAGCCGTAGCAACACGCCGACCAGAATGCCGACCGTTAACGCGCTCAAGGGCACCACCCGATTGAGCGCAGGCCATGCCGAGATCACATAAGACAGGCCGGCCAGACCCAGGCACAGCATGAGTCCCGGCAACACGCTCGCCAATCGATTCGACGCCTGGCGAAACGGGATAGGTAGCGACGATGCAACAGATAGCGACATACGCATGGCAAGGCTTTCGAAAAGGTGGAACCAAGCCTCTACGCATTGCGCATTAACTAAAATCGATTTATACCAAACTAATAATTCGGTTTTATCGATTAATCACTCATGGCCGAACGCCTACGCTTCACCCTGCGCCAACTCGAGATCTTCGCGGCCGTCGCCCGAACCGGCCAGGTACGCCGCGCGGCCGAGGCGCTACACCTGAGTCAGGCCGCGGTCAGCCAAGCGATTGCGGAACTGGCCGACGCTCTGGATGTGGTCCTGTTCGAACGCCATGGTCGCGAGATCAAGCCGACGTTCGCCGCCCGCCAGCCGCTTGCCCTGGCCGTCGAGCCCATGGAC
>DJIE01000238.1 GCA_002433465.1 Salinisphaera sp. UBA6602
CGAACGCGAACCGCGAGAGGTTGTGCCGAGCGTCCCTAGCTTTCGCGCACGATGCGCCAGCCGCCGTCCTCGCGTACCAGGGTCACGCGCTTGCGTTCGCGGTCTTCGTAGCTGTTGGACTTGTAGTGCTGGTTAAAGCTGGCCTGGGCACGGTCATCGCCGAGCAGGCTGACCTGGATGTCGCTGATATCGACCCGAATCCAGGCCGGCCCCTTGACCGCCTGATCGCGCGATTTCGCCCATGCCGTCAGGCTCGTGCCGTTCTTGGGCTGATAATTGTCGCTATATGCATTCAGATAGCGGCGCACATCCTGGGCCGCCCAGGCATCCGCCCAGTCCTTGAGCGCTTGTTCGACGGCCTGGCGTGCCTGGGCCTGGCTTTCGGCCTGCATCTGGGCCGGCGCCGAGGCAGGCTCGGCGTTGGCGTTCTGGCCGGCCGTATTCGATGACGGCTCCGGGCTCGAATCGTCGGCGGACGGCGCCCCGTCAACCGGCGGTGCTTCGCTCACACGCTGGCTGTCGACGCTTTCCGATTGGGGCGCATCGGCAGATACCGTGTAGTTGATCGCGTCGGGGTCGCCTTCGCGCAGAATCTGCCAGCCGTCGGCGGTTTCCTGCATCAGCAGCGCCTTGCGCTCGCTGTCCTGATAGGTATCCGACTTGTAGCGCTGATTGAACTTGACCAGCGCCTGCTCGCCGCGCCGATCGATCTGGGTATTGCTCAGGGTCACGTCGATACGCGCCGGCGCGCTCACCCGATCGCGCCGCTGCGCGGCCCAGGCCGAGCGGCTCATGCCGTCGTCGGGGACGAAGTCGGGGCTGTACATCGAAAGATAGCCGTCGACATCCTGGGCCGACCAGACGGCGGCCCAGCTTTTCAGCGTGGACTGCGGCGAACTGGTATCGATATCGACCGGGGCATCGCGCCGTGCGGTGACGTTGGGCACGGCCGGCGGTGTCGGCTTGGACGCCGAGGCCGAGCCGGCGCTCATGCCACCGCCAATGAATTCGGCCAGCTGCTGGCTCTTGGCACGCGCGATGGCGTTGTCGCTTTCCAACTCGCCCGCACGCGCATAGGCGCCCTGGGCCATGGCGACATAGATATCGCCGAGGTTCTCCTGTGCCGGACCGTGCTGCGGATTGATTTCAACCGCCTTTTCCAGCGCTGTCTGAGCGCCTTCGAGGTCGTTGTTGCGCGCGCGCAGCACGCCCAGGTTGTTCCAGGCCTCGGCCATTTCCGGGTTGTCGGCCACCAACGCATTGAAAGTATCCAGAGCAGCGGCCGTATCGCCGCTGCGGGCCAACGCCAGGCCCTTCAGAAACCTTGCTTCGGCATTGTTTGGCGACTTCGCCAGTACCGCATTCAACTGCTCTACCGCGCTCGCATAGTCGTTGCGAGACAAGGCATCGCGTGCGGCGTCCATGTCCGCATGGGCCACCCCGCCCGACAGCGCGGCAACGATAAGGGCCGTGGCGGCCGAGGTCTTGAATCTGATGGTCATGGAAACGAAATCCCCCAAGCGAGTTCTACTGCGTTCGTATTATGCCGTTTAGTGATCGCGTTGCCAGACCAACGCATCAATCAAGCGCGCTCCGAGGCAATGGGCGCCAGACCACTGGCGACATCGGCGTTCTGGGCGCGATGGCGCAGAGCGTGGTCGAGCAGCACCAGCGCCAGCATGGCCTCGGCGATCGGGGTCGCCCGCAGGCCCACGCAGGGGTCGTGGCGACCGGTGGTACGCATCTGCGTGGCCTGGCCCTGCGTGTCGATGGTATCGCCTGGAATGATGATGCTCGAGGTCGGCTTGAGCGCCATGCTCGCGCGAATGGTCTGGCCGCTTGAAATACCGCCCTGAATGCCGCCGGAATGATTGCTGGCAAAACCCTCGGGCGACATTTCGTCGCGGTGCTGCGAGCCGCGCTGATTGACCACGGCAAACCCATCGCCGATCTCTACGCCCTTGACCGCATTGATGCTCATCAGCGCCTTGGCGATCTCGGCATCCAGGCGGTCGAACACCGGCTCGCCCCAGCCCGGCGGCACGCCGGTGGCGACCACATTGATGCGGGCGCCGATGGAATCCCCGTCCTTGCGCAGCGCATTGATATAGTTTTCCAGTTCTTCGAGGCGCGCCGGTTCGGCACAGAAAAACGGATTGTGGTTGGCGGCGTCGAGATCGTTGCAGGCCAGCTCCAACGGTCCCATTGCAGCCAGATAACCCTGGATACGCACCCCGAAGCGCTCGGCGAGCACCTTGCGGGCGATGGCGCCGGCGGCCACGCGGGTCGCGGTTTCGCGCGCCGACGAGCGGCCACCACCGCGATAGTCGCGGATGCCGTATTTCTGCAGGTAGGCATAGTCGGCGTGATTGGGCCGGAATACGTCCTTGATCTTGGAATAGTCGCGCGATCGCTGGTCGGTGTTCTCGATGATCAGCCCGATCGGCGTGCCGGTGGTCTTGCCTTCGAACACGCCCGACACGATACGGGCGCGATCATCCTCGCGACGCTGGGTCACATAGCGCGACGTGCCCGGCTTGCGCCGGTCCAGATCAGCCTGCAACGCCTCTTCGCTGATTTCGATGCCCGGGGGGCAGCCGTCGACGATGCAGCCGATCGCGGGCCCGTGGCTCTCGCCAAAGGTCGTCACCGTGAATCGTTCGCCCCAGGTATTGCCTGCCATATATCTCTAGCCCGTCGAAAACTATTGTGCGATCTCGCGCTGGGCATCCACCCAGGCATCCAGATCCTGTGCTTCCAGCACGCCGACGCCCAACCCGCCGCGCTCGAGCTCTATCCACGTTATCGGCAGGTCCGGGTAAGTCTGTTCCAGCGCAAAGGCGCTATAGCCCACTTCCAGCACCAGCAGCCCATCTTCGCTGAGATAGTCGCGTGCGTCGAATAAAAGCCGGCTGACCAGCAGCAGATCGTCGCTGTCGCCATGAAAGGCGAAGCCGGGCTCGTGCCGGTATTCCGGCGCCAGACCGGACCATTCGTCGCGGCTGACGTAGGGCGGGTTGGTTACGATCAGGTCAAAACGCTGCTCGGGCAGGCCGTCGAACAGGTCAGCCTTCACGTATTCCACCTGCGGCCCGATATCGTGCTTGTCGCTATTGATACGTGCGACGGCCAGCGCATCCTCGCTGGCATCGGTGGCCACGACACGGGCCTCGGGAAAGGCCAGCGCACAGGCAATAGCAATAGCGCCGCTGCCGGTACACAAGTCGAGAACGGACAGCGGCTCGCGATGGCCCAGCCAGGGCTGGAACTCCGTTTCGATGAGTTCGGCGATCGGCGAACGCGGCACGATCACCCGTTCGTCGACATAAAACTCGAGGCCCGCGAACCAGGCCTTATGTGTGATATAGGCTGCGGGCTGGCGGCTGGCGATACGGCGCTCGATAATCTCGATGACCGCGTCGCGCTCGGCATGGGTCAGCGTGCTGTCGAGATAGACATCCGGCAGCGATGCATCCAGGCCCAGGGTATCCAGCACCAGATGGGCAGCCTCGTCGACCGCATTGTCGCTGCCATGACCGAACGCCAGCTCTGCCGCAGCAAAGCGGGATGCGCCCCAGCGAATATAATCCAGCACGCGCGTGAGCGTTGCGGCGATATCGGTGTTGTCGTGATCCGTCATACCGTCTCGTGTGTAGCCTCGGAACATCCCTTACCCGGGCCAACCGGGCAACGGGCAGGTACGCAATCATAGCGACGCGAAGCGCCGGCCCGCGCAAGGATAAACCACATCCGCCCTTTGCGCGGCGCAACAGCCCCTGCATAATTCTTCACCGTCGCACGAAGGCCGTGCGCGATCGCCCGCCACGGGCCGCCGCTCACGCGCCGGGTAGCGGTTGCGGCTGCAGGCATGGCCCGACGGGCGAAAACCGGCCGCTGCGCCGTGCCTGCGTTGCCTGCGCGATCACCACGCCGCCTGCAGCAGTTGTCATACGGCATCTTCGAAGGCGAGCGCCATGCAAGTAGGCACAGCTCGCCTGGAACGCTACGCTGCGCGCATTCACCGATTCACGGTATCTCGAATGGCTTCATCGAACCCGGCAAGCACCGGTGACCGGCTCTTTGCCGCCCTGCTATGGCTATTACCGACCCGCGCGATATCGCGCGCCGCCCATGCCCTGGCACGGGCACGCCTGCCCTGGCTCAAACAGGCGCTGATCAACGCGTTCATGCGCCTGTATCCCGATATCGACATGCAGGAAGCGGCCCAGCCCGACCCCACGGCCTATTCCAGCTTCAACGCCTTCTTCACGCGCGCGCTGGCCCCCGATGCCCGGCCCATGCCCGACGATCGCGAACGCATCGTATCGCCCGTCGACGGAACGCTCGGCGCCTTCGGCGAGGCCCGTACCGGCATGATCTGCCAGACCAAGGGCATGGCTTACGACCTGCGCACGCTCGTGGGTGGCAGCGAGGCCTGGTCGGCCGCGTTTCTGGGAGGCCACTATGCGACCTTCTATCTCGCCCCTTCGAACTATCATCGCGTGCATATGCCGCTGGACGGCTGCGTGCGCGAAATGCGCTACGTGCCGGGCCGGCTGTTCGGGGTCAACCCGCGCTGCGTGCGCGCCATCCCGCGGCTGTTCGCGCGCAACGAACGGCTGGTGACGCTCTACGACACCGCGGTGGGGCCAATGGCGCTGGTGATGGTCGGCGCATTCATCGTGGGCGGTATTCATACCCGCTGGGCCGGTCAGGTATGCCCGCCGCACCGGCGCACCACGCGCAACGAAAGCTTTATCGATGCCACCCTGGAAAACGCCTACTACGCCCGTGGCGAGGAAATGGGCCGCTTCTCGATCGGTTCCAGCGTGATCCTGCTGTTCGGGCCCGGCGCACTGGCCTGGGATAGCACGCTTTCCAACGGCCAGCCGGTCAAGCTCGGCGACTCCATCGCGCGCCTGGGTAACGGCGCCTGAAACATGCGTTCTAAAAGTCGATGGTTTTTCGGCTGAACAACGCACGTATGCGAACAGGCCCGCGCCCCTGTTGAACGACGCACAGCAGTCGGCGTTTGTTTTCTTCGATTGCGCTACAAGCAGCTGACCGGGTCAGCGGTCCGGGGGCCGGATCATGCCGGCGTCAGCGCCGCGGCCAGTCGAAGGCCAGCGCCTCACCGATCGATGCAAAGCCACAGACCAGCGCCAGCAAGCGATCCACGCCCAGAGCCACCCCGGCACTGGCCGGCAGCCCGGCCGCCATCGCGCCCAACAGCCGCTCGTCCAACGGGGTTTCGACCGCGCCGGCCTCGCGGCGCAGGCGTTGTTCGCGCTGCATGCGTTCGCGCGCGATATCAGCGTCGGTGAGTTCCTGGGCGCCGTTGGCAAGTTCCACGCCCTGCCAGAACCATTCGAAGCGACGGGCCACGCCGGGGCGTTCGGCATCGGTGGCCACCAGTACGGCATCTTCGGCGGGGAAATCGATCACGCACTGAGGCCCGTGCTCGCCCAGCGTCGGCTGGACCGCGAGGCTCATGATCAGGTCGAGCCAGAAGGCGCGGTCGTGATCGGCCGGCGCCTCGACCGGCGCCAGCCGCTGCCGGCGTGCCCAGTCGGCAAGCGCGGCCGTGTCGCATGCAATCGGGTTCAGGCCGGTCACCGCTTCGAATACGACCCGATATTCACAGCGCTGCATGCAGCGCACGCCGGCCACCGTCTCGATCAGGGCGCCGGTCTCGGCAACCAGATCGGCCATGCTTGCCTCGGGCCGATACCACTCGAGCATCCAGAATTCGGGGTTGTGCCAGCGCCCGGCTTCACCGGATCTGAACACCGGCCCGAGCTGATAGATCGGGCCCATGCCGGCCGCGAGCAGACGTTTGAGCCCGTGCTCGGGCGACGGCACGAGATACCCGTCATCACCGACCTGCATGCTCGCCAGCCCGCGCTCGGCGGGGGCGGCGCTGGCAAGCAGCGGCGTGTTCACTTCGAGCACGCCGCGCTCGGCCATGAACGCCCGAATATCGCCCAGCAGCCGCGCACGGCGTGCCAGCG
>DJIE01000092.1:0-15071 GCA_002433465.1 Salinisphaera sp. UBA6602
CCAGACGGCCTTCGGCGTCGGTGTTGAGAATCTCGATGGTCTGGCCGGACATGCTGGTGAGGATGTCGCCGGGCTTGTAGGCATTGCCATCGGGCAGGTTTTCTGTGGCCGGAACCACGCCCACCACATTGATCGGCAGGCCCAGTTCGGCCGCGGCCTGAACCGCGCCGAATACGCTCGCCGCACCGCCCATGTCGTATTTCATCTCGTCCATGGCGGCGCCGGGCTTGAGGCTGATGCCGCCGGCATCGAACGTCACGCCCTTGCCCACCAGCACGATCGGCTTGCTGTTCTTGGGCCCGGCCATGTATTCCATGACGATGAGCTTGGCCGGCTGGCGCGAACCGCGAGATACGCCCAGCAGCGCGCCCATGCCCAGCGATTCCATATCGGATTCTTCGAGCACGTTGGTTTTGATCGTGCTCTGCGCGTCGGCCAGAGCCACGGCCTGTTCGGCCAGATAGGTCGGCGTACAGATATTGCCCGGCATGTTGCCGAGATCCTTGGCGAACTTGACGCCGTTGGCGGTCGCCACGCCTTCGTCGACGCCGCGTTCGGCGGCCGGCAGATCCGAGCGTCGCGGCACCTGGAAGACGATGCGCGCCAGCTTGCGGCTGTGTTTTTCGTAATCCGGGCCGCGGCAGGCTTCAAAGCGATAGAACACGTCTTCGAAGGTGAGCAGGGCCTGTTTGACCTGCCAGCCAAAATCGTCGCGGCCCTTGACGTTGAGTTCGGTCAGGTAGATCGCGGCATCGACGCCGCCCATCGTATCGAGCTCCTTGGCCGCGGCCTCGCAGGCCTGGCGGTAGACGCGGGCATTGAAGTCGCGTTCCTTGCCGCAGCCGACCAACAGGATACGATCGCAGAACAGATCGTCCAGGCCGTGCAGCAACGTGGTCTGGCCGAGCTTGCCGTCCATGTCGCCACGACGCATCACGGATGCGATCAATCCGCCGCTGGCCTCGTCGAGGGCCTCGGCTTGCGTTGAAGGCTTGCGGCGATCGAAGATACCGACGACCACGCAGCCGACACGCTGCTTTTCCGGGCTGCCACTTTTGACGAGATATTCCATGCACTACTCCTGCAAAGCTGTTGACTCAGGCTGCGCAAAGCGTCTGCGGCGCATGCTCTTTACAGGCATGTGCGACCGCCGCGCTCTATCGCTCGGTAATCGGATGGCCGCGCAGTTTACAGAAAGCGGCGAAAATATCATCCCCACGCGAGTGACGACCTCTAATACTAAACTATTCGGCGTGTCGAGCTGTTCCAGTTTGTCATGATAGGCATTATCTTTCGTTATTTGTTCGCCGAGGTCGGCCGTACGTGGCTGGTGGTAGCCGGCGTGCTGGTATTTCTGACCCTCGGCCTGGGTTTTGCTCGCTTTATCGCCGACGCCGCCGCGGGCGAATTGCCCGTGAACACGGTGCTAGAGCTGGCCGTTTTCAAACTCGTCGAAAATCTCGAAATCGTTTTGCCGGTGTCGATGTTGCTCGGCGTGTTGCTGACCTTCGGGCGGCTTTGTCGGGACAACGAATTGGCCGCGCTGTTCGCGGGCGGGGCCGGTTTGAGCACGGTTTATAAGCCGTTCGTAGCGCTCGCGCTTGCTGTGGCCACTTTCTCGGGCGTGATGTCGGTTATTGCCGCGCCGCATGCCGAGCGCGCGCTGGCGCGGGTAGGGGCCGAAGGCGCGACCACCGTTCTCCAGACGCTCGAGCCGGGGCGTTTTCGAACCTTTCTCGACGGCGACGCGGTGTTCTACGCTGAAAGCCGGGACGCAGACGACAACCTGCGCGACGTATTCATTCGCGTCGTGCGCGAATCCAGCCAGGGCACGCCTACGCAGACCATCGTCACCGCCGATCGCGCGCGTCAGCAGGTCGACGATGACAGCGGTGCGATCACCCTGATCCTGGATAACGGCTGGCGCTACGAAGGCAATCCCGGCGAGGCAAACTATCGGGTAATCCAGTTCGCCGAACACGGCGTGCAACTGTCGCCGCCGACCGGCAGCGCGAGCGACAAAGTAGCGACTCGATCGACGCTATCGCTGATCGAAAGCGATGACCCGGAAGCGGCTGCGGAATGGCAGAAGCGCCTTTCCGTACCGCTGTCGGTGCTCATTCTCACGCTGATCGCGATGCCGCTGGGCCGGGTGCCGCCGCGGGCCGGACGCTATGGCCGTGTGATTGCCGGCGTGCTGGTCTATGTAATTTATATCAATGCCGTGCATCTGGCCGCGGTCGCGATCGAGGATCGCACCATACCCGCGGTGATCGGCGTCTGGTG
The DNA here is from genome assembly GCA_002433465.1 of Salinisphaera sp. UBA6602. Lineage (GTDB taxonomy): Bacteria > Pseudomonadota > Gammaproteobacteria > Nevskiales > Salinisphaeraceae > Salinisphaera. The sequence continues at coordinate 2,287 of DJIE01000092.1, forward strand.
GGTGCATTTGATCGCGCTGGCGGTAGCCCTGGCCATGCTTGCGCGCGAGCAGGGCGTTTTCGCTCGGCGTCGTGCCGCGAGGGGAGCAAGCGCATGAAGCTGATCGACCGCTATATCAGCCGCACCATCCTGGTTGCGACCGCTGTGGTTGCCATCGTGGTAAGCGCGCTGGTGGCGCTGTCCACGTTCATCGGCGAGGCCGACAATATCGGCGAGGGCAATTTCGGGATCGTTCAGGTTATCGTCTATACGTTGCTCAAGATGCCCGGCCATCTATACTTGGTCATGCCGGTAGTGGCGCTGCTGGGATCGCTGTTGGCACTGGGCGCGCTGGCGGCCGGCAGCGAGCTGATCGTGGTGCGGGCATCGGGCGTATCCATGCGTCGGCTGGCGGTATCGGTATCGATTGCCGGCATCGTGCTCGCCCTGTTGTCGCTGACCGTCGGCGAGTACGCCGGGCCGGGCGGGGCGCGGGCAGCCGATGCCCTGCGCGAGCAGGCCCGGCACGGACGTGCCGTCGATACGATCAGCGACGGTCTGTGGCTGCGTCAGGGCAATATCGTGGTGCGTATCGATGCCACCCTGCCGGGCGGCGGCATCGACGGCATCGACGTGTTTCGCATGAGCGGCGACGGACGTCTCGAGCAGGCTCTGTCGGCGCCCAGCGCAACGCTGCGTGATGGCCACCTGGTGCTCGATAAGCCGCGATTCACCACCCTGCAAGAAGACTCGGCCGAAATCGGCAATCCCGAGACGCTGGATATCGATATCGATATCGACGCCGACGTGCTCGACCTGGCCGTCATCGAGCCCAGCGAGCTGTCCAGTACCGGCCTCTGGCGCTATATCGACTATCTCGATCGCAATCAGATCAATGCCGAAGATTATCGCCTTGCCTTGTGGCGCAATATCGTCAACCCGATCACGGTGTGGGTGCTGGTGGTATTCGCTTTGCCGTTCGCTTTCGGTTCGCTGCGCAGCGCGAGCGCCGGCCAGCGGCTGTTTCTTGGCGGTCTGGTGGGGCTGATCTTCTTTCTGGTCAACGAAATCGTGGCGGCCACTGGTCCCGTCTACGGCGTCGCGCCGTGGCTTGCGGCCAGTCTGCCCACGGCCCTGCTGGCGGTGGGCACGTTCATATGGATGCGAAGGCTGGATTAGGCGGGATTAACCGGGTGCCCAGCCGCGCCCGGCGTGTGCCGTCGCCGCCGAAAACGCTCTGGCGTTTGTCGTCCTGGCACGGCGTCTGTGAGGCGAACCGGCTTAGCGGGCGGTGTTTCGCGCGCTTGATCGGCGTCAGTGCTCGCAGCCGTGCACTGAGCACGCTGCGCTTTCAATTGCGTGCCAATCCGCGCAATGCACACGGCGCGACCATCACCGGTTGCGCCACGCTTTTCTAGCGCTCCTTGGGCCGTACGACGAGTTCGGTGCGGCTGACGATGTCCTGCAGGCTTCGTCGCTGCGAATCCACCAGGCACCAGAGCATGCCGACGATGGAGAGCCAGGACACCCACGCGCTCAGGTAGCGCAGTATGGCCTGGTGCCACTGTACCGGGCCGCCGTCATGGTTGCGCAGCTGCATGCGCCAGGCCTTCATGCCCAGCGTCTGGCCGCCGTGCATCCAGAACCAGGAAAAGAACAGATAGGGCACGAACAGGAAATACAGCCGTACCCATGGATTGTGGCCGTCCACGGCATGGCCGTGATTGAAAGGCAGCAGTGCCAGCCCGGCGAGCAGCAGCAGCCCGACCAGCAGGAACAGATCGTATACGCCGGCCGCGATACGGCGAACGAGACCGGCAGGATAGGCCGACAGTGCCATCAGCGGTTGTCGATGGTGGGCAGACGCTGGAACCACGGGGCGGCTTCTTCGAGCTGGGCACCCAGGCGCAGCAGCAGTGCCTCGCTCGATGGCGCGCCAACGAACTGGCTGCCCATCGGCAGACCGTCCGGGGTCATATGTAGCGGTACCGACATCGCCGGTACGCCGGTGAGGTTGGCCAGCTGGGTAAACGGCACGTGCTTGAGGTTGTCGCGCGCGATCTGGTCGACGATCCCGGAGCGGATCAGCACGCGACCGCTGGGCAGGCTCAGTAGCGGTCGCAGTGCGATCTGCTGCCAGCGCGGCGTGGCCGATTCGCCAATACGCGAAGGCGGGTTCGCTAGCGTGGGGGTGAGCAGCAGATCGTATTCGGCATGAAATTCGGCCAGGGCATGGCGATAACCGCGCCAGCGCTCGAAGGCGGTCACGTATTCGGTGGCCGAGAACGCCCGGCCGACATGCGCCATGGCACGGGTATCGAGTTCGAACTCATCGGCCGCCGCGCCCGTACGCGCGCGCACCGCGTCGACCTGCATGGCCATCTGTACGAACCACATCGACAGGAAATCGCGCCCCAGCTGCAGGCCGTCGATGGCGGGGGCGGCACGCTCCACGCCGTGACCGAGCGATTCGAGCAGTCGGGTCGTCGTATCGAGGGCGGCGTGCGCCTGCTCGTGCAACGGAATACCGAGCGGCGAGGTATCGAGCACGCCGATTCGCAGCTTCGGCGGGGGCGTGTCCAGGCCGGCCAGATAGCCGGACTCGGGCTCGGTCAGGCGTACGATCGCACCCTGTTCATAGCCGGCGACGGCATCCAGCATGGCCGCGCTGTCGCGCACCGAACGGGTGACGACATGATCAACCGCCGCGCCGTGCATGAGGTCGCTGCGAGCGGGGCCGCCGGGTACACGGGCACGCCCGGGCTTGAGTCCGAACAGCCCGCAACAGGCGGCCGGGATACGAATCGAGCCGCCGCCGTCGTTCGCGCCGGCCATGGGAACGACGCCGGCGGCAACTGCAGCCGCCGAGCCGCCCGAAGAGCCGCCCGGTGTGTGGCTGGTGTTCCAGGGATTGCGGGTGGCGCCGAACGCCTGCGGCTCGGTCACGCCCTTGCTGCCGAACTCCGGGGTGTTGGTCTTGCCGAAAATATTCACGCCGCTGGCGATGAACCGACGCGTGATCTCGGCGTGCGCCTGTGGCGTGTCGCCTGTGCGTTTGAGCGCGGCGTTGCCGTTGCTGCTGGGCACGCCCGCATAATCCTGGAACAGATCCTTGATCAAGAACGGCACGCCCGCGAATGCGCCGTCGACCTGCTCGGCGGCGCGGGCGTCGGCGATCGTGTCCATGCGACGAATGACCGCGTTCAGCGACGGGTTTACCTCGTCGAGTCGACCGCGCGCAAGCGCGAGAAGTTCCGACGGCTGAATCTGGCGTTCGGCCACCAGACGGGCAAGGCCCAGGGCGTCGTGCCGGACGTATTCGCTGTATTCCATGGCAACCCCGCTGTTGCTTGACAGACCCCGTTCGCAGGCGAGCTTAACAGCCGTGGAGCAGCCGGGCGCTCAACCGTTGTAAACTAGGGGCCGTCGATGTTTCGTCCGCGCGAAAATTCGACCGGCCCTCGGGGCAAAAATCAATTCCAGTCTTTCAATCGGGGCGACACCATCAACGAGTTACGCGTTATCGAAGCGCACGAGCACGGCATCGCGCGTGAACAGATCAGTCGGGCCGCGCTCGACACGCTCGAAGGTTTGCATGCTGCGGGGTTTCGTGCCTGCCTGGTTGGCGGCGCGGTACGCGACCTGCTACTGGGCGTACCGCCCAAGGACTTCGACGTCGCCACCGACGCCGAGCCGGAGCAGGTGGTCGAGGTCTTTGGCCGCAAGGCCCGCCTCATCGGGCGTCGTTTTCGTATTGCCCACGTACGATTCGGCCGTGAAATCGTCGAGGTGTCGACGTTTCGTGCCGACCCCGGCACCGCCGAGCCGGACGCCGATACCCGCGAGCTCGACGACGCCGGGCGCGTACTGCGCGACAACGTGTTTGGCTCGATCGCCGAAGACGCGCGCCGACGCGACTTCGCGATCAACGGCCTGTACTACGATATTGCCGACGACTGCGTACACGACTATGTGGGCGGCATGGACGACGTGGCCGCCTGCCGGCTGCGGCTGATCGGTGACCCTGCCGTGCGCTACCGCGAAGACCCGGTACGCATGATCCGGGCGGTGCGTATCGCCGCCAAGCTGGGCCTGACCATCGACGAGCCGGCACGCCCGCCGCGCGAGCTGGTGGGGCTGCTGGCCGATGTGCCGGCCGCGCGCATGTTCGACGAAGTGCTCAAGCTGCTCATGAACCCGGCCGGGGGGCGCGTATTCCGTATGCTGCGCCAATACGGCCTGTTCGCGCCGATGTTCGCGCAGACGTCGGCGGTGTTGGATTCGCCCTCGGGGGCAGCCAGCGAAGCGCTTATCGAGCAGGCGATCACCAATACGGCCGCGCGAATCGAAGCCGGCAAGCCGGTCACGCCGGCCTTTTTGTTCGCCGCTTTGCTGTGGCCCGCGGTACGCGAGCATGCGGCCATGCTCGAGCGCGATGGCATGGCCCCGGCACCCGCGCTTGCCAGCGCCCAGAGCGCGGTAGTGGGCGATCAGATCCAGCGGGTATCTATTCCGAAGCGGTTTTCGATTCCGATGCGCGAGATCTGGCACCTGCAGCCGCGCTTTCACCGGCGCCGCGGCAAGCAGCCCGCGCGGCTGATCGCGCATCCGCGTTTTCGGGCCGCCTACGATTTCTTGCTGCTGCGGGCTGCGGTCGGCGAAGTCGAGCATGAGCTGGCCGACTGGTGGACTCAGGCGCAGGACGATCCGTCCACGCCGGCGCCGGGCTCCGGCGCCGAGGCCCCCGGAAAAACCCGCAAGCGTCGGCGCGGTGGCCGTCGTCGTCGTAGTGAAACCGCCTGAGGCAGGTCGCCAAAGGCAGGTGAATTCCGGTCGGGCCATGGCGTCGGCCCACGTCGCCTGGATCGGCCTCGGCAGCAATCTGGAATCGCCGGCAGCACAGCTCGCCAGCGCGTTGGAGGCGCTGGCGCGCTGCGACGCTATTCGAGTTCTTGCCGCATCATCCTTTTATCGCACCGTGCCGGTGGGTGGCCCGCCCGGCCAGCCCATGTTCTGCAATGCCTGTGCCGCCGTGGCCACGCCGCTGTCCGCGCGGGCCCTCCTTGCGGTGATGCACGGCATCGAACGCGCCCACGGGCGCATACGCGATGTGCGCTGGGGGCCGCGAACCCTCGATCTCGATCTGCTCGCCGTCGATGCGCTGCGCTGCGACGAGCCGACGTTGCAGCTGCCGCATCCACGCGCCTTCGAGCGCGCGTTCGTGCTGGTGCCGCTGGCCGAGATCGCGCCGGCGCTCGTACTCGCCGGTTACGGGCGAGTCGCGGACCTGGCCGCCGCGATCGACCGCCAGGGCATCGAACGCTGGGACGGGGCATGAAGTCCGGCGCCTATATCGCCATAGAAGGGCCCATCGGCGTAGGCAAGAGCACGCTCGCCACACGGCTGGCCGCGACCCTCGGCGCGCGCGAGCTGCGCGAAGCGCCGGAAGACAACCCCTTTCTGGCGGCGTTCTACGATAACCCCACGGCGAACGCGCTGGCCGCGCAGCTGTCTTTTCTGCTCCAGCGCGCCCGCCAGATCGATACGCTGCGCCAGGTCGACCTGTTCGACGGCGGCTGTATTGCCGATTTCATGTTCGACAAGGATCCGCTGTTCGCGCGCCTGACGTTGTCCGGCCCTGAGCTCGCGCTCTATGAAGAGATCTATGCCCGCCTGTCCTGGGCCGCGCCGACGCCGGACTGCGTGATTTATCTCGATGCGCCGGTGGATGTGCTCATGGCCCGTATCGCCCGTCGCGATCGGCTGGCCGAGCGTCCGCTCGGCGCCGAGTATCTGGGCAGGGTGGTCGCGGCCTATCGCGACTTCTTTGGCCGCTATGACGACACTCGACTTATTCGCGTCGATGCCTGCGCGCTCGACCTGGTAGCCAACGAGCACGACTATCGCGCGGTCGTCGATGCGCTGGCCGGCCAAGCGCGTCATGTCGTGCTCGATCGGCCGGCCGGGCGTGTCTGAACCAATCCGGGCTCGACCCATGTCAACACGTCTTTGGTATAGTCCCGCGCCATGAAGACCAGCCCCTATCCGCATCTGCAAAAGCGTGACGCCCAGCCGGTCACGGTTTCCGATTTGTCGCGCATGAAGGCCGAAGGCGAGAAGATCGCCTGCCTGACCGCCTACGACGCCAGTTTCGCCGCGCTGGAAGACCGCGCCGGCGTGGACGTGGTGCTGGTGGGCGACTCGTTGGGCATGGTGGTCCAGGGTAATTCCACCACCGTGCCGGTCACCGTCGACGATATGGTTTATCACAGCCGTATCACGGCAGCGGGGCTGTCGCGGGCGTTCTTGATGACCGATCTGCCGTTTTTGTCCTATGGCACCAAGCACGACGCGCTGGAAACCTCGCGCCGGCTGATGGGCGAGGGCATGGCCCAGATGGTCAAGTTCGAAGGCGGCGAGATTCAGGCCGACACCATCGAGCATCTGTCGATGCGCGGCGTGCCGGTGTGCGCGCATATCGGCCTGCAGCCGCAGCTGGTGCACAAGATGGGCGGCTTCAAGGTTCAGGGCCGCGGCGATGCCGCCGAAACCATGATTCGCGACGCCAAGCTGCTCGAGGAATCGGGCGCCGACGTGATCCTGCTGGAATGCGTGCCGTCGTCACTGGGCGCGGAAATCACCGCCAACGCCAAGGTGCCGGTCATCGGTATCGGCGCCGGTCCGGATACCGACGGCCAGATTCTGGTCATATACGACATCCTGGGCCTGTCGCCGGGGCGCAAGCCGCGGTTCGTGAAGAACTATATGGACAGCGCGGATACGCTGGATGCGGCGGTCACCGACTATGTGGCCGAAGTGAAGAACGGCCGCTATCCGGGCGCCGAACACGCCTTTTCCTGATACGCGGTCGACATGCAACGACTCGACACGGCGCAACAGCTGCGCGCATGGCGCGCCGAGGCCAGCGGGAACGTGGGCCTCGTACCCACCATGGGCAACCTGCACGCAGGTCATCTGGCCCTGGTGGCCGCGGCCCGCGCGCGTTGCGAACGCGTGGTGGTGAGCATTTTCGTCAACCCGCTGCAGTTCGGCCCGAACGAGGATCTCGACAGCTATCCGCGTACGCTCGATGCCGACCTGCAGGCGCTAGAGCAGGCCGGCGCAGACGCGGTCTTCGCTCCGGCGGTGGAGCAGATGTACCCGCACGGCGGCACGACAGCGACCACGGTTCGGGTTGAAGGCATTACCGACATGCTCTGTGGCAGCCGTCGGCCCGGGCATTTCGAAGGGGTGGCCACGGTGGTCACCAAACTGTTGAACCTGGTGGACCCGGACGAGGCGTTTTTCGGCGAGAAGGATTTTCAGCAGCTGGCGGTCATTCGTCGGTTGGTGGCGGATCTGTGCATGCAGGTCGATATCGTCGGCGTGCCGACGGTGCGCGAAGCCGATGGGCTGGCGCTGTCGTCGCGCAATCAGTACCTGCAGGCCGACGAGCGCGAGCGCGCACCGGCATTGGCCGCCGCGCTCGCCGATTGCAGGGCGCGTCTGAGCGAAGGCGAGCGGGACTTCGTCGCGCTGGAGGCCCGGGGGCGCGCCATGATCGACGCCGCCGGCCTTAAAACCGATTATTTCGAAATACGTTCGCCTGAACTCACCGCACCGCGTGCCGATATGAAGGCATTCCGCGTGCTGGCTGCGGCCTTTCTTGGCCGTGCCCGCCTGATCGACAACATGGCGGTCGAGCCCGCGCCCGGACAGTAGTCGAGCGCACTTTTTTTCGTTACGCTTTAGTCATATTCTTCCCGTTTCGGATCTCAGGAGACAGTCATGCAAGTGACGCTTCTCAAAGCAAAACTTCATCGTGCCTGCACGACGCACGCCGAGCTTGATTATGAAGGCTCCTGCGCGATCGATTCCGACCTGCTCGATGCAGCCGGGATTTTTCCGTATGAACAGATCGAGATCTACAACGTCACCAACGGTGAGCGTTTCTCGACCTATGCGATCAGCGCGGAATCCGGCTCGCGGGTAATTTCGGTCAACGGTGCGGCCGCGCACAAGGCCTCGCCGGGCGATCGACTGATCATCTGTGCCTATGCACGCATGCCGGAAGGCGAAGCGCGGGCACACAAGCCGCGCCTGATCTATCTCGACGAGAGCAATCAGGTTACGCACACGCGCAACGCGATCCCGGTACAGGCGGCGTAAGCCGGACGGACCCGCCGGGGTCGACAGCGCAGGTGGACGATATTCGCGATCTGCCGGCCTGGCGCGAGCTGGGTCGACTCGCTGCACAGCTTCGGTCTACGCGGGTGGACGCGATGTTCGATCGCGATCCACGCCGGGCAGAGCGCTTTACGCTGTCTGCAGCCGGCATCGCGCTCGACTTCTCCAAGCAGCGCGTGGATTGTTCGGTTATGGCGGCGCTGGGCCAGCTTGCCCAGAGTCGCGGGTTCTATCCGCTTCGAGACGCCCTGTTCAGCGGCGAGCCGATCAATACCAGCGAAGAGCGGGCCGCCTGGCATATCGCATTGCGTCGCCCGGCCGACGCGCCTTTGCACGACGAGGTGCATGCGGTACGCGAGGACATGGCGGCGTTCGTCGACGATCTGCGCAGCGGTCGTTGGACAGGGCATACGGGCGAGCCGATTCGCGATATCGTCAATATCGGCATTGGCGGGTCCGATCTCGGCCCGCGCATGGTCTACGAGGCATTGGCGGTGCCGGGGCAGCGTATTCGCTGTCATTTCGTCGCCAACGTCGACCCGGCCGATCTGGACGACACGCTGGCCGAACTGGAGGCCGAACGCACGCTGTTCATCGTTACCTCCAAATCCTTTACCACGGCAGAGACACTGGCCAACGCGCGTGTGGCCCGACAGTGGCTGCTCGACAAGGGCGCCGACGAAGCCGATATCGCCCGGCATTTCGTAGCCGTGTCCACCAACGCCGAAGCCGTGCAGGCGTTCGGTATCGATCGCATGTTCGGCTTCTGGGACTGGGTCGGCGGTCGGTTTTCGCTGTGGTCGGCGGTAGGGTTGTCGATCGCGGTGGGGCTGGGCACGGCGGCATTCGAGGCGCTGCTGGCCGGCGCCCACGCCATGGACACGCATTTTCGCGAAGCGCCGCTGGACGAGAATCTGCCGGCCGCGCTCGGGATGATCGGGGTCTGGAACAACAACTTTCTGGGTCTGCCGAGCCATATCGTCGTGCCTTATGCGCAGCGACTGGCTGCGTTGCCGGCTTATCTGCAGCAGCTTGAGATGGAAAGTAACGGCAAGTCGGTCACGCGCGCGGGCGTACCGGCCGTTGTGAACACGGTGCCGGCGGTCTGGGGCAGCGTGGGTACCAATGCCCAGCACGCTTTCTTCCAGATGCTGCATCAGGGCGAACTGGCGGCCGACATCGATTTCGTACTGCCGCTGTCGCCGTCCGCCGATGCGCACGACCCACGCGAACGCCAGCGCGTGGCTAACTGCCTGGCCCAGGCCGAAGCACTGATGTGCGGTCGCGACCCGGATGCGTTGGTCGACGAACTCACCCAGCAGGGTCTACAGGGGGCCGCGCTCGAACGGCGTCTAGCCGCCCGTCGCTTCGATGGCAACCGCCCCAGCTCCATGATTGTCATGGACCGGCTCGATGCCCATCACCTGGGCGCGCTGCTGGCCGCCTATGAACACAAGGTGTTCGTGCAAGGGCTCATCTGGGGTATCAACAGCTTCGATCAGTGGGGCGTGGAGCTGGGCAAGACCATGGCTGAGCGGCTTGTCGACGAACTCGACGGCCACGGCAAGATGGGTCAGCACGACGCCTCGACCCAGGCACTGCTTGCACGCGTGCGCCGCAGCTGGGATCGGGACTGACCCGATCCGGGCGGCCACTGTCGTCGGCAGCACGGTCGTAGCGCTAGAATGCACGCATGACCGAATCCAGCGAATATCTTCCCGAAGTCGTCTATAACGCAGAGCAGGTGGCCGCGCTCGATCGCCGATTCATCGAGACTTTCGACGTCGACGGTTTCGAACTCATGCAGCGTGCGGCGCGCGCGGCTTACGCGGAGCTGGCCCACATCTGGGCCATGCCGGGCACGATGGTCGTCTACTGCGGGCCGGGCAACAACGGCGCCGACGGATTGCTTGTGGCCGATCTGGCCCGACAGGGCGGTTGGGCGGTGCATGTTGTAAGCCTCGCCGGTACCGAAAAATACACCGGCGACGCGGCGAAAGCGCTGTCGCGCTACATGGAAAACGGCGGCACCGTCGAAGCCTTCGATAACCGCCCCGTGGAAGCCGACCTAGTAGTGGACGCGCTGCTCGGAACCGGCCTCAATCGCGATGTGGAAGGCGATTTCGCTGCCGCGATCGAGCGCATCAACCAAGCCGGCGACGCCGGTATCGGCGTGTTCGCGGTAGATATCGCCTCCGGTATCGATGCGAGCACGGGCCACGTATGGGCGCATGCAGTACGCGCGGATGCGACCGCCACGTTTATTGGGCTCAAGCTGGGCATGCTCACCGGCGAAGGTCCGGCGCACTGCGGCGATATTGCGTTCAGCGCATTGGATGCGCCGGATGCACTCTATGCCGACCAACCCTATACCGCGCGCCGACTGACCCACCGCCGGCTGCGCAAGGCGCTGCGCCCGCGTTCGCGCAACCAGCACAAGGGCGATAACGGCCATGTGCTCTGCGTGGGCGGCAATCGCGGCATGGGCGGCTCGATTCGCATGACGGCAGAAGCGGCGCTGCGTGCCGGCGCCGGGCTGGTGAGCGTGGTCTGTCATGGCGACCACGCGGGCGCGATGAGCCAGGCGCGCCCGGAGCTGATGTGTCTCGGCGTCGATGCGCAGGCGTCGATCGCCAGCTTGATCGACGCCTGCGATGTCATCGCGGTTGGCCCGGGCCTGGGCAGCGACGACTGGGCCGACAACCTCTGGCGACAGGTCATGGCGGCCGACAAGCCGCGGGTGGTCGATGCCGACGCGCTGAATCGCCTGGCGCGTGAGCCGCAGCAAAGCGACAACTGGATTCTTACTCCGCATCCGGGCGAGGCCGGGCGGCTGCTGGAGTGGCCGACGCCAGACGTGCTCGACCATCGCGTGGATGCGGTCCGGGGGCTGCGCTCGCGCTACGGCGGCGTGGCGGTACTCAAGGGGGCCGGTAGCCTGATTGCCACCCCGGAAGAACTCTGGCTTTGTACCGACGGCAATCCCGGCATGGCGGTTGGCGGCATGGGCGATCTGTTGACCGGCGTGATCGCGTCACTCGCCGGCCAGGGGCTGAATCTCGGTGCCGCGGCGAGCCTGGGCGTGTATGTGCATGCGCGAGCCGGGGATGCCGCCGCCGGTGAAGCCGGCCAGCGCGGTCTTGTGCCCAGCGATCTGTTTGCTGCCATACGCCGCTTCGTCAATCCCGGGCGTCCATGATCCGACTGGCCGATCCGCAGGCCACGGATGCCCTGGGTGCGCAGCTGGCCGAGGCGTTGCGTGGCCTGGAGCAGGGCCTGGTCGTGTCCCTGACCGGCGAGCTGGGTGCCGGCAAGACCGCTTTGACGCGGGCGACGCTACGGGGTCTGGGCCATGCCGGGCGGGTGGTATCGCCCAGCTATACGCTCGTCGAGCCCTATGCGCTGGACACCCGCACCCTGTTCCATATGGATCTCTATCGTCTGGCTGATCCGGAAGAACTGGAATTTCTAGGCATTCGCGAGGTCAACACCGCGCGTGACTGGATATTTGTCGAGTGGGCAGAGCGGGGCGTCGGATTCCTGCCGCCCGTGGATATCGATATCGGCTTGGAATACGACGGCAACGCGCGCTGTGCGCACTTCCAGGCGTATACCGAAACAGGCGCCGGGCTTTTGGCACGGCTTGGCATCGCTAGATAGCCTCGTGCTTTCAAGTGGATAGGAAGGTACAAGCGCCTATTGGCTGTTTTGATTGATAAAAAATAGTTGCGCGTGAGAAACGCCGGGGCTAGTCTCGCAATCGGGGAATAATATTCACGATGGTCTAGGCAGCGAATCTATGCGCGCGAGCATCCAATGGCTTGTTTTCGGGCTCCTGGTGGGTCTGAGTACATTGGCCGTGGCGAAACCCGCCACGCTGCAGGATGTCCGGTTATGGACATCTTCGGACAAGACGCGGGTGGTCTTTGACCTGGGTGGCCCCACGAACCCCGATCTGTTCATGATCGACAACCCGCTGCGGCTGGTTGTTGACCTGCCGGATGCGCGCGTGCTCAACAGCGTCAGCGGCAATATCGATGGCAGCGGACTGGTCAAGCGCGTACGCACCGGCGTGCGGCACGGCACCGATTTGCGCGTAGTACTCGATCTCGACGGTCAGGTGTCCCCGAAAAGCTTCATGCTCGACCCCGACGGCGATCACGGCTATCGGCTGGTGGTCGATCTCAAGCCCAAGGGCGCCAAGGCATCGTCCATGCTGGTCGCCGACCGGCAACCGGCCGATGGCGCAGATACGGACAGCAACAGTTCGGCCAAGGCAACGGCCAATGCGCTGGCGCAGGTATCCGAGCCGCCCAGCCAGCAGCCGGCGCCCAAGCGTGTCGCGCGAACCCCGGAACGGCCATCGCGGGACATCGTGATCGTGATCGACGCCGGTCACGGCGGCAAGGATCCCGGCGCTCACGGGCGCGGCGGCACAAACGAAAAGGATGTGGTGCTTCAGATCGCGCGGCGGCTGAAAGCCATGGTCGACGAACAGCCCAATATGCGCGGCGTGCTCACCCGCGACGGCGACTATTACATCGGCCTGCGCGAACGCATGGTGCGCGCGCGCAAGGCCAAGGCGGATCTGTTCATCTCCATTCATGCCGATGCGGCGC
>DJIE01000092.1:15383-15528 GCA_002433465.1 Salinisphaera sp. UBA6602
CATTCATGCCGATGCGGCGCCGCGCGGCGCGCGTGCTACCGGTGCATCGGTTTATGCGTTGTCCCACCACGGCGCGACCAGCGAACATGCACGCTGGCTCGCCCGCCGCGAGAACGCTTCGGATCTGGTGGGCGGCGTCAGCCTC
>DJIE01000092.1:15878-16386 GCA_002433465.1 Salinisphaera sp. UBA6602
CTCGTTCATGCTGGATCTGTCGCAAAGCGCCAGTATCGAAGCCAGCATGGATGCAGGCGGCCGTGTACTCGGCGAGCTCAACGGGCTCGGCCCGCTGCACAAAGCGAAAGTTCAGCAGGCAGGCTTCATGGTACTGAAGTCGCCGGATATCCCCTCATTCCTGGTGGAAACCGCGTTCATCTCGACGCCCGAAGAAGAGCGCAAGCTCAAGACGGCGACTTATCAGCGCCAGCTGGCCGGTGCGATGCTGCGTGGTATCAAGGGCTATTTCGCCAGTTATCGGCCGGCGACGTTCATCGCCAAGGGGCAGGTGCATACCGTGCGCTCGGGCGAAACGCTGTCGGAAATCGCTCAGGACTACGGCGTGAGCCTGGCCAGTTTGCGTAGCGCGAACGACCTGCAAGGCAATACGATTCGCGTAGGCGCCGAATTGCAGATTCCGGCGCCCGGTAGCCAACAGGTCGCGGATCTGCGCTAAGCCTTCGCAGGCCGCGGGCGCGGCGCACCT
>DJIE01000092.1:16716-39178 GCA_002433465.1 Salinisphaera sp. UBA6602
GCGCGCCCTTATTCTCCGGCACCTCGGACAGCCGCAGGGCAAGCGCGTAGCGCTAGCCGCGGGTATGCGGCAGGCCTTGGCCGTGTTATCAACACGCCCGGAAATAAATCGTCAGCAGCTGATTTTTCCGGGTTGATAACGCGCGTATGCGAACACACCTGCGCCACGGCCGAGGGTTGTGAAACCATGGGAAGAAACGGCCGGCACGTCCCGGCGTTTATTTTGCGAAGGCGTGAAAACGGCTGACGCCGTTAGCTGTTTTCGTGCCGGATTAATAACGGCGACGTGGGCGACTCCCTGGATTACACTCAAAGGGCGTGGCGCTTGCCGCGCCCGATTCATGCGGCATGTAGTGCCGCAAAGAGAGGCGGCAGGTGGTACTTCTACTGGGTATTGCGGCAGGGCTGGCATACGGTTTGACCGCGTTCGCGGGCGCGTTTCTTGCGGTGCCTTTGCTCGTGCTGTTCGCCGACGTCGATTATCATCGGGCGCTGCCGATCGCGCTCTTCGCGCTGGGTATCTGTGCCGCCATCGCTGCGGGTGACGCGGTACGGGCGCGCCAGTGCGACGTCCAGCTCAGCGCCTGGCTGATGGCCGGCTCTTTACCGACGATGCTCATTCTCGGGGCGTTGGCACAGCGGCTTTCGGAGCCTGTGCTCGGGACGATTTTTCTGATTGCGTCGCTCGTGTTCGGCCCGTTGCTTTTGTTGACCCTGCGTGCCTATGCAAACCGCATGGCGCCGCCCCCGGCTGCGTTGCTGGACGCACCGCGCCGAAGCTTTACCGACGCCACCACGGTGGTCCACCGCAGTACTGCCGATAAGGTCGGCGTGCTGTTCGCCGGCGCCGGCTGCGGCGCGCTGGCCGCCCTGGCGGCGGCACCCGGCGCGCTGCTGGGGTGGCGCATTCTGGAACGCCGCCTAGCGGGCCAGCCGCATCTTTCGGTCGGCACGCTGGCGCTGGCCAGCGCCGTGCTTGCCACCCTGGCCGCCGGCTGGCAGTTCCTGTTCGTTGCCGATGTGCCGGGCTACACCGCCGGCCTTTATGTGCTGGGTACCACTGCCGGCATGGGCATCGCGCGGCGCGCGCATAAATGGCTGCCGCAGGCGCTGACCCATCGCGCGCTGGGTTGCCTGGTTGTGATCGCCGCACTGGCGCTCTGGGTGGTGGTCGTACGCGGCGCGACGGCTTCGACATGAAGTCGCTGGTGCTCGTGGGCGCCGGCCATGCGCATATGGGCCTGTTGTTGCAGGCCGATCGCTTGCACAAGGCGGGTTTCGAAATCACGCTGATCGACCCGGGCAGCTTCTGGTATGGCGGCGCCACGACCCGAGTTGCGGCCGGCCAGCTGTCACGGGCGGCGCTCAAGTTGCCGCTGCGCGGTTTCTGTCGTGAGCGCGCGGTGCGTTATCGCGCCGATCGTGCCCTGGGTGTGGATACGCGCCACCGTCGGCTGTGGCTTGCCAGCGGCGACATGCTGTCGTTCGACACCTTGTCGCTGGATGTCGGGCTGGAATGCGCGCTGCCGGTGGCAGCCGGCAGCCATGCGCCGCCAATGCTCTGGTCCGCGGTCGATATGAGCGCCTTGCTCCAGCTGGCGGACACGCTCGCCCACGAAGGTCGGGGTGGCGTGCGCCGGCGCGTGGCGGTTGTCGGTGACGGGCCACGCGCGCTTGAAGTGATCGCCGGGCTTGGCCGTCATGCAGCGGCATCGTCGCTGTTAATTAGCTGGTATGTACCCGAAACACGTCTGCTGGCCGACGCGCCCCTTGGGCTGGAGCGCCGCCTGCGGCGACGGTTGATCGAAAACGGCGTCGAAATCGTGGCGCAGACCTCGATCGTGGAAAAAGTCGACGGTGCGATCTGCAGTGATGACGGACGTCGTTTTACCGCCGATCACGTGGTGATGGCCAGCCCCGCGCCCGCGGCCCGTTTCGTGCATGCCGGGCGCCTGCCGGCACAGTCTGAAGGGCTGTACGTGACTCGCCGGCTGCAGTCGCCGGCCGATGCGCGGGTCTATGCCGCCGGCGGCTGTGCCAGCGTGCTCGGAGCCGCGGGGGCTTACATGGACAGCGACCGTCAGGCTCGGGTTCTGGCGCATAACATCGAAGCAGGGGCGCGCCGCCGGCCGTTCAAGAGCGTAAGTGCGCGGGGCGGGGCGACCACGGTCGATTTGGGCGATGGTTCGGCCGCCACCTGGCATGGGCGGCTATGGTGGCAGGGCCGTATGCCGGCACGAGGGCGAGCGCGGGCGCAGGCCCAATGGCTGGCGCTGGTCGAACGCTACGCGCCGGGTCGTTGAACCAGCACGCCTAGCGGGGCCACACCTTAGCGCCCATGAAAAAGGCGGCGCATCGTTGGATGCGCCGCCTTCGTTGTGGCCGTCGCTGTTACGACGGGTCGATCAGGCCGACTTCAGGTTTTCCCGAACCGCTTTTTCGATGCGCTCGCCGATGTTGGCATCGACGTTACGCCAGTACTCGAACGCACGCTCGAGCACGTCTTCGCCCACGCCGTCGGAGAGATGGCCGGCGGCGTTGTGGACCAGGCGTTCACGTTCTTCGTCGTTCATCACCTTGTTGACGAGATCGTTGGCCTGGTTGAAGTCGCCGTCATCCTTGCGCAGCGTGTAGGCCGCGCGAACCATGGCGCCGTCGGCTTCCCAGACGTTGTTCGCCGGGTAGGCGTTCGGGTTGGCATGGGCACCGCCCTTGGTGTTGGGCACGTAGACCGGATCGCTCACGTTGCGCATGCGCATGGCGCCGCCCTTGGTGTAGCTGTTGACCGGCGATTTCGGCTCGTTGACCGGAATCTGCTTGTAGTTCACGCCCAAACGAGCCCGGTGTGCATCGGCATAGGAGATGGTCCGGGCCAGCAGCATCTTGTCGGGCGAGACACCGGTGCCGGGCACCATGTTGTTGGGCTCGAATGCTGCCTGTTCGATTTCGGTATGGAAATCGGTCGGGTTGCAGTCGAGCTTCATGCGGCCGACCGTATGCAGCGGGTAGTCCTCGTGCGGCCAGACCTTGGTCAGGTCGAACGGGTTGATGCGATAGGTCTTGGCATCTTCATAGGGCATGATCTGAACCTGCAGGGTCCAGGTCGGGTATTCGCCGCGTTCGATCGCCTCGAACAGGTCGCGACGATGATAGTCGGCGTCCGAGCCGGCCATCTGATCGGCCTGTTCCTGGGTCAGGCATTTGATGCCCTGGTCGGTCTTGAAGTGATACTTCACCCAGAAGCGCTCGCCGGCGTCGTTGACCCACATGTAGGTATGGCTGGAATAGCCGTTCATGTGGCGCCAGGTGGCGGGCACGCCGCGATCACCCATCAGCCAGGTGACCTGATGCGCGGATTCCGGCGACTGGGTCCAGAAGTCCCACTGCATGTCGTGGTCGCGCAGGCCGTTGTCGGCACGGCGCTTCTGCGAGTGGATGAAGTGCTGGAACTTCATCGGGTCGCGCACGAAGAACACGGGGGTGTTGTTGCCCACCATGTCGAAGTTGCCTTCGTCGGTATAGAACTTCAGCGCGAAGCCACGCGGATCACGCCAGGTGTCCGGGCTGCCGGATTCGCCGGCCACCGTCGAAAAGCGGGCAACCATCGGGGTGGTCGCGCCTTTCTGCAGGAACTTGGCCTTGGTGTACTTGGAGACGTCCTCGGTGACTTCGAACTGTCCGAAGGCGCCGCCGCCTTTTGCATGCGGCTGGCGGTCCGGAATCATCTCCCGGTTGAAGGCCGCCATCTGTTCCATCAGGAAATGATCGTGCATGACGATCGGGCCGTCAGCGCCAACCGTCAGCGAATGCTCATCGCTCGGATACGGTTCGCCGCCGGCGGTGGTATGCGTTTTGTTTATTTCGTCCGTCAAGGTTTTACCCTCCTGGTGGTGGTTCAAGCGGCCCCTGGGCCGCAGGTCTTATTGTCTCGAGTGATCATCCTCGGGGGCGTTGGTGGCCGCCGTACGGCATGCGCCACAAATACCCCAGTACATAACTTCGGCTTCGTCGACTTCGAAACCGTGATCGTGATCGGGGTTCAGGCAAGGCCGGGCGCCCACCGCACAGTCCACATCCTCGATACGGCCGCAGCGTCGACAAACCAGATGATGATGGTTGTCGCCGGTGCGCCGCTCGAACCGGGCTGGATGCCCGGCCGGTTTGATCTGCTGGACCAGATCGGCTTCCAGGCAGGCCTTGAGGACGTCGTAGACGGCCTGTTTCGAAATTGAGCCTAGCCGTTGGCGGATACCGTCATGTACATGCTCGACCGTGGCGTGCGGATTGTCCGCCAGCCATTCGAGCACGGCATGACGCGCCGCGGTGACCCGCATTCCGCGGGCACGCAGCTGGTTGGCTATAGGTGTCACTTCTCGACTCATGGCAACCGCATGCTCACCGATAAACTTTAATGAGTCAAGTTTACGATGCCATACAGTAAAGGCGTCGCGGCTCGAGCCAGCCGGTGTCGTTTCAGCCGGGTCGTATCGCGTACTGTAACTGCGAGTTTGGCTTTGCGATCCGCGTGAACTTGGCCGACACTATGTCGCTGCCCAGCCTTTCATGCAGCGCCATGTCGATCCGCCGCCTCGATGACCAGTTGATCAGCCAGATCGCCGCCGGCGAGGTGGTCGAGCGCCCGGCATCGATCGTCAAGGAGCTCATGGAGAACAGCCTCGATGCGGGGGCGGGCTGGATTCATGTGACCATCGAACACGGCGGACTGCGCCGGATCGTGGTGGCCGACGATGGCATGGGTATCGAATGCGACGACCTGGCGCTGGCCGTCGCCCGTCATGCCACCAGCAAGATCGACAGCCTCGATGCGCTCGAGTCGGTGGCAAGCCTCGGTTTTCGCGGCGAGGCGCTGGCGAGTATTGCGTCGGTTTCGCAGCTCACGCTGACATCCCGAACAGCCGATGCCGACCGTGCCTATGCGATCAGTCCGGCCAGCGGCGATACCCCGCGCCCGGCGGCGCTCGACCGCGGCACGCGTGTAGAAGTACGCGAACTGTTCGCGCGTATCCCGGCACGGCGCAAGTTCCTGCGCGCGCCGGCGACGGAGTTCGCCCATATCCGCAAGGCCTTCAATCAGCTCGCACTGTCGCGTTTCGATATCGGTTTCGTGCTGCATCACGACGGCACCGAGGTCGCGCGTATCGCGCCGGCCCACGATGCCGATGCCATGCAGCAGCGCGTGGATACTTTGATTGGCGGCGCCTTCGGCGACCATGCCGTAGCCGTCGACGAGCAGGCTGCCGGCATGCGGCTGTGCGGCTGGATCGCCACCCCCGGCTTCTCGCGCGGGCAGGCCGATCGTCAGTACAGCTACGTCAACCATCGCCCGATTCGCGATAAGGTATTCAACCACGGCGTGCGCCTGGCCTATCGCGACCTGCTGCACAACCAGCGCCATCCGGCCTATGTGCTCTACCTCATGCTTGATCCGCGGCAGGTGGACGTGAACGCGCATCCGGCCAAGGCCGAGGTGCGCTTCCGCGAATCACGGCTGGTGCACGATTTCGTTTTTCGCAGCGTGGGTCGCGCCCTGGCCGCGGTCGAGGCAAAGCCGCATGCCGCACGCGAGGTAGAGCTGCCGGTCAGCGCGGCTGCGCCGGCCGCCGGGCAGACGCCGTCATCCGCGCCGGTGCCGCTCCAGCACAGCTTTGATACGCGCCCGCACACGCAGGGCTCTGCGGGCGTGGCCCAGAGCCGCGCCGCCTATGCGTTCCAGATGCCCACGGCGCCGCCGACACCGGCATCCGCGCCGGCCGAATCGGTGCCGGCGCGCGCCCAGGCGCACAACGAGGCCATACCGCCGCTGGGCTATGCGCTGGCCCAGTTGCACGATATTTATATTCTGGCGCAGAACCGCGAAGGGCTGGTGCTCGTCGATATGCATGCCGCGCACGAACGGGTTCTCTACGAGCAGCTCAAGCAGGAGTACTCGGCCGGGCGAATACAGTCCAAGTCGCTGCTCGTGCCGGAGACGCTGTCGATATCCGAACAGGAAGCGGCGGCGATCGAAACCCATGCCGAAGCGCTGGCGGCAGTGGGCCTGGAAATCACCCGCGCCGGGCCCACCAGCGGACTGCTGCGGGCAGTGCCGGCACTGCTGGCCAATGAAGACTACGTAGCCCTGGCCTACGACATGGTCGGCGAGCTGGGCGAAGGGCTGCGCGGGCCCCAGGGGGTGCGTGATCGCATCGACGATGTGCTGGCGGATATGGGCTGCAAGGCCGCGGTCAAGGCGGGGCGCCGTCTCACGCTCGACGAGATGAACGCGCTGTTGCGGGATATGGAGCACACCGACCGTGCCGGGCACTGCAATCACGGTCGGCCCAGCTGGGTCCAGGTCGATATGGCCGGTCTCGATCGGCTGTTCATGCGCGGCAAGTGACGATGAGCGCGCGCAAACCGGGCGTGGTCTTTCTACTCGGGCCCACCGCATCCGGCAAGACCGGCCTGGCCGTGGAACTGGTCGAGCGACTCGACGCCGAGATCGTCTCGGTGGACTCGGCGATGGTCTATTGCGGCATGGATATTGGCACGGCCAAGCCGGACGCCGAGACGCTCGCGCGGGCGCCGCATGCGCTCATCGATATTCGTGATCCGGCGCAGCCGTATTCCGCGGCCGATTTTCGTGCCGATGCGATCGCCGAGATCGAGCGCATCCATGCCGCCGGCCGCCTGCCGCTGCTCACCGGCGGCACCTCGCTATATTTTCGCGCACTGGAAGACGGGCTCAGCGATATGCCGTCTCGGGATGAGGCCCTGCGCGCGCGGCTGACCGCCGAGGCCGAGCGTGATGGCTGGCACGCACTGCACGAACGTCTGCAGGCCATCGACCCGGACAGCGGCCGGCGTATTCATCGCAATGATGCCCAGCGTATCCAGCGCGCATTGGAAATTCATGAGCTCACCGGTCTGGCGCCGAGCGTGCTGCACGCCCGCGACCGAGATCGCCGGAACGCCAGCGCATTGCCGTGGTCTATCTGCAAGATCGCGGTCGCGCCGGCCCGACGCCAGACCCTGCACGAACGTATCGCGCAGCGGTTTCGCTCGATGTTGGCACAGGGATTGTATGCCGAGGTTGAAAAGCTGTACGCCCGGCCCGATCTAAGCCTCGAATTGCCGTCCATGCGGGCGGTGGGTTATCGCCAGCTCTGGCAGGTGATGGACGGCGACATGACGCTTGACGAAGGTATCGAGAAAGCCGTGTTTGCATCCCGTCAACTGGCCAAGCGGCAATTGACCTGGCTGCGCTCGCTGGACGACGTGAATTGGCTGGATAGCGAAGAAAAAAATATTGAAAATCAGGCGCTAACAAAAATCAAGAACGCCCGGCTTCGGACCGGCGCCGTGCTATAGTCAAGCAACAAAAAATTTTATACCCCCGCACTTTTCGGAGTCTGAACCCATGGCAAAAGGCCAAACACTACAAGAACCATTCCTCAATGCCTTGCGCAAGGAGCGCGTGCCGGTGTCCATATATCTGGTCAACGGCATCAAGCTTCAGGGTCAGATCGAGTCGTTCGATCAATTCGTCGTGCTCCTGCGCAACGCGGTCAACCAGATGGTCTATAAGCACGCTATTTCCACGATCGTGCCATCGCGCAACGTGCGCTCGGAAATGCACGAGGAAATGGGCCACAGCAGCGACGAGGTCGACGGCAATTCCTGATTCAGACCGCATGAGCAGCCGGCATGTTTGAGCGACCGCCCACCGGCCAGTCGGCGGTAATCGTGCATCTCGCGTTCGGCCTCGATGAATATGACGAGGCCGATCGCGAGTTTCACGAGCTGGTTACCTCTGCCGGTGGCGAGGTGCTTGCCCATGTCGGCGGCAGCCGGCGTACGCCCGATCCGCGCTATTTCGTTGGCGGTGGCAAGGTCGACGAGATTGCCGAACTCGTGGTTGAACACGGCGCCGAACTGGTGGTGTTCAACCACGATCTTTCCCCCAGCCAGGAACGCAACCTCGAAAAAC
This sequence comes from Salinisphaera sp. UBA6602, assembly GCA_002433465.1. Lineage (GTDB taxonomy): Bacteria > Pseudomonadota > Gammaproteobacteria > Nevskiales > Salinisphaeraceae > Salinisphaera. Next base: position 24,706 of record DJIE01000092.1, read on the forward strand.
GCTTGAACGCGCGCGTTCTCGATCGCGCGGGGCTGATTCTGGATATCTTCGCCGCCCGTGCGCGCTCGCACGAAGGCAAGCTGCAGGTCGAACTGGCGCAGCTACAGCATCTGGCCACACGGCTGGTACGCGGCTGGTCGCATCTCGAGCGCCAGAAAGGCGGTATCGGGCTGCGTGGGCCCGGTGAAACCCAGCTCGAAACCGATCGGCGCCTGCTCAACGAACGCATCAAGATGTTGCGTCAGCGTCTGGAGAAGGTAAGCGCACGACGCGAGCAGGGTCGTTCGGCGCGACGGCGCGCGCGAACGCCGATCGTATCGCTGGTGGGCTATACCAATGCCGGCAAGTCGACGTTGTTCAATCGTCTGACCGGCGAGGATATTTACGCCGCCGATCAGCTGTTCGCAACCCTCGACCCGACGCTGCGCCGCATGGACGTGCCGGTGGGCGAGCCTTTGATCGTGGCCGATACGGTCGGCTTCATCCGCGATCTGCCGCATGAGTTGGTGGCTGCATTCAAGGCCACCCTGGAGGAAACCCGCGAAGCGGACGTGCTGCTGCACGTGATCGACGCGGCCGACGTAGAGCGGCGGGCACATGCGCGCGAAGTCAACAACGTCCTCGCCGAGATCGGCGCGGGCGAAGTCGCTCAGATCGAGGTGCTCAACAAGGTGGATCTCATCGAGGGCGAATCCCCGCGTATCGAAACCGATGCCCACGGGCGCCCGTTGCGGGTATGGCTGTCGGCCGCGAGCGGCGACGGTGTCGACGAACTCAGGGCGGTGCTGGCCGATTTCTGCAACCCGGACATGATCGCCGGCGTGCTGCGCGTGCCGGCGGCGAACGGGCGCCTGCGCTCGGCGCTGTTCGAACTGGGTGTGGTGGATGAAGAAAGCTACGACGACGACGGCGCGAGCCGGCTCAACGTCACCGCCTCGCAGGGTGATCTCGAGCGCATCGTCGCCCAGGCCGGGCTGGCGTTTGATGACGTGCTTGTCGAGCGCCGCGCGGCGCGTATTGCCGGGTCCGGTGCGGCATCTTCGGCAGCGCCATACACGTAGACATCGTGAATAGCCCCGGTCGGGCGGTATAGCCGTTATCGCTGTATCCGCCAGTCGCGTTCGACAGGGGTACAGGGGGTCGATAGAATCGCGCTTTCGCGCCATGTCGGCGACCAATCCCCGTTCCAGTCGCGTGCCGAGACGCTGCGGTTGTGTGCGTGACGGCAATGTAGAGGAAACAACAGATTTGCTCATGGCAAATGAACGATCGATAGCGGGATCGCCCCGACGGGCGGCCCGGGCAGGCTCTGCGCACGCGCTACGTATGCGGGCTGGATTTGCTAGCGGCCTTTGCAACTGCGTGTATCAAACCACACAAACCGGAGCGTCCTGATATGGCCTGGAACGAGCCCGGCAAGGGCCAGGACCCCTGGGGGGGCGGCAACAAGAACAACGGCAGCGGTCCACCCGACCTGGATCAGCTCTGGCGCAAGTTTCGTGCGCGCATGTCCGGCAACAAGGGCGGCAGCGGCGGCCACGATAGCGGTGGCGGCGCGGGCGGTCCGAGCCCCGCGATTCTGCTGTTCATCGTGCCGATCGCGCTGGTGATCTGGCTGGCCACGGGTCTGTATGTGGTCCAGCCCGGCGAGAAGGGCGTGGTGCTGCGTTTCGGCGACTACACCGAGACCCAGGGGCCGGGTTGGCACTGGCGTATTCCCTATCCGGTCGACCGGGTTTACAAGGTGGATACGCAACAGGTGCGTCGCGCCAATAACCGCTCGGTGATGCTCACCAAGGACGAGAACATCGTCGAGGTCGAGGTGGCCGTTCAGTATCGTATTTCGGACGCCATGAACTATCTGTTCCAGCTGCGTGAGCCCGATGCCACGGTGGAACAGGTGCTGCGGTCGGCGGTACGAGAGATCGTCGGTACCAGCCGCATGAATCAGGTGATTCAGGAAGGCGTGCAGGTCGAGGAGCTCGAGGACCGGGCCCTGGAAAACGTCGACCTCAAGGAAGGCTCGGGCTTGCCGGCCGAAAAGGACGCGCTGCAGGGCGTTGACGACAAGCTGGTCGACGAGATCAAGGCGCAGCAGGAAAGCTACCCCGAGATTACCGACCGTTCGCGGGCAGCGCTGCCCGAGAACGTGCGCAAGATCGTCCAGAGCACGTTGTCGAGCTACGACGCAGGCGTCGACGTCGTCGCGATCAACGTGCAGTATTCCCAGCCGCCGGAGCAGGTGCAGGGTGCCTTCGAGGAGGCGATCAAGGCGCGCGAAGAAGAAGAGCGCAAGAAGAACATCGCGCGTGCCTATGCCCGGGATATCGTAGCCCGGGCCCAGGGTGAGAAAGCACGGATCCTGCTCGATGCGCGCGGCTATCGCGAGCAGAAGACGGCGCGGGCCAAGGGTGAAGCGCAGCGCTTTACCGATCTTCTCGCCCAGTACGAAAAGGCGCCCGAGGTCACCCGCGAGCGTCTGTATCTGGAAACCATGGGCGACGTGCTGGCCAACGCAAACCTGATTCTGGCCGAGCAGGGCGGCAATGGCCCCATGATGTATCTGCCGTTGGAAAAGATGCTCAACGACTCGCGTCGTAACAAACAGACCGAAGCAGCCGCCAACGATGGCATGAACGCCGGTCAGGACAGCGACATCAGCGCCGGTACGTCCGATAGCGGCTCGAACGACACATCGTCGTCGAGCAGCCGTTCGGTCGACAGTCTCCGCAGCCGGGATCGCAACTCATGAGCCCCAAGCATATCTTCGCGATTATCGTCGTCGTCATCATCGGCTATCTCGCGCTCGATTCGGCCTTCATCGTCGATGAACGCGAGCGCGTGGTCGTGGTTCAGCTCGGTGAGATCGTCGGCCAGAACTATGAGCCGGGTCTGCACTTCAAGAAGCCGATCGTTCAGAGCGTGCATTCCTTTGACCGACGCGTCATGACCTTCACCGAGGAAATCGAGCGCGTACTGACGTCGGAGAACAAGAACCTGGCGGTCGATTTCTACGTGAAATGGCGTATCAACGATACGGTCGACTATTACCTTTCGACCCAGGGTCAGGAGCAGCGTACCCGTGACCTGCTGACCGAAATTGTCGAAAACGACCTGCTGGCCGAATTTTCCAAGCGCACGATTCGTCAGGCAGTCGGCGACGATCGCAACGAGATCGTGGCCGCCGTTCAGGTGCAGGCCAATCAGGATGCCAAGCAGCTCGGCGTTGAGATCGAGGACGTGCGCATCATGCGGCTCGACCTGCCCGAAGAGGTCAGCGAGTCGGTCTACGAACGCATGCGCTCCGAGCGTCAGGAAGTCATCCGCACGCTGCGTGCGCAGGGCGACGCGGCGGCTCAGGAAATTCGTTCGGACGCCGAGCGTGAACGCACCATCATCCTGGCCGATGCCTATAGCCAGGGGCAGGTGATTCGCGGTGAGGGCGATGCCCGTGCGGCCGAGCTGTATGCCAATGCTTATCAGGCCAATCCGACGTTCTACAGTTTCTATCGCAGCCTGCAGCTATATCGCGAATCGCTGGGTAGCGACGACCTGATGCTGCTGCGCCCGGACGGCGAACTGTTCCGCTACTTCAACCCGAGCGCGTCGAACGCCGGATCGAACCCGTAGCGGCCGCATGTGGGCGGATATCCTGCGCGCGCTGGCGCTCGTGCTGGTGATCGAGGGGCTGATGCCCTTCCTTGCACCCGAGCGCTGGCGTGAGATGATGCTGCGGCTGTCGGATGTCGACAGCCGCAGTCTGCGTATTTTCGGGGCCGTGCTCATCGGTGTGGGCGCCGTGCTGCTGCAATTAATTCATTGACTTAAAGACGTCGGAACGCGATGCAATCCAACCGCTGGCTTCTGCCCGAGGGCGTACAGGAAATGGTGCCGCCGGAGTCGTGGCGCCTTGAGTCTGCCCGCCGGCAACTGCTCGATCTTTACTGGCGCTGGGGCTACGACCTCATCCGCCCACCGCTGATCGAATACCTCGATTCGCTGCTGACCGGCGCCGGTCACGAGCTCGACCTGCAAACGTTCAAGCTCACCGATCAGCTCAACGGCCGCATGATGGGCGTGCGATCGGATATGACCACCCAGGCCACGCGTATCGATGCCCATCGCCTGGCAGCCACCGGGCCGGCCCGCTACTGCTATATCGGTAGCGTGCTGCGCACGCGCCCGGAAGAGCCGGGCGGTTCCCGTCAGCCCCTGCAGGTCGGCGCCGAGAAATTTGGCGATGCGCATATCGACAGCGATCTGGAAATCGTGTCCTTGATGCTCGAAACGCTCGACGTTATGGGCATCGACGAGGCCTGCCTCGATCTGGGCCACGTGGCGATCTATCGCCGCCTGGTGGCCCATGCCCAGATGCCGGCCGACCTCGAGCCGCAGCTTTTCGACGTTATCCAGCGCAAGTCGCGCCCGGATCTCGATGCGCTGGCGGCATCGGGGCGGCTGGATGCACAGAGCCATGCCCACTTCACGCACTTAATCGAACTCAACGGCGCGCCGAGCGTGCTCGACGACGCGCGCGGCGCGTTGGCCGGTATCGATCCCGGAATCGACAGCGCGCTCGACCGGCTCGAGGAAATGGTTGGCCTGCTGGCGACCCATTACCCACAGGTGCCCCTGTTTCTCGACCTGGCCGAATTACGCGGTTATCGGTACAAGACCGGCCTGCTGTATGCGGCCTTCGCGCCTGGCCTGGGCCGCGAGCTTGCACGGGGCGGGCGCTACGACAACGTGGGCGCCGCGTTCGGGCGGCCGCGACCGGCGACCGGCTTTTCAGCGGACCTCAACCTGCTGGCCGCGCTCGGTCGTTTCGACGGCGCAGGGCAGGGCGGCGCGATCCATGCGCCGGCCGGCAGCGACCCGCAGCTGTTGGCCTGTGTGCGTCGCCTGCGCGCCGCCGGTGAGCGGGTGGTCGTAGCCACCCCTGACACGGGCGAAGCGATGGACAGCAGCTGTGATCGGATACTCGAATACATCGACGGCCGCTGGGACGTGCGGCCGCTGACTTCTACGACCCACTCGAGCAAGGATTAGTCATGGGCAAACGCGTCATCGTCATCGGCAGCCAGTGGGGCGACGAAGGCAAGGGCAAGATCGTCGATCTGCTGACCGACCGGACCCGCCATGTCGTACGCTTTCAGGGCGGCCATAACGCCGGCCATACGCTGGTCATCGGCGGCGAGAAGACGGTGCTGCACCTCATTCCGTCGGGCATTCTGCACGACGGCGTGACCTGTCATATCGGTAACGGCGTGGTGCTCTCGCCCGAAGCGCTGATCGAGGAGATGGCCATGCTCGAAGCACGGGGTGTGCCGGTACGCAGCCGTCTGCGCATCAGCCCGGCCTGTCCGTTGATCCTGCCCAGCCATATTGCCCTCGACAAGGCACGTGAAGCCGCGCGCGGCAAGACCGCGATCGGCACCACCGGCCGCGGCATCGGCCCGGCCTACGAAGACAAGGTCGCACGACGCGCGATTCGCGTGGGCGATCTGTTCCGGCGCGAAATGCTCGCCTCCAAGCTGGGAGAGGCGCTGGATTTTCACAACTTCGTGCTCAAGAATTATTTCAACGTCGCGCCGATCGATTTCCAGTCCACGCTCGACGACTGCCTGCGCTTCGCCGATGAAATGGCGCCGATGGTTGGCGACGTGGCCGAGCTGCTGCGCCAGGCCTACGTCGCCGACGAATCGATCCTGTTCGAAGGCGCACAGGGTGCGCTGCTTGACGTCGACCATGGCACCTATCCCTATGTAACGTCGTCCAACACCACCGCGGGCGGTGCGGCCACCGGCACTGGCGTGGGCCCGCTGTATTTCGACTATGTGATGGGTGTGGTCAAGGCCTACACCACGCGCGTGGGCTCGGGCCCGTTCCCGACCGAGCTCGACGATGCCAACGGTCGCCATCTGGCCTCCAAGGGCGCCGAGTTCGGGGCCACCACCGGGCGCGCGCGCCGCTGTGGCTGGTTCGATGCCGTGGGCCTGCGCCGGGCTGCATTCAACAACAGCCTGTCCGGGCTGTGCATCACCAAGCTCGACGTGCTCGACGGCCTGGATGCCATCCAGCTGTGTACCGGCTATCGCTGCGACGACCAGATCATCACGGTGCCGCCGCTGGGCGCGGATGCCCTTTCGCGCTGCGAGCCCGTCTATGAAGAAATGCCGGGGTGGAAGGAATCCACCGTGGGCGTACGCGAATACGATCAGCTGCCCCAGGCCGCGCGCAACTATCTCGATCGCCTGACCGAAATCGTGGGTACGCCGATCGACGTGGTGTCCACCGGCCCGGACCGCGCGGATACGATCGTATTGCGCGACCCGTTCGCGGCTTAGATCGGGGGCAGACGCCACGGTCGTACGGACGGCCGTGGTGTCGGACGTTGCCTGAAGGCTGCCCAGGCTGTGGGAGCGTTCGGCGGGTAACCGGCGCCCATAAAAAAAAGCCGCGCTGATCAGCGCGGCTTTTTCATGGATTCCCGACTGGCTGGCGCCTTTCGGGAATCGTCAATTCGAGCTTGGTGCCCAGGAGAGGACTTGAACCTCCACGACCGTTAGGTCACTAGCACCTGAAGCTAGCGCGTCTACCAATTCCGCCACCTGGGCTCGAAGAGCGCGCAATTTAGCGATTGCCCCGGCGCTTGTCAATCACTGTAAGCAATTGTTGCTTGTGCATGCGTGTAGTTGCGGTATCGTGCGCGGATATGGAGCAAAATCTTGAATAAAAAAACGAGCGGTGGCGCCGACTGGCGCGATCGCGATCCGCAGTTTAAAGACGAAAAAGGCAGCTACGCCGAACCGGTGCCAAGCCGACAGCTGGTGCTGGACGACCTGGCCGAGGCCGGTCGCCCCATGACCTGGGCCGAGCTCACCGAGCTGTATGCGCTGACCGACAAGGCCGCCGAAGCATTTGAGCATCGCCTGCGCGCGATGCTGCGCGACGGGCAGCTGCTGGAAAACCGGCGCGGCGCGCTGGGTCCGCTCGACAAGATGGACTTGGTGCGCGGACGCGTTCAGGGCCATCGCGACGGCTTTGGCTTTCTAATCCCCGACGACGGCGAGCAGGACGACGTCTTCCTCAATCCGCGCCAGATGCGTCTGCTCATGCACGGCGATCGGGCCGTGGTGCGTATCGTTGGACGCGATCATCGCGGTCGTAGGGAAGGGCGCGTCGCCGAAGTGCTCGAACGCGTCAACGAAAGCGTGGTCGGGCGATTTGTCGAAGAACACGGCGTATGCCACGTGGTCCCCGACAACGCCCGTATCGCCCACGATATTCGCGTGCCCGATGCCGATCGCAACGGCGCCGAGCACAACCAGATGGTGACCGTGCGCATCGTCGAGCCGCCGTCCAAGCGGGTGCAGCCGATCGGCGCGGTTGTCGAGGTGCTGGGCGATCGTATGGCGCCGGGCATGGAGATCGATATCGCCATGCGCTCGCACGGCATTCCCTACGAATGGCCTAGCGAAGCGCTCTCGGAAGCCGAGGTATTCGGCGATGCCGTTGCCGAGGCCGACAAGAAAGGGCGTACCGACCTGCGCGACCTGCCGCTGGTGACCATCGACGGCGCCGACGCGCGCGATTTCGACGATGCGGTCTATGCCCGCAAGACCCCGCGCGGCTGGCGCCTGTGGGTAGCCATCGCCGATGTTTCCACCTACGTCAAGCCGGGCTCGGCCCTCGATGAAGAAGCGCAGCGGCGCGCGACCTCGGTGTATTTCCCCGATCATGTCGTGCCGATGCTGCCGGAGGCGTTGTCGAACGGGCTGTGCTCGCTCAACCCCGACGTCGATCGTCTCGCACTGGTTTGCGAGATGCGCCTGGACAAGCAGGGGCGCATGCGCTCGAGCCGCTTCTATTCGGCGGTGATTCGCTCGCATGCGCGCCTGCTCTACGAACAGGTCGCCGACTGGCTGGAAAACCCCGACAACATGCCGGAGCGCTATCGCGATCTGGCCAAGCCGCTGGCCAATCTGAACGGGCTCTACGAAGCGCTGCTGGCCGAACGGCGCGAGCGCGGCGCGATCGAGTTCGAAACCACCGCCACGCGCATCATCTTCAACGAAGACCGCAAGATCCAGCGCATCGTGCCCACCGAACGCAACGTCGCCCACAAGATCATCGAGGAATGCATGATCGCGGCGAACGTGGCTACGGCCACGCATCTGTCGAAAAAGCGCATGCCGTTGCTTTATCGCGTGCACAGCGGCCCGGCCGCCGATGCCCTCGAGGATCTGCGCGCCTTTCTGGCCGAGCGTGGCCTGTCGCTGCCCGGCGGCAGCGATCCGCAGGCTGCCGACTACGCCACGTTGCTGGCCTCCGTCGCCGATCGCAGCGATGCGCATCTGATCCAGACGGTGATGCTGCGCAGTCTCTCGCGTGCGGTCTATAGCCCGCACAACGATGGCCACTTCGGGCTTGCGCTGGAAAACTACGCCCACTTCACGTCGCCGATCCGGCGCTATCCGGATTTGCTCGCCCATCGTGCGATCAAGCATCTGGAAGCGCGCGGCAAGCCCAAGACCTTCGACTATGACGTCGGTGCCATGGAAAGCCTCGGCACCGTCTGTTCAGAAGCGGAAAAGCGCGCCGACGACGCCACCCGCGACGTCGACGACTGGCTCAAGTGCGAGTACATGAGCGATTCGCTCGGCCAGACGTTCGAAGGCACGGTGACCGGGGTGACGGCGTTCGGCCTTTTCGTCGAGCTCGACGGTATTTATGCCACCGGCCTGGTGCACGTATCGAGTCTGTCGAACGACTACTACCACTTCGACGCCCAGTCGCGCTGCCTGCGCGGCGAACGTTCAGGCGTGGTACACCGATTGGCCGATAAGATGAAGGTCAAGGTCGCGCGCGTCGATCTCGACGAGCGCAAGATCGATTTCGAGCTGGTCGAGCCTGATAGCGCCGCCAGCAAACGCGGCAAGCCGACGCCCAAGCCCAAGGCCGACAAGGGCAAGTCGTCGGGCAGGTCGCGCCGTCAAAACAAGCGAGGTAAACGTTGATGAACCGGTCCACGACCCCCAAGAATTCTGCAATCCTGCTGGTGGCACTGCTGTGCACGGCATTGTTCGTGACCGCCTGCGCGGGTGATCCGAACCGCAAGACCAAGATCGGCGCCGGCGTGGGCGCCGTGCTGGGTGGTATCGCCGGATCCCAGCTGGGCGACAAGTCGGGCACCAACGCTGCCATCGGTGCGGCGGTGGGTGCCCTGGCCGGCGGCGCGTCCGGGCGCTATATGGACAACCAGCAGAAAGAACTCAACGAAAAGCTTCAGGCCGAGCAGGCACGTGATGTGCTCAACCTCACCCGCCTGAGCGGCGACGCGCTCAAGATCGGCGTGGCCAGCGATGCCTCGTTTGCGGTGGACAGCGCGACGTTGTCGGGTAACGCGCAGAGCACTTTCAACAAGATCGCCGAAACCCTGAAGAACTATGACAAGACCGCTATTCATGTGGTCGGCCACACGGACAGCACTGGCAGCGACGAGTACAACATGAAGCTCTCGCAGCAGCGTGCGCAGGCCGTCGCCCAGTTCCTGACCAGCCGCGGCGTGGACTCGCAGCGCGTACTGACCTGGGGCCGTGGCGAGACGCAACCGATTGCGACCAACGACACCGAGGCCGGCCGTGCCGAGAACCGTCGTGTGGATATCGTGATCAAGCCGATCGTGGAAGGTCAGGAATCGCAGGCGTTCGCGGAACCGCCGTATCTGGGGTCGTAAGCGCGAGCCATCGGCAGGTCCAAGTCGTCGAGAAAGCCCGGTTCTGCCGGGCTTTCTTGATTGGGCGCTTTCCCTGCGCCCAGGAATGAAACGAGGCGTCGAATGACGGATACGCAGCAACAGAGCCTGATCGGCGGTTTTCATGCGGTGATGAGCGCGTTGGAAAAACAGCGCGCGCTGGAATGCATCTGGCTGGCCAGCGGCCGCCGCGACGGCCGTGCCGAAGCATTGCGCCAGGCCGCCGGCGCGCGCGGCGTGGCGATTGCAAGCGCGGACATGAGCGCGCTGGATGCCATGCTGCCGGAGGTGCGCCATCAGGGCTGTATCGCCCAGCTCGCGCTCGCGCGTGAACAGCGCGAGTCCGATCTGCCGCAGTTGCTGGCCCAAGCCGAGCGACCGTGGGTGCTCGCGCTCGATCAGGTGCAGGACCCGCACAACCTCGGTGCCTGCCTGCGCAGTGCGGCCGCCGCTGGGGTGACGGCCGTGATCGCGCCGCGTAAACGCGCCGCCGGTTTGACCGCGGCCGTGCACAAGGTCGCCGCCGGGGCGGCCGAGCGCGTGGCTTTCGTGCCGGTGACCAATCTCACCCGCGCCATCGCGCGTTTGCAGGAGGAGGGCTTCTGGGCGGTTGGCCTGGACGGCGGCGCCGAGCGCAGCCTGTATGACGAAGCGCTGCCGGAACGCCTCGTGCTGGTCGCGGGCGGCGAGGAGAAAGGCATTCGCGAACTCACCGCGCGCCAGTGCGATGCGCTGGTGTCGATCCCCATGGCCGGCGATGTGGAAAGCCTGAACGTGTCGGTGGCCACCGGGGTGGCGCTGTTCGAGGCGCGCCGTCAGCGCCAGGCCGGCATCACGACATGAACCGGCCTGCCAGGCGCGTTGCGTTGGGCGCGACAAGCCCTTAGACTACCGCGCCTCGCGGCGTTCGCGCCGCAGTCCTTGCTCCACGGCAGATCGAATACGATCGTACCGGGGGCTGCAACCCGAAAGGAAACACAATGCGACACTATGAAATCGTGTTTCTGGTCCATCCGGACCAGAGCGAGCAGGTGCCGGCGATGGTCGAAAAATATCGCGGCATCATCGAAAACGACAGCGGTACGATCCACCGCCACGAAGACTGGGGCCGTCGTCAGCTGGCCTATCCGATCACCAAGATCCACAAGGCGCACTACGTTCTGATGAACGTGGAGTGCTCGCAGGAAGCCCGCGAGGAACTCGAAGACGCGTTCCGCTTCAACGACGCCGTGCTGCGTCATCTGGTGATCGCCCGTCACAAGGCCGATACCGACCCGTCCCCGCTTGCCAAGAACGCCGAAGATCGCGGCGAACGCAAGCCCGCTGCCAACGCCAGCTAAGGAGTTTCGACCATGGCCCGTTTTTTCCGTCGCCGTCGTTTTTGCAAGTTCACCGCCGAAGGCGTCGAGGAGATCGATTACAAGGATATCGAGACCCTCAAGCAGTACGTCACCGAAACCGGCAAGATCGTTCCCAGCCGTATCACCGGCACCGCGGCGCGCTATCAGCGTCAGCTGTCCACCGCGGTCAAGCGTGCGCGTTTTCTCGCGCTGCTGCCGTACACCGACCGGCATTCGTCCTAGGAGGCACCCGTGGAAGTCATTCTGCTACAGAAAGTCCGCAACCTCGGCGACCTGGGCGATACCGTCAAGGTCCGTCCCGGTTACGGCCGCAACTTCTTGATGCCGCGCGGCATCGCGCTGCCGGCCACCAAGGCCAACCTGACCGTGTTCGAAGAGCGTCGCTCCGAGCTGCAGGCGGCCTCGCAGGAGCGTGAAGACCGTGCCAAGGCACGTGCCGACCAGCTGCGTGGCAAGGAATACGTCATCGCCATGCGCGCCAGTGACGAAGGCAAGCTCTTCGGCTCCGTGGGCCCGCAGGAAATCTCCGACGCGATCACCGAAGACGGCGTCGAGGTCAGCCCGAAGGAAGTCACGCTGACCGAAGGCACCATTCGTCAGGTGGGCGAATACACCGCGACACTGCATCTGCATGCCGAGGTCGAGGTCGAGGTCACCGTGATCGTCGCCCAGAAGACCGACATGGGCATCAACATGCCGCCGCGGCGTGCGGCCGATGAGGCCGAGGAAGACGCCACCGCCGACGAGCTCGACGGCGAGCGCGTCGAGGACGCCGGCGAACCGGCCGACGAAACCGGCACCGAAGCCGATGCGCCGCTTGGCGAGCGCGAGGACTGATCGCAGATCAGTCGAGGCAATCGTGCCGATTTGAAACGCCGCCTTCGGGCGGCGTTTTTTTTGGTCGGTGGCGGGCGTAAACTCCAGCTTCATCCGCGTTGCCTGTCACAGGCGGCGCGATTTCCCTTGTTAGCGTAGACAGGCGATTCGCCATGGCCGAAGCCAAGCTTCCTCCGCATTCCATCGAGGCCGAGCAATCCGTGGTCGGCGGGCTGCTGCTCTCCGAGCGGGCCTGGGACGACGTCGCGGGCCGTATTTCCGAAGATGACTTCTATCGCGAGGATCATCGCCTGCTATTCCGCGGGCTCGCCGACCTGGCCGATACCGGCAAACCGCGCGACCTGGTCACCCTCACCGAATGGCTGCGCAGCCGCGATCTGCTCGAGCGCGCGGGCGGGGCGAGCTATCTCGGCAATCTGGCCGCGGATATTCCCGGGGCGGCCAATATCAAGGCGTATGCCGATATCGTGCGCGAGCACTCGGTCATGCGTCAGCTCATCCGGGCAGGCGACCTGATCACCACCATGGGCTTCGAAACCGAGGGGCGCAGCGCCTCGGAGCTTCTCGAAACCGCCGAAAAGGAAATCTTTGCGATCGCCGAACGCGGCCGGCGCGGTGGTGAAGGTCCGCAGGGCCTGAATTCGTTGTTGACCCAGGCCGTCAACCGGATCGAGGAGCTGGTATCGAAGGGCGACCAGTTCGCCGGCCTGCCGACCGGGCTCTACAACTTCGACAAGATGACCAACGGCCTGCAGCCGGCCGACCTGATCATCCTCGCCGGGCGTCCGTCGATGGGTAAGACCAGTCTGGCCATGAACATGGTCGAAAACGCTGCCATCAAGGAGAAGGTGCCGGTCGCGGTGTTCTCGCTAGAAATGTCCGCCGAGCAGCTGGTCATCCGTATGATTTCCTCCTGGGGGCGAATCGATCAGTCGCGCCTGCGCTCGGGGCGGCTGACCGAAGACGATTGGCCGAAGATCACCTCGGCGATCGGCATCATGAACGAAAACGCGCGGCTGTTCATCGACGACACGCCCGCGCTGTCGCCCAGCGAAATGCGTGCGCGTGCGCGCCGGCTCAAGCGCGAGCACGACATCGGCCTGGTGATGGTCGACTATCTGCAGCTCATGCAGGTGCCCGGCACCAAGGAAAATCGCACCAACGAAATCTCCGAGATCTCGCGCTCGCTCAAGGCGTTGGCCAAGGAGCTGGATGTGCCGGTGATCGCGCTGTCCCAGCTCAATCGCCAGCTCGAACAGCGCGAGGATCGACGCCCGCGCATGTCGGATTTGCGCGAGTCCGGCGGTATTGAACAGGACGCCGACCTGATCCTTTTCGTCTATCGCGACGAGGTATACAACGAAGACACCCCGGACAAGGGCGTGGCCGAAATCATCATCGGCAAGCATCGTAACGGCCCGACCGGCACCGCCCGTACGGCATTCCTGTCGCATTTCACCCGCTTCGAGAATCTGCAGGAACACTACGACGAGGATTTCATGGAATGATGCCGAGTCCCTGCCGACCTGACGCGACGTCATGATTCGCGCTCAGGCAGTCATCGATCGCGGCGCCCTGGCGCATAACCTGGCTCGGGTACGTGCGCTCGCCCCCGGCAGCCGCGTCTACGCAGCGGTCAAGGCCGATGGCTACGGCCATGGGGCGGTGACGGTCGCCTGCGCGCTGGACCAGGCAGACGGCTTCGCCGTATCGAGTCTGGATGAAGCGCTGCAGCTGCGCTGGGCCGGCATCGACAAACCGATCGCGATGCTGTCGCAGCAGCTCGACGAGTTCGTCTGCAACCAGGCCGGCGAGCATGGCTTTGAGCTGGTGCTGTTCCACCCCAGCCAGCTTGCCGCGCTCGAACACTACGTCGGGCCGGCGCTGAAAGCCTGGGTGAAAATCGATAGCGGCATGCATCGACTGGGCTTTGCCCCCAACGACGTTGACGAGGTCGAGGCACGTCTGGCGAAGCTCGAGCGCCTCGAGGTGGTCGGCTGGCTCACCCATCTGGCCTGTGCCGATGAGCCGTCGCGACCCGAAACCCAGTCGCAACTGGATGTTTTTGCGCGAACCACCGCCGATCGCAGCGGGCTGCGCTCGATCGCGAACTCGGCCGGGGTGCTGGCCTGGCCGGCGGCGCATGCCGACGTGGTACGCCCGGGCATCATGCTCTACGGCAGCTCGCCCATGTGCGACCGCGATGCGGCCAGCTACGATCTTCGTCCGGCCATGCACCTGAGCGCGCCGCTGATCGCCCGCAACCGAATCGCCGCGGGCGAAACGGTGGGCTACGGCGCGACCTGGCGCACGCCCGATGCCATGGATATCGGCGTGATCGGTATCGGCTACGGTGACGGCTACCCCAGGCATGCGCCTTCGGGCACGCCGGTGCTCATCGATGGCGTGCAGGTACCGCTGGTGGGGCGCGTGTCGATGGATATGATCACCGTAGACCTGCGCGGCGCGCCCAATGCGAAAGTCGGCGATCGGGCGACGCTCTGGGGTAATGGCCTCG
>DJIE01000092.1:39499-39956 GCA_002433465.1 Salinisphaera sp. UBA6602
CGACGTGGACGAGGTCGCCCGCCATGCCGACACGATTGCCTACGAGCTGTTTTGTCGGCTGACGCCGAGGGTGCGTTTCGAGGTGGTGTGAGAGTCGCTGTTGTGACGCCGTTGGTGGGCTGTGCTCGACAAGGTAGGTTGTCCACCAATGCGCGCGAACACACGAGACTCAGCTGAACGACAGCGCCCTAGAAGGCCGATTGTTTCGCTGTTAACGCCGCATGCTCAACGCTTCGCCCTATCACTTGCTGCCTTTAATTCGCGTTTATTGGCGTGCATTGACGGACCTTTTTCTTTCGGTGTCGATTGCGCCATTGCGCCTGCGGCGGTTCGCTGATGGGAGGGGCGTGCGTCACCGCAGGCTGATCGGGCTGCGCCCGCGTTCTTCGCGTTTCGCGCGACTCTTCTCCCGGCGACGGTTGTCGGTTGCCTCCGGGGTGAGGTGTTCGTGAAAGAA
>DJIE01000235.1:0-3738 GCA_002433465.1 Salinisphaera sp. UBA6602
AACGAACCCAAGGGCGTATGCCTGATCATCTCGCCCTGGAACTACCCCATCAACCTGAGTTTCGGGCCGTTGATCTCGGCGATCGCAGCCGGCAATACGGTCATCCTCAAACCGTCGGAGATGACCCCGCACTGCGCCCAGCTCATGGACGACATCGTGTCCGATCTCTTCGACGAGGATGAAGTCACGGTGGTGCAGGGCGCGGTACAAACGTCACAGCACCTGCTGGGGCTGCATTTCGACCATATCTTCTTCACCGGCTCGCCGGCGGTCGGCAAGATCGTGATGCGCGCCGCGGCCGAACACCTCACCTCGGTGACCCTGGAACTGGGCGGCAAGTCGCCGGTGATCGTGGACAAGACCGCGGATATCGACAAGTCGGCGAAGAACCTGGCCTGGGGCAAGTTCGCCAACAACGGCCAGACCTGTATCGCGCCGGACTACATGTATGTCCATACCGATATTCTGGACAGCTTCGTCGAGGCCATGCGCAAGGCCATGACCAAGCTCTACGGCGATCAGGCACAGATGGCATCGAACGCCGATTACTGCCGGATCGTCAACGACAAGCACTATGCGCGCGTGAAAAGCCTCATCGACGACGCCACCGAGCGCGGCGCGCGCGTGTCCATGGGCGGCGTGGAAGCCAACAACGACAACTATATCGCCCCCACCCTGCTGACCGAGGTCGACCGCGAATCGCGCGTGCTTTCAGAGGAGATCTTCGGCCCCATCCTGCCGATCGTGCCCTTCACCGACAGCGACCGCGTGATCGACGAAATCAACGCCCAGCCCAAACCGCTGGCGCTGTACGTCTTTGCACGCGACAACGACTTCATCGACAAGGTGCTGTCCAACACCAGCGCGGGCGGCTCCTGCGTGAACCATTCGATGGTGCAGTTTCTGCACGCCAACCTGCCGTTTGGCGGGGTCAACAATTCGGGGCTGGGCAATTCCCACGGTCACTACGGCTTCAAGGCATTCAGCCACGAGCGGGCAGTGGTCCGCGAGCGCTTCTCGCTGAGCTTTTTGTTCCTGCCGCCCTACAAGGGGTTTACGCGCTGGTTCATCAAGTTCGCTACGCGCTGGCTGGTCTGACCCGGGGCGTGCATGGCGGCCGGACGGCGTTCGGCCGCCGGTTCGATGCCGTTCTCGGTAACGCTCGGGCACCGCGATGGGCCGGGCTTGCGTTAAGCTGACGCCCGTCATTCAATCCGACCGTTAGAGCATCATGTCCGCAGCCCAACGCTTTCTTTCCGCGCTCGAAACCGAACACCCGCTCCAGATCGTGGGGGCCATCAACGCCTATGCCGCGATGCTGGCCGAACACAGCGGCTTCAAGGCGATCTATCTATCCGGCGGCGGCGTGGCCAACTGGTCCTACGGCCTGCCCGATCTGGGCATGACCACCATGAACGACGTGCTCGAAGACGTACGCCGGATCACCTATGCCACCGACGTGCCGCTGCTGGTGGATATCGATACCGGTTGGGGCAGCGCCTTCAACATCGGACGTACGGTCAAGCTGTTCGAGAAGGCCGGCGCCGCCTGCGTGCATATCGAGGATCAGGTGGCGGCCAAGCGCTGTGGCCATCGCCCGGGCAAGGCGATCGTATCCAAGGAGGAAATGGCCGAGCGCGTGACCGCAGCCGCAGACGCCCGCGACGAGATGCTGATCATGGCGCGCACCGATGCGCTGGCCGTCGAGGGCCTGGACTCGGCCGTCGAACGCGCCGCGGCCTGCGTGGAAGCCGGCGCCGACTTCATCTTCGCCGAGGCGATGACCGACCTGGAAATGTACAAGCGCTTCACCGAGCTGGGCGTGCCGGTACTGGCCAATATCACCGAATTCGGCCAGACCGAGCTCTATACCACCACCGAGCTGGCCGATCAGGGCGTGGGCATGGTGCTGTATCCGTTGTCCGCCTCGCGGGCCATGGCCAACGCCGCGCTCGACGTCTACGGCGCGATTCGCGCCGACGGCACCCAGAAGAACGTGGTCGATCGTATGCAGACCCGCAGCGAACTCTACGAACATCTGGGCTATCACGAATATGAAGACAAGCTCGACGCCCTGTTCGGCGACAACAAGGATCGATAAGCACCACCGGCCCGCCCCTGCAACCGCCCATTCGCCCACCAGGAACCGCCCATGAAACCTATCTTCTTCATTACGGTTATCGTTGCGATCTTTCTCGGCCTGGTGATCTTCTGGCTGGCCGGCGGGCCGGGCTATATCACGCCCGATGCCGATCGAACCGAGATCCAGCGCGACCAGCCCGCGCTGGCCACCAACGACGCCGGCCCGGCCGAGGCCACGGACGACGCAACGACACAGGTCCCTGCCGAGCCGCCCGGTTTCTGTGAGCGGGATTTCGACCAGGTCGCCGAACGCGAGGCCGACGTGCCCGACCTGCGCGAGGCCGGCGGCCTGGTCTATATCTTCGAACGCGAGGCCCGCCTCGAAGACCCCTACGGCTGTGCCGATTTCTACCTGGCCCACGGCCTGGATATCGACGCGGCCGACCCGCGTGAAGGTGGCGAGAAGCTCACCGGGCTGTTCTACGCCATACAGCGCAACGACCCGAAGATGCTGCGCTTCATGATCGACCACGGCGCCGACCTGGAACAGCGCGCGGGCAAGAACGACACCCGCGCGATGGGCTATGCCTATTTTCTGGCCCTCAAGGACCAGCGCATCGATCGCAACGGCATCATCGGCATTCTAGACAGCGAACTCACCCGTCAGGCCAGCGCCAACGATTCCTCCAGCGCCAACGCCACGCAAGACAACGACGCGGCCTGATCACGCGCCGCGCGCTTCGAGCTCCGTGACCGGCTGCATGCACAGCACGTCGTCGTTCCAGACCATGTCCTCGATCGCCACATGCTGCAGCGGCACGCGCTTGAGCAGCGCCCGACGCATGAAGTGCTGGTAAATATAGAACTGATAGAAGAACGGCCGCGGGTCGGAGGTGTCGAGCACCACGTCGCGGGCACTCGCGAATTGCCAGGCGAACTTGGCGAGTTTCCGTGGCTTGCGCAGATTGGGCAGGATGCCGAAGGTCACCATCGCCAGGCGCACCTGGGCCGCCTTGAGCCGATCAAACGACAGATCCACCGGCGTCTTGTGCACATAGGCGTCGTAGACTTCGGGGATTTCGGCCAGCAGATGCACGCCTGAGGTCACCCGCGGGTTGCACTCGATCGGCCGTACCTGCCCGGTTCGCGCTTCCTGGATGAAGTCGAAGGAGATCTGGCCGCTGAAGTTCGTCTTGGCCACGAAGGTCTCGATCCATTCACGACAGCCGGCATGGTCAACCGGCGCGAAATGAATTGATGCGCCTTTACCGGCCGTCCAGTCGCCGTGATAGGCGACGTTGAACAACAGCTTGCCTTCGTGCGCCAGCGCAAAGGTGTTGATCTGGCGCCCTGGCAGGAACTGCTGATAGACGAGATCGCGACCGCCGGCAAAGGCCTTGATATCGAACGGCTCGTAGCGGCCGCTGGAGCTGATGATCACTTCGTTGGCAAAGCGGGTGAACGCCGGCTTGAGCACGAACGGCTGGCCCGAGTTCAGCTGCGCCTTCACGCTTTCGAACTTATCGGCAATATTCTGTTCCTTGCTGAACACCTGCGTTTTCGGCGTACGCATGCCCAGGCTGTCGGCCCACTGCATGAAATCGCCCTTGTGGTGAAGCCGACGCAGCGTGTCGATCGGCTCGCACAACAGTTCGC
>DJIE01000235.1:4044-16918 GCA_002433465.1 Salinisphaera sp. UBA6602
GGCTCGCACAACAGTTCGCAGTCGCCGATGAACTGGTCGCGCATCTGGGCGAGGTAGAACGTTTCCTCGGTACAGGGCACCACCAGATCGACTTTCTGTTCGCGGATGAAGCCCAGCACCGCGCTGGCATATTTTTCCGGCTCGAAGCGCGGCGACGGCACCCTCAGCGACGCCGAGATATGGCGCGAATGCTCGCAGATGAACGGGCCGCAGCTGTCCACGGCCACCACGCGGGCCCCGCGGCGCGAGAATATACGGGCAAGTTCCAGCGCGGCCGGGGCGCGTCCACCGGTTAGAAGTATGGTTTGGGTCTGCTTTGTGGTCATGGTATTCCTCCTGTTGCACCAGGTCTTGATAGAGCGCAAAAGCTAGGCCGAGTCGGTTTCGGTTATTGTCGTTTCGGCCGCGTCGTCTGCGGCCGCCGGCGGTTGCCACTGGCTCAGCCGGAGCCGGCCGAGTCCGATGTTTTGCGAGTTGAGCTGCGATACCGACGTCCGGCCAACCGGCGTGAAGTAGGCAGCACGCCACTCGATCGGTTTGAAGCGCGCGAGGCGCCCGAACGAGCCGTCCCGCACGGGCACCCTCGCCTGCGTCGCCGCGCGAAGATCGTCGGCCGTGCTGTCGGCCACCGGGCGCGTGGGGCGTGCCTTGTCGACCGGGCTTGATCGCGTGGCCGATGGCATGGCGCCGCCGACGCTTGCCGTTGATACCGGTTCGCGCAAATCAGCCGCGCCCGCGTATCGCGCGGCATCGTCGGTGGCCTGTCCAACGCCAGCCGGCAGATCGTAGAGACGATCGCCCGCACCCAGTACGCTTTGCAGAGCGACCCAGGCTGACACGCGGCGATAGCCGGCCACGTCGTACTCGGCGCGTTTACGGGCCACGTCCGATTCGGCTTCCAGCAGTTCCTGAATGCCCAGCTCGCCGACGTCCCATTGGGCGGCGCGCGTGCGGCGGGTCGCCTGGGCGCTGTCCAGTCCCAGCCGCGCGGTGCGATAGCGAGACTGGGCGTTGCGGTAGTCGGCCACCGCTTTTCTCACCTCGAGCGCGATGCCGGTTCGGGCATCGTCGAGTTGGGCCAGCAGCTTGTTGCGCTCGGCTTCGGCCTGGGCCTTGCGCGCGCTTATCGCGCCGCCGGCAAAGGGCGTCCAGCTCACCTGCAGCGACACCCGGTTGTCGTTGTCGGGCAGGGCCGGGTCGCCGTCGGCGTAGGTGGAGCTGGCCACGGCATCGAGGGTGGGCAGACGGGCTGCGGATACCGCCTGGCTGTTCTGGCGTGCGCTTTCGATGCCGGCCTGCAGGGCGGCCAGGTCCTGGCGCTGCGCGAGCGCGCGATCGACCAGGGCGTCGACGCTACCGGTCAGCGCAGGCGGCTCGAAATTCAGAGGCCGCGCACGCACCGGGCGCTCGGCGCCGATCGTGCGTGCAAGATTGGCCTGCGCCAACGATACCTGGCTGTCGAATTCGCCCAGCCGCTGGCGTGCCTCGCTCAGGGCATAGCGCACGCTCAGGGCTTCGCTTTTCAGGGCGTTGCCGGTATCGCGCAGGGCCTGCACCTGCGCATTGCGGCTTTCGAGATTGTTGACCAGGGATCGGGCCGCCGTAAGCTGAGCCTCGGCCGAGAGCACGTCGATATAGGCATTGGCGGCATCGACCATGCTCTCGATACGGCTGCGCTGTGCCACCCATTCCGCGGCCGAGACACGATCCTCGGCTGCCCCGGACAAATAGCGTTGGGTGGCAAGATTGAACAGCGGCTGGCGCAGCGACACGGTCGCCCCGCGCTGTTCGCGTTCGCCGCGCACGGTCACCGAATAGCCGTCGCCGACCACCGACGCCGGTATGTCGCCTGCCGGCGTATTCAGCACCACGTCGTTCAGATCGCCGTCTTCGCCGCCGAGCGTGTAGCGGGGTTCGTCTTCGCTGCGCGAGTAGTAGCCGTTCACGCTCAGCGTGGGATAACGCGAAATCCGGCGCAGGGCATCCGCGGCATGGCGGGCCGCCTCGGCGTCGTAGCTATCGGCACGCACGCTCGCGCGCGCGGCCGCACGACGCAGGCTGGAGGCGAAATCCACCGTCGCCGTGGCCGCATTCGACTCGCCCGTATCCTGGGCATTCGCCGGCGGGGCCACGCTCATACTCGCCAGGCCCAGCGTGAGCGCAGCGACCAGCACGACG
The DNA here is from genome assembly GCA_002433465.1 of Salinisphaera sp. UBA6602. GTDB lineage: Bacteria > Pseudomonadota > Gammaproteobacteria > Nevskiales > Salinisphaeraceae > Salinisphaera. Next base: position 6,223 of record DJIE01000235.1, read on the forward strand.
TTCGCGGTCGGCCCCGGCCGGCGCAGGCGCCAGGCCAGCACCGTCTGACAGAACGCCGGCAGCGCCATGAGGGTAAGCACCGTCGAGGCAAGCAACCCGGAGATGATCGACCAGGCCAGCGGGGGCCAGAGCGTGGCGCTGGAAAAAGCCAGCGGCAGCAGGCCGACGATGGTGGTGGCCGTGGTCAGCACGATCGGGCGGGTGCGCCTCTCGACCGCGTCGGCCACCGCCTCGGCGAGCGATGCGCCCTCGCCCAGCCGCTGGTCGATGACGTCGATCAGCACGATGGCGTTGTTCACCACGATGCCCACCAACGCGAACAGGCCCAGCATGGGCATGAAGCCGAAGGGAATATCGAGCAGCAGCAGCCCCGGGATCACGCCGACGATCGCAAACGGCACGGTCAGCAGCACCAGGCCAATACGCACGAAGGAGTTGAACTGCAGCAGCAGAAACAGCAGCAGCAGGCCGATGCCCAGCGGGGCCATACCCAGCAACGCCGCGTTGGCGTCGCCCGAGGTGGCCGCGAAACCCCGCCACACCAGGCGCGTGCTTTCGGGCAGATCCAGCGCGGCGACTTTTTCCTTCCACGGACCAATCACCGAGCTGTAGGCCACGCCCTCTTCCAGCTCGCCATAGACGGCAGCATAGCGGGCGCCGTCCTTGCGCCGGATCGCGCCGGGGGCGACTTCGAGCCGGGGCGTGGCCACCTGCATCAGCGGCACGTGCTCGCCGCGCTCGTTGTAGACGTTGACCGTTTCCAGCGCGGCCGGGTCCGACAGCTCGCCCTCCGGCGAGCGCAGGCGGATGAACATGGGGCTGTCATCGCCGCGATATTCGCCCACGATCAAGCCGTCGCTGTGGCTGCGAATCGAATTGGCCACGTCCACGGGCGAGACCTTGAAATCCCGCGCGATCGCGCTGTTGATATCGAAATCCAGGCTTGGCACGCCGCTGCCCAGGGTATGACGCACGTTGCGCGTACCGGGCAGCTCGCGCAGCACGTCGTAGATCTTGTTGGTCGCCGCCAGACGTTCGGCCGGGGTATCGGCATAGATCTCGACTTCCAGCGGCGCGGTCACCAGCGGCCCCTGGCTGAGCTTGCGCGCGATGATCTGGGCGCTGGGCAGGTGGGTCTTCTTGTAGTCGTCGAGAAACTCGATGAGCTCCTGATTGCGTGCGAGACCGTCAGTACGCACCACCAGCCGCGCCAGGTTCGGCGCGCGCGGGGTTTTCTGCAGGTTGTAGTAGAACGGCGGACCGCCCGTGCCCACGAAGCTGTAGAGCGCCTCGACGCCTTCGTGGGTTATCAACACATCGTTGACCTGACGCGCCGCGGCGGCCGTGCTGGACTGATGCACCCCGTCCGGAAGCACGACATCGACCACCACGATGTTCTGGTCGGCCTCGGGGAAGAAGGTTTCGCCCAGAAACGGCTCCAGCGCCATCGCCAGCAGGAACGCGCCCACGCTGGCCAGCATCAGCGTGCGCGGCCGGCCCAGGGTAAGCCGGGCCAGCCACTCGCCCAGCGCGTTGAGCCGATCCCGCCCCTGGCTGGCCATGGGCTTGAGAAAACGATGGGCGATCAGCGGCGTGACCGTGATCGCGAACAGATAGCTCGCCGACAGCGATACGATGATGGTGATCGGCAACGCCCGCACGAAGTCGGTGGTATTGCCCTTGGCGAGCAGCACCGGCACGAAGGCAGCCACCGTGGTGCCGGTGGCCGCGAACAACGGCCCGGCAAGCGAGCGAATGGCGGCAGCCGCGGCCTGCTGCGGACCCTGACCGGCGTTGAGCCCGTACTGGACCTCTTCGGTCATCACGATGGCATTATCCACGAGCACGCCGAGCGCCACGACCAGCCCGATAACCGCGACCTGATGCAGCACGCCGCCGCCCATGGCATACACCGCCAGCGCCGAAAACGTGACCAGCGGCAACAGCGTGGCCACCACCAGCCCCATGCGCCAGCCCATGAAGCACACCAGCACCGCCATCACCGCGGCGATCGAGCTCAGCAGATTGAGCGAGAGGTTATGCAGGCGATCCTGGGTGAGCGCCGGCTGATAGAACACTTCGCCGATCTCGAGCGGCGCGATGCGTTTGCCCACCTCGGCAGCGGCCGCGCGCAGCCGCTGGCCCAGCTCGACCTGGTTCTGGCCGCGTGCGGCCACCACCTCGACGCCCACCGCGCGCCGGCCGTTGTACCAGAACTCGTCGCGCGGCGGCGACTCGGGCATGAGCGACACGTCGGCGATCGAGGCCAGCGGCAGCGTCTGCCCTGAGACCATGCGAATGGGCGTTTCGCCGATCTCTTCGATGCTTTGAAAATCGACCTGCGGATTGAGATTGATGGAGGCATCGCCCAGACGCAGCGAGCCACCGCCCTTGACCTGATTGCTTTCGTTGATATCGCGCGCGATGCGGGCCAGCGATAGCGCATAGCGATCGATCACCGCATCTTCGATGGCGACCGTGACCTGGCGACCGGGGTCGCCATAGAGCGAGGTCGAGGCCACCCCGTCCACGTCCAGCAGCGCCTTGCGCAGGGTTCGGGCGCCCTCGGCGAGCTCCATGGGCGAGGCATCGCCGGTCACCGCCAACATCATCAGGCTCGAATCGATGATGCGGTCGTTGACGCGCGGCTCCAGCACGCCATCCGGGAAATCTCGCTGGGCGTTTTTCAGTGCCACCCGCAGGCGATCCCAGACTTCTGCGGTGTTGTAGACGTCGCCGCGCAGCTCGATCGAGAAGACGCCGACATCCTGCTGGGCGATAGCGCCCAGCGTATAGATCTCGTCGATCTCGTTGATCTGCGTTTCCGCCGGCTCGATCACCAGCCGCTCGACCCGCTCGGCGCTGGCGCCGGGAAACGGAATGATCACGATCGCGCCGCGATAGGGAAAGGAGGGGTTCTCCTGGCGGTCCATCGTATAGAAGCTGACCATGCCGGCGATCACCAGCACCCCCACAAGCGCTGCGATCAGGCGCGCATTGGTCAGAATGCGATAAGGCCAGTCAGTCACCGCCAAGCACCCGGATACGGGCCTGATCCGCGAGGTTATCGAGGCCTTCAACCACCACGCGGTCGCCGGCGTTGAGCTCGCCGCGAACCAGCACTTTGCGATCCACGATCTCGAAGGTTTCTACCGGCACGGCGTGGGCACGACCGTCCACGGCCCGGTAAACGAACGTCTGGTCGATACCGCCGGGGCGGGCGATGGCATCCGGCGGCACCAGCACGCCGGGCTTGGGCGGCACCGATACGTGCCAGACCACGCTCATGCCCGGCACGATATCGGCCGACTTGTCGATACCGATGACGGCCTCGAACAACCGCCCCGGCCCGCCGGCCGCATGGGAGACGGCGGTCAGGGTGCCGGTAATCTTGCGATTGTCGAACAACGGCAGGGTGAGCTGGGCCGGCTGTCCGGTTTCCACGGAGGCGAGCAGGCGTTCGGGAATGCCGATCGCCACCTCGATCTTCTGCGCCCCGGACAGGCCCACGATGGGCTGGCCCGGCGGCACCACCTCGCCCGGCTCGAACAGCACCATCTCGATCGTGCCGTCGATAGGCGCTCGCAGCGTCTGCTGGGCCACGCCGCGACTGGCCTGTTCGAGCTGGGCCTGGGCACCGCGTAACTGCGCCCGTGCCGCCTCGGCCCGGGCGCGGGCATTCTCCAGCGTCTGCTGGGTGGCGGCGTCGCGCGAATACAGCGTTTGCGCGCGATCCAGATCGCGTTCTGCCTGGTCACGCTGGGCCCGCGCCTGGGCCACCTGGGAACGCGCCGCATCCTCGCCCTGTTCCAGCCCCGGCTGTTGCAGCCGCGCGATCACGTCCCCTTTCTTGACCGCGCTGCCGACCTGAACTTCGATATCCGAAATACGCCCGCCGATCTGAAATGCCAGCCGGGCCCGGCTGCCACCCCGGGTCACCCCCGACAAGGCAAACGTACGCGGCTCGTCGTTGGGTTCGACCTCGACAACGCGCACCGGCTTGCCCTTGGCGACCACCGCCGGCGCGTTTTCGGCATGGGAACCACAGCCCACGCCCAGCAGCGACACGGCAAGCGCAAACACCGCTGCCCCGACCTGTACGGCGCTCGGGTAAATACGCATCCGCGCCATCACGCCGCCCGTAACGAGTAGCGGATATGCGCAGCCGGCAAGCCAGACCCGGCGCGTTGGCCCACACCCAGCGCCGGCATGCAGGCCGGGAATGCGACACGGCGCAAACGCTCGTTATTGAACCATCGCAGGCAAGAGACGGTCTTTAAGCTACGACAGAGACTGCCGATAGTCCGATTGAATGCATTCACGGCCCTGCTCGGACGTGCATCGGGCACAAACAGGCCCACGGCGGCGCGGATGCCGACCCGGCCTTGCCCGCAGTTGCCGCCCGTGACGCCTGGTTGCATTATGAAATTATTCATCGCCTATCTTTGCCCGAAGACCGTGTCATGACAGAAATAAGCGCCTCCAAGGCCACGCCCGAACCGCCCCCGCCCAGCAACGCGTTGTTGAGCACCGAGCTGCTGCGTAGCGTGGCAAGTCTTTCGCGCTTCATGCGCGCACATGGTTCCTTGCGCAAATCGCTGCCGCGGGGCGAAGGCGATGTCGTACTCGTACTCCCGGGGCTCGGCGCCGGCGACTGGTCCACCTGGCCGCTGCGCCGGCTGCTCGGCCAGATCGGCTATCGCGCCTTCGGCTGGGACCAGGGGACCAATTCCGGGGCCCGGCATCTCTATGCCGGCGCCGCGCACCGCTATGAGCATCTGCGCGATACCGTCGGCGGGCCGATCAGCCTCATCGGCTGGAGTCTGGGCGGCGTATATGCACGCCGGCTCGCCAAGGACTACGCCGCCGATACGCGCTGCGTGATCACCATGGGCTCGCCGTTCGCGCATGCACCGAGCGGCTCGAACATCGCCCGGCTCTATCGCCGCCTGCATGGCCACTATCCCGGCGGCGACGATCGCGCCAGCCCGCGTATGGTCGCGCCTCCGCCGGTGCCGACGACGTCCATATTCAGCCGCAGCGACGGCGTGGTGCCCTGGCAGTCCTGTCAGGAAATCGCCGGCCCCATCGCCGAGAATATTGAAGTCACGAGCAGTCACTGCGGCCTCGGCTACGACCCTGCCGTTGTCTATGCCGTAGCCGACCGACTTGCCCAGGCACGGCGCCCGGCCTGGAAACCGTTTCGGGTATCCGGTCGACTGCGTCGAGAACTGGACCTGGGTTTCGCCTGATATCGGCACCGGCGCTTCGTTGACCGGCTGCCCGGCGGGCAACACGCTCGGGGAGACCGGCACGCGGCGACAGCCAACCCGCATGGTCAGCGGCACAGCAGGCTTCGCCTGCAAGTGCAATCCGCGTTCTACCGCTGCCACCATTTTCGCGTCTCCTCCGCACGCTGATGCACCCAATATTGTTTTTCGTTCTTGTCCCGTTTCTTCGACGGGTTTAATCCCACTAGGGCGTCTAACCGATAGCACAGCAGAATCAGTACAACTACCGACTTTCTTCGCAATACACTGATTGCGCAGTATGAAAACTGGCCTTCAAAGTGCCCGAAAACCCAAGCGGGGCCAGCGCTTCTACCGTTGTCCCCGGCCCGGCGAACAATAGCGGAATCGACCTCAATTCGACAAGATTTCTTTTCTTAGTTGGGAAAAAATTACCCGCCGTGCGCTAAACACAGGCGGGTTTCATCGACCACGAGGACAACAACGGCGGTCGCGCAACGACCGCCGCTTTAATCAGCCCGCGGCGGTCAGCCGGGTATAGGCTTCGCGATACTTGGCCGCGGTGTTGTCGATGATCTGCTGGGGCAGGCGCGGCCCGGGGGCCGTCTTGTTCCAGTCGAGCGTTTCCAGATAGTCGCGTACGTACTGCTTGTCGAAGCTTGGCGGGCTCATGCCGACGGCATAGTCCGACACCGGCCAGAAACGCGAGGAGTCCGGGGTGAGCACCTCGTCGATCAAAACCAGTTCGCCGGCCGCATCGAGACCGAATTCGAACTTGGTATCGGCGATGATGATGCCGCGTTCGCGTGCGTAGGCCGCAGCATTCCGGTAGATCGACAACGTGGCGTCGCGCACCTCGGCCGCACGCTCGGCGCCGATCAGTGCCACCACCGCGTCGAAGTCGATGGCCTCGTCGTGCTCGCCCGCCTCGGCCTTGGTGGACGGGGTGAAGATGGGTTCGGGCAGCGCCTGGGCCTGCTCGAGCCCGGCCGGCAGCTCGATACCCGAAACCGCACCGGTGGCCTGATAGTCCTTCCAGCCGGACCCGATGATATAGCCGCGCGCCACCGCTTCGACCGGCAGCGCGTTCAGACGCTTGACCAGCATTGCCCGGGAGCCGACCTGCTCTATTTCGGCGTCGGTGAGCACCTCGGCCAAGGACATGTCGGCACGGTGGTTGGCGATATCATTGGCAAAACGATCGAACCAGAAATTCGATACCGCCGTGAGCACTTCGCCCTTGCCGGGAATGGGATCGGGCAGGATCACGTCGAAAGCCGACAGGCGATCCGTGGCCACGATCAGCAGATGATCCTCGCCCACCGCATAGACATCGCGCACCTTGCCCCGCATAAGCAGCGGTACGCTGTGCAGGTCGGATTCGAATAAGGTATCGGGCATGAGGCTAGGGCCGCTGCGGCGTTCGCTGAATGACGGACGCGATTCTAGCAGCGCCGCCGCCCCGATCGGTCATCAAGCCAGCCAGTAACGTCCGCCCGTGGCGATAACCACCACCACGAGACCGAGCACGAGATTGATCGCTGCAAACAGGCGCAGCTGGCTCATGGCCCTGCTGGCGTCCGCCAGCGCGCCGGCCGACAGGGCCACGCGCACCCGCCGCCAGGGCGAAAAGAACATATGCCCGAACAACAGAAACATCGCCCAGCCGAGTAGCTGCATCAGGTGAATATACAGCGGTGCGCTGCCCATGCCCCCGAGCATGAAGATCATGGTGTTGCCGGTGACCAGCAGCACGATGATGGCAATCCATACCCACAGAAAGAAACGCCCCATCGCAGTGGACAGCAGCGGCAGGCGATCGGCCAGCGGCACCGACGAGGCAGCCGGGCGCAGGATGCCGACCAGAAAGAACAGGCCGCCCACCCAGATCACGGCAGCGAGGGCATGCAACGATAAAAGAACGCTCATTCAAGCTCGACTGACATAGACAATCGGCAAAGCGTAAACTAGCGCCGCTATTCGATCCACGGTTTTAAGCCATGCCCCGTTCCTCGCGCGCGCCCATCATCGCCCCTTCGATTCTCGCGGCCGATCTGGCCGCCCTCGGCGATGAGTGCGAAGCCGTCATCGATGCCGGCGCCGACTGGATTCACTTCGATGTGATGGACAACCACTACGTGCCGAACCTGACCTTCGGCCCGCCGGTGGGCGCGGCGCTCGCCAAGCGGCTCAAGGCCCGGCATCCGAACGTACCGATCGACGTGCATCTGATGGTCAAACCCGTCGATGCCATGATCAGCGCCTTTGCCGAGGCCGGCGCGAGCTCGATCACCTTTCATCCGGAAGCCAGCGAACACGTCGATCGCAGTCTGCAGCTGGCCCGCGATGCCGGCTGCAAGACGGGGCTGGTGTTCAATCCGGCCACCCCGCTGGAGTGGCTGAAATACGTGCTCGACAAGGTCGATATCGTGCTGATCATGTCGGTGAACCCCGGCTTTGGCGGCCAGGCGTTCATCGAGGAGGCGATCGGCAAGATCGCCGAGGCGCGCGAAATCATCGACGCCTCGGGTCGGGATATCCGCCTGGAGGTCGACGGCGGCATCAAGACCGACAACATCGCCCGCGTGGCCGAGGCCGGCGCCGATACCTTCGTGGCCGGCTCGGCGATCTTCGGCCAGCCGGATTACGCCAAAGTCATTGCCGACATGCGCGCCGAGCTCGGCTGAGCAACGCGGGGCGATACGCGTATCGCCCCGCCCGTTCGCTGCTGCGTCGCGCTGCCCGGCGGGTGATCAGAACCGATAGCCGATGCCGGCGCTATAGATCATGGCGTTGATTTCGAGCTCGATATCGGCATCGCCGACCGCGATATCCTCGCCGTAGCCGAGCAGGCCCAGAGTGTCGGCCAGGGCGGCGTTGTTGAGCCGTACGTTCACGTCCGACAAGCTGCCCTTCACCGTCGCGCCGCCGATATAGCGGGCGTCGACAAAGCCGAAGAACCCGCCCTGGGGCGAACCCACGTCCACGCCCGCCTGCAGGATATAGCCGGGCGTCGACGACACGTCGAAACCGGGATCGCTGACCTCGGTAAGCACGTCGTTGCTGATCTCGGCATCGTAGTTGTAAAGATATACCCCGCCCGCGCCGACATAGGGGCGCACGAAAGCATCCGGGAAGGGGTGATAGGTGAGCGTCATCATGATCGGCAGGCTCTTGACGCTGCCAAGCTCCTGACCGAGCGGCGGGATGCCGGTATCGAGCAGGCCGGTGGCGGAATTCACGGCCGAGCCGAGATCGCCGAGGGTCTGGCCCAGCGCCTGTTCAAGCACGCTGTCACCGGTTACCAGATTGGCCAGATCCGCGGTGGGCGCCAGCGAGCGATCGCGCAGCGTGCCCGGCTGGGAAACGAAATCGATATCGATCGGCTTGCCGATGATCGTTTCCAGCGACAGATGCCGGCCCGTGCCCGGGATGTTGTAGCCAATGCCGATAGTCGCGATCGCCTGATTGGCGATCGTGGCCTTCGCACCTGCGATCGGGCCGTTGTCCACCGCAAGCGATGCCGGAAACTCCACGCCGGACAGGGTCAGCTCGCTGCTTTTCAGCGCGCTGAAATCCAGATAGGACACGGCCGGCTTGAGATAGAGCCTGTCCTGAATGAAGCGATCGTAAAAACCGTCGTTCGACGGCTCGCTGCCCTCGTCGCGGCCAAGCGAAGGCAAACCCTCGTTATCGCTGGCCCGCGCGATGCGCTGAGGGCCCATCCATGCAATGGCCACGAAGCACAGGGCGAGCGCCCACGGCGCGGGACGAACGTTGATAACAGGCATGACAGTCTCCTCCTGGGTATGAGTACACGGCCTCACGCCTCGCTGCCTGTTATCCCCCACGACTGCACGTCATCGAAAAACGCGGCCAACCTTCTGATTGCGCGCTATTTATTTTCTTGACGGGCGATACGCCGATCGGCGGAAAGCTATCACCACGGCTTTGAAAAAAACAATTCAACGTCATGCGCCTAAACAGGCTCGCGCGGCCAGATCCGCATGGATATTGGCTTTAACCCCAGAATTGCCGGAATCAAAATTTTCCGATGCCCGTTCTTTTCCGAGCGACTCACCGGTGCTGCGCGCAAAAACACTGCCAAAACAGCGACCTTGAGCGCAGCTCAGGCAGGATTCGAATATAACGCCCGGTACGACTAGCCAGAGACGAAGTGAAACGCCCTGCCCAGGGCCTGACGCGCGTACGCCGTCGCAGGCGCGCTCGTCGTCGCGGCCGGCACTCGGCACGCCCGTGTTTGTTCTGCCGTGCCCGGCCTGCCCGACTTGGCAAGCCCGGCCAGATAAGTCAGCATTGCGGTCGTAGTGGCACTCGACGTGCCCAAGCCGAACGACAAGACCGACATGAAATCGAATCGATTCAAAAACACCGCCAACCGCGCCTTTGATGCGGCCTGGCGATGGCGAGAAGGCGACTGGCGGGGCTGAAAAGCCCGGGCATGCCCTCGCGCGTATTTCGACCGGCCGTCAGGCCAATCGAGCGCGCACTTCTTGCGATTTTCGATCGAGTGATTTCATGAACAATTCGTCTTCTTCCCACCGCGAATCGACCCATTCGCTCCACCACCCGCGCGTGCCGCTGGTGGTCGAAGCGCTGGCCGATCTCGACACCCCGCTTTCGACCTATCTGAAGCTGGCCGATGCGCCTTATTCGTTCCTGCTGGAATCGGTCCAGGGCGGCGAACGCTGGGGCCGGTATTCGATCATCGGCCTGCCCTGCGCCGAGCGTATCCGCGTACGGGGCCATACGCTGGTTCACGAACGCGACGACGAGATTCTCGAACAGATCGAGACCGACGATCCGCTGGCCTGGATCCAGGCCTTCAACGATGCCCGGCCGCTGCCACGCCTGCCCGAGCTGCCGCGCCTGACCGGCGGTCTGGTCGGCTATTTCGGCTACGACACGATTCGTTATATCGAGCCGCGTCTGGCCGCGGGCGGCGCCGGCAAGAACGACCCGCTCGATCTGCCGGATATCCTGCTGCTGATCGCCGAAGAGCTGGTAATTTTCGACAACCTGTCGGGCAAGCTCTACTGCGTGGCCCACCATGTCGAGGGCGACGCCGCCGACCGGGAACGCGTGGCCGAGCGCCTCGATGCCCTGCTCGACCGTCTCGAACAGCCGCTGACCACCAGCACGACCCGAGCGAACGCCGGCGAAACCGCGCCCGAACTGCTCGACGACAGCCGTTTCGTGTCCGGGCTGACCCAGGCCGGCTATGAAGACGCAGTCCGGCGTATTCGCGACTACACCCAGGCCGGCGATGTGATGCAGGTGGTGCCCAGCCAGCGCCTGTCGGCGCCGTTCAACGCCGAGCCGATGTCGTTGTATCGGGCGTTGCGCAGCCTGAACCCGTCGCCCTATATGTACTACTTCAACTTCGGCGATCACCACGTGGTGGGGGCCTCGCCGGAGATTCTGGT
>DJIE01000010.1:0-3564 GCA_002433465.1 Salinisphaera sp. UBA6602
GATGAATAGATCAGAGGTTCCCTACAGCGTGGGCGCGGCCGTGTCGTCGGCCAGCGCCTCGGTGTCGGGCTCCTGGATGAAGTGACCCTGCACGTAGTTGATGCCGGCTTGCCAGAGGCGCGCCATGCTGTTGGCGTCCTCGATCTGTTCGGCGATCAGCGGGATTCCGCGCTCGCGCGCACTGGCAATGATATGGGCAAGCCGCTCGTCCTGTTCGCGGCCGAGAATCTGGCGCGCAAAGTCCGGCGCAAGCTTGATGAAGTGGGCCGGCATCCGGTCGAGTATCTGGACGGCTTTCGGCGTGCTGCCGTAGTGGGTCAGCGCGACCCGATAACCGGCGTCGGCCAGGGCCTGTGCGAGCTGCCCGCTTGCCCGGCTATTGCTGCGGACGTCGTCTTCGCGAAAGCTGAAAATCAGCGCGCTCGGGTCAATCGACCGCTGCTCGATCGCCTGGGCCAGCCACTCGGTGAAGGCGTCGCCCGCTTCGATCGTGGCGGGCGAGAGTTTCACGAACAGGATGATTTCGGTGTTCTTGGCTTTTTGCTGCCAGATAACGTCGATGGCCCGCTGTACGACCCAGCGGTCGATATCCGGCATCATTTGCGCGTGCTCGGCGGCGGGCAGGAATTCGCCCGGGCGCACGAGCGCACCGCGGTCGTCCACATAGCGCAGCAGCACGTCGAAGTAAGGCTGGCTATCGCCCGCAAGGCTGGTGACACCCTGATAGGCAAGGCTGAAGCGATCCTGGTCGAGCCCGTCGCGCAGGCGCTGTACCCAGACGTCATGCGCGCCGGCGCTGGCATCGGCGGGGCTGTCGACCGTGCATTTGCGGCAGGCGTTGCCACCTTGCTCGCGTAGTTCGTAGGCGGCGTTCATCAGCCGCTGCAGATGGGCGTCGTTCTGCGAGGAGCCGCCGGATAGCACACAGTAGGCCAGACTGGCGGTCAGCGCAGCGCTCTGATGTTCGTCGCCGAACGCTTCCTCGGCCAACGCGCCTTGCAGGCTCTGGGCGAATTCCTCGATTTCGTTTGCGGAATGCCGTTCGACGATCATTACGTATTCGCCGGCAGCAAACCGGAATACGCGATCTTCGCCGCGCAGGGCCTGGATGAGGTAGAGCCCGACTTCCTGCAGCAGCAGATCGCTTTCGGCGAGGCCGTACTGATCCTGCAGCCCGGCCACCTCGTCGACGGCCACAAAAACCATACCCAGCACGTATTCCTTGGCTCGGCTGACGGTCTGCGACAGCACCGAGTGCAGGGCCATGCGCCCGTCGAGCGCCGGCCCGCGGCTGCCGTCGCCGGCGCCGTTTTCACTGTCGACCAGTTGCAGCACCACGTTGGTTCGCCGCTCGTCGCTTTTTTCGGCGACGCCCGGGGTCAGCAAGGCGCGTACGCTCTGGCGATGATTGAGGTGGGTGGTCAGGTCGAATACCAGCGATGCATCCGACTGCTGGGTGGCGACCTGGTCGAGTGCCTCGGAGAAGCGGCTGCGATCGTGTGGCGCCACGCGATCGAGCAGATCGATGCCGCGCGCGCTTTCGATATCCTTGACGCCGATCAGGCGCGCGAAGGCTGGGCTGGGCTCGGCCACGCGCTGGCCAACGAGGGTCGCGCGGGCGTCCTGCCCGTGGCTGAGCAGCACGTCGAGGCGGCGCTGCGTCTGGTTCAGGCGCTGTGCGGCGTCTTGCAGCTCGACACGCACACGTCCGACTTCCAGGGCCTGGCGCAGGCGCAGGCGCAGCAGCTCGCGATCGGCCGTCGCGACCATATCCCAGGCGCCGTCCTCGCGCGCGGTGCTGGCGTCGACGCCCGCATCGGCGTTGTCGAGCACCAGGATCGGCGCGACGCCGGCCAGGCCGTGTACGAGCCCAAGCTCGCGGCGTGCGCGCGAATCATCGGCATGGCAGTGCAGGGCAACCACGGCAACGCCGGATATGGCGTCTTGCTCGCCCAGCTGTGTCGGGTCCTCGGCGCGAACCAGGTCTACCGGATCGTCGCTGTCTTCGAGCACGTCACGCACGCGCTCGAAGACCGTGTCGTCCGCCGTGACCGCGAGGATCGCCAGGGTCTTGCCAACCCCGGTACCGGGCTGTGAGGCCGTTGTGTGCTGGTTCAATCCTTCCCCCTTGAGATCATCGCCTATGCGCGCTGCTCGCGCCGGCATCGTGGCCCAATACCTGCTTGGCCGCATCGCCAGCACTCTCCCGTGCCAACCGGGGCACCAGATAGCCGGGCAGGCGCGCGGCCACACGGTTGATGAGCGCGAGTGCCTGCGCATCGGCCACTTCGAAATGGGCGCTGCCGGCAACTCGGTCGAGCATGTGCAGATAGTACGGCATTACGCCCAGTGCAAAGAGCCGTTCACTGAGTTCTATCAATGTATCGACATCATCGTTGACGTTCTTGAGCAGAACCGCCTGATTGAGCAGCGTTGCGCCGGCCTCGCGCAGCGCTGCCAGGCGCGCGGCGACATCGTCGTCGAGCTCCTGGGCATGGTTGGCATGGATGACGATCACGCATTGCTGGCGGCGTCGGGCCACCCAGTCGATCAGGCCGGCATCGATGCGTTCGGGCAATACCACCGCGGTGCGGGTATGAATACGAATCCGGCTGACATGGTCGATCGTGTCCAGCGATTCGCCCAGCGCCTCGAGCCGGGCATTGCTCAGCGATAGCGGATCGCCCCCGGACAGAATGACTTCGTTGATGCTCTTATCGGCTGCGATATGGGCAAGCGCGGCGTCGCCCTGACGGGCGCCTGCGTGCTGGTTCGCATAGTCGAAATGGCGTCGGAAGCAGTAGCGACAGTGGACCGCGCAGGCGCCCGTGGTCACCAGCAGCGCACGGCCGTGGTATTTATGCAGTACGCCATCGCCCAGAGCGCTGGCGTGATCGCCCACGGCGTCCATGGAGAAACCGGCGACATCGGCGTTCTCGGCCTCGACGGGCAGAACCTGGCGTAGCAGCGGGTCGTTGATATCGCCACGGCGCATGCGCGCGATATAACTGCGAGGCACACGCAGCGGGAAGCCGGTGCGTACGTGGGCGAACGCAGCGCGTGCGGTGTCGTCGAGCGCGAGCAGATCGAGCAGGGTATGGATATCGGTGACCGACTCGCGCATGGCCTGCTGCCAGCCATGACCGGTTTGCGATAGACTGGCGCGCTTTCGGGCAGGCGCGCGCAGGGGCTCGACGCTGGCGTGATGCATGGCAGTCAGTGTAGAACGCCGTCCGCGCCGCGCCAACCGGGCGCGCCTTTTTTGGCGTGCGGTTTTCAACCAACCAGACAAGCTTTTATGGCGACCTTTAATACCAACCAGTTCAAGGGCGGGCTCAAGATCATTCTCGATGGCGATCCCTGTGCCATCGTCGAGAACGAGTTCGTCAAGCCGGGCAAGGGCCAGGCATTCAGCCGCGTCAAGCTACGCAACCTGATCACGGGGCGTGTCTGGGAGCGCACCTTCAAGTCCGGCGAGTCGCTGGAAGGCGCCGACGTCATGGATCTGGACATGGAGTACCTCTACACCGACGGTGACATGTGGTACTTCATGAAGACCGACGG
>DJIE01000010.1:3690-3887 GCA_002433465.1 Salinisphaera sp. UBA6602
CATCGTCGAGAACGAGTTCGTCAAACCCGGCAAGGGCCAGGCGTTCAACCGCGTCAAGATCCGCAACCTCAAGACCAACCGCGTGATCGAGCGCACTTTCAAGTCGGGCGACAGCGTCGAAGCCGCCGACGTCATGGACGTGGATTTGCAGTATCTCTACCACGACGGCGAGTTCTGGCACTTCATGGAGCCGAACA
>DJIE01000010.1:4211-4596 GCA_002433465.1 Salinisphaera sp. UBA6602
CTTCGAGCAGTATCAGGCCGGCGAAGCCGCGGTGGGCGACGCGACCAAGTGGCTCAAGGCACAGGACACCTGCAGCGTGACGCTCTGGAACGGCACGCCGCTGCAGGTCGAGCCGCCGAACTTCGTCACCCTGACCGTGACCGAAACCGATCCGGGTGTACGTGGTGACACCTCCGGCGGCGGCGGCAAGCCGGCCACGCTGGAAACCGGGGCCGTGGTACGCGTGCCGCTGTTCATCGAAGAAGGCGAAACGCTCAAGGTCGACACCCGCAAGGGCGAATACGTCTCCCGCGCCAACGAAGGCTGACGACCGCGCACGGCCCGAGGAAACCGGCCCCGCATGAACGATTGGCGCCCAAGCGCGAGCCGGGCGACGCTGGCACGC
>DJIE01000182.1:0-203 GCA_002433465.1 Salinisphaera sp. UBA6602
AAGGACATGGCCCGTGCGATCAAACGCCACGGCTACCCGATGGTGCTCAACATCGTGCTGCACCGAAAGAACATCGACGATATCGAAGAAATCATCGCCATGGCCGAAGCGCTCGACGCCGACTATGTAGAACTGGCCAACACCCAGTACTACGGCTGGGCCTGGCATAACCGCGACGCGCTCATGCCCACCCGCGAACAGCT
>DJIE01000182.1:627-2233 GCA_002433465.1 Salinisphaera sp. UBA6602
GGCCTGCATGAGCGGCTGGGGCGATATCTTTCTCACCATCGCTCCGGACGGCGTGGCCCTGCCCTGCCATGCCGCGCGCCAGCTACCCGGCCTGGAATTCCCGAACGTGGTCGATCACGACATCGACTGGATCTGGGGCGAATCCCCCGCCTTCAATCATTTCCGCGGCTACGACTGGATGAAGGAACCCTGTCGCAGCTGCTCNNCTGCTGCCGAGCAAGGAACAGCTGGTGCGTGCCGAACGCATCACCAATGAATGGCGCGACAAGCTCGCTGCCGAGAACCATCCCTGCAAGCTGATCTTCGTCACGCCGGACTATTACGAAGAGCGTCCCAAGGGCTGCATGAACGGCTGGGGCAACCTGTTCCTCGACATCACTCCAGACGGTACGGCACTACCGTGCCACAGTGCGCGACAGCTGCCGATCACGTTTCCGAACGTCCGCGAGCAAAGCATCGAGCAGATCTGGAAGCACTCGATGGGCTTCAACAAATTCCGCGGTTTCGACTGGATGCCCGAGCCGTGCCAATCCTGCGATGAAAAGGAAAAGGACTTCGGCGGCTGCCGCTGCCAGGCCTATATGCTCACCGGCGACATGTACGCCACCGACCCGGTCTGTGCGAAATCACCCCAGCATCATCTCGTGACCGACGCCGTCGAGCGCGCGAACGCACAGCCTGTCGAAGCGCCCACCGCCCAGCCGATCGTGTTTCGCAATCCGAAGAATTCCAAGCGGCTGCACGGGTCACGGCTGGCACGCGAGGGGCCGTAAACTGCTAGGCGCGAATCAAACCGCTGCCGCCGAACGCGCCGAGTAGGGTTTTCCCGATCAGTCGATATCCAGATCATCGAAATGCCGCAATGGCTCCATGCGCTGATGAAGCACGCGGATAACGAATATGTCGTGCGCACGGGCACGATAGAAAATAACGTGGTGACGGTGATCGTGACGAAGAAGCCCCTCGGCGATATCGGGACACTCGCGCCCCATATCAGGCGTTTCAGCCAGCAGCCGCATGATCTGATCCAGATGCCGGGTATAGGCATCGGCCTGATCGACGCCGAAGTTCAGCAGGGTGTATTCGTAGATCGTTGCAAAGTCTTCAGCCGCAAGGGTCGACAGCCTATACATCGTGGCGATGCTTCACCCGGACGGCGATATCTCGTAGCGATTCGTCGCTCTCGCCGCTGCGTTCTCCGGCTTCTACAGCCGCCCGGAGTGCGGCGGTCGCCTGTTCCTGGCGTTCGAGCAACCGTAATGCGGAGCGTACGACTTCGCTGGTTGAGCCATAGCGGCCCGAGGCAACCAATTTGCCCACGAACTCGTCCATTTGAGAACCGATGGTGATACTGGTCGTCCTGCCCATGTAATGATACCGCTGTGTGATTTATTAACACAATATAGCAAAGCCGACCAATTCCGGAATGCTTGATTATCCGCTTGAAGAAAACCGGGAACTCGGTCAAACCCCGTCGTTCTATTCCACACAGGTAAGCGCGATAAACGTTGGTTTGTCGGCCCTACATCAACTGCCTCCGACACAGTCGCAAAATGGCGTCGAGACGGCAACGAACGTCGGGCTCACAACCCCCCGGGGGGGGGGG
>DJIE01000182.1:2553-23793 GCA_002433465.1 Salinisphaera sp. UBA6602
CGGGGGGGGGGGAAGTCCCAGGCGCGCAGCGTCGTCTTCGTAATAGCCAGACTGCGCTGCCCAAGCTATCGCACTCGGCTCAAGCCAATATGACCCAGCCGTGCGAGGCGGCAAGCTTCAAGAAATCATGCACATCCGCCGTAACCTCTGCCCCGTCGAACGCCGCCGAGAGATCGGTGCAGATCGCCTGCACGGACCGCTGGCCATCGCAGCGCTGCAGGATTTCGGCGGCGCTGTCGTTGAGGGTGATCATGCCTTCCGGGTAGAGCAGGACGTGGCAGCCCTGCGCCGGTTCGAACTGCAGGCGATGGCCACGGGTGATCTGTGGCACGGCGCTATCGGAAACGGGGGTGTCGGCGCTCATGTCTGCGGCTCCGGGCAGCTGTGATACGGCGGCCGGTCTTCGACATAGGCCATCCACATCGCATCGAGCATGCTCCACAGCACGTCGAGCTTGAACTGCAGAATCGATAGCGCGTGTTCCTGCTCGGCGCGGGTGGTGAAATGGTCGAGCGTGACCCGCAGGCCGTGTTCGACATCGCGCCGTGCTTCCGACAGGCGCTTGCGGAAATAGCTCAGCCCTGTGTCGTCGATCCAGGGATAGTGATCGGGCCAGCCGGTCAGGCGCTGCTGATGGATTTCCGGCGCGAACAGTTCGGTGAGCGATGAGCAGGCGGCTTCCTGCCAGGTCGCACGCCGGGCGAAGTTCACATAGGCATCGACGGCGAAACGCACGCCGGGCAGCAAGTCGGTGAGGTTGGCGACGCGGTCGCGATCCAGGCCGGTGGCTTCGGCCAGCATCAGCCAGGCTTCGATGCCGCCGGTTTCGCCCGGCGCGCCGTCGTGGTCGAGGATGCGCTGGACCCAGAGCTGGCGTGCGGCCGGGTCCGGACAGTTGGCGAGCACGTTGGCATCCTTGATGGGGATACAGACCTGATAGTAGTAGCGGTTGAGCACCCAGCCACGGATCTGATCCGGCGTGCAGCGGCCTTCGTGCATCATCCGGTGATAGGGATGATGGATGTGATAGCGCGCGCCCATCGCTCGCAGGCGGGCTTCGAATTCGTCACGCGACCAGGGCTTTTGTCCGTCGTTGGCAACGCTCATAGCTTTATTTCCATGCCGTCATAGGCGACTTCCACCCCGGCGTTTTCGACCGTGGCACGCTCGGGCGAATCCGGGTCGAGGATGGGATTGGTGTTGTTGATATGGATGAGCACCCGGCGCTTGTCGGGAAACTTCGCCAGCCAGGCCAGCATGCCGTTCTCGCCGGACTGCGGCAGATGGCCCATTGCCGCGGCGGGCTTCACGCCCACGCCCTGGTCGATCATCTCGGTTTCGGTGAAGAAGGTGCCGTCCACGAGCAGACAATCCGATTGCCGTGCGACGGCGGCGATGGTGTCGTCCGGCGCGCCGAGCCCCGGCGCATAGAACAGCGTGCCGCCGGTGGCGTCGTCGGTCACGATCAGGCCGATGTTGTCGCCGGGATGCGGGTCGCCCCGGTGCGGCGAATACGGCGGCGCGGCCGAGGACAGCTCGACCGCACGAAACGACAGCCCCGGCACGCCGTCGATTGCGAAGTGTTCGGCCGCGGTATCGATCTCGTGCCAGTCCACGCCGCAGTAGTGTGAGAGCACGTTGAACAGCGGCAGACCGGTAGTAAGATCTTCGTAGACGGGACGCGTCGACCAGACGGGCAGCGTGTCGCCCTCGCGCAGGATGGTCAGCCCGGTGGCGTGATCGATCTGGCTATCCATGAGCAGCACGGCGCCGATGCCGGTACCACGTGTTTCCGGCGCCGGGCGAAGTGCTTCGAAGTCGAGAATCTGCTGGCGCACATCGGGCGAGGCGTTGACCAGCAGCCAGTGCTTGGCGTCCGCGCTGACAGCAATCGACGACTGGGTGCGGGCCTGGGCACGGGTCGTGCCCTCGTGCAGCTTGCGATTGAGCCCGACATTGGTATTCCACTGCGGAAAGCCGCCGCCGGCGGCCGATCCGAGTACGCGTACATACATGATTTCATCCTGCGAAGACCGGTTCGGTCGCTCAATCAGGCAGGAGTCATGCCAGCTGCGTTCGGGGCTATACGGCTCTGCGCCAGACGCCGATCAGCGCTTCTGCGACGGCTCGATGCCGTGCTTCTTCATCTTGCGATAGAGGGTGTTGCGGCTTGTCTGCAGCTGCAGCGCTGCGCGGGTGACGTTCCAGCCGCTGGCTTCCAGTGTGCCGATCAGGGCATCGCGTTCGGCATTGGCCAACGGGTTGGCCGGCTCGGCTACATCCGCTTGCGCCGCGCGCGCCAGCACATCACCGCGTTGCGCGTGTTCGACCAGCTCATCCGGCAGGTCCGACAGGCGTACGAGCCCGTCTTCGCATAGCGCGAGCGCCGTACGCATGACGTTGCGCATCTGGCGGATATTGCCGGGCCAGTCGTAGTGCAGCAGTGCAGCCATCGCATCCTCGGCGAGGCGAATGGCGGTGCTGCCGTCGTCCTGCTCCCCGGCGATCACCGAACGCAGCAGGGCCTCGCGGTCGGCGCGCTGGCGTACCGACGCAAGCGTGAGCGTGATGCCGTCGAGCCGGTAGTAGAGATCGGCCCGGAAGTCGCCAGCGGCCACCCGTTCGCCCAGATCGGCATGGGTCGCACAGATCACGTTGAGGTCGAGCGCGATCGGCGTATCGCCGCCCAGCGGTACCACCTCGCGTTCTTCCAGCACGCGCAGCAGCCGTGTTTGCAGCGCCAGCGGCATATCGCCGATTTCGTCGAGAAACAGCGTGCCGCCGGACGACTGCAGCAGCTTGCCGCGCATGCCCTCGCGGCTCGCGCCGGTGAACGCGCCCGGCTTGTAGCCGAACAGTTCGGCCTCGATGAGCGTTTCCGGGATGGCGGCACAGTTCACGGCCACGAACGGTGCGCTCGCCCGCGTGCTTGCCTCGTGGATGGCCCGGGCGAACACCTCCTTGCCGGTGCCGGTTTCGCCGCACAGCATGATGGCAATACGTCGGTCGACCACGCGCCTGGCACAGCGCACGTTTTCGGCCATGACCGGATCGGCGCCGGCCAGCTCATCCAGGCCCGGCCGACGATGGGCGGCGCGCGCCGGTATGTACAGACCACGCGGCACGGCACGGCGGCGTGCCGACGCGTGCAAGCGTGCGAAATAACGACGCCCGCGTGCGCGCTCGTGCAGAGGCCAGACCGTGCGGGATTGGTTTTCGGCCGCTGCATCCAGTTCGGCGCCCGCGATATCGAATATCTGCTCGAGCGACTCGCCGATCAGCGCCTGGCGCCCGTCCGCGCCCAGCTGAAGGGCGGCATTGTCGTCGGCGGCCAGAATACGATCATCGTCGTCGATGGCGAGCAGGCCATCGTGGATCAGGCCCACGAACTCGGGCCGGCCATGAAAGCGCAGCACCCGCGAATCGCGGTGCGCGTTCAGGAACAGGTTTTTTTCGATCAGCCGGGCCGACATGCTCACCAGCGCCACGGTATGCATCTGGCCGGCGCGCGTGCCCTCGCACTGCACCGAGGAGGCATCGAGCACCGCCAGCAGCTCGCCGGCCGCGTTGCGGATGGGCGCGGCCGAACAACTCAGGCCGGTATGGCGTACGGCGAAATGATCAGCACAGTGGATGACCACCGGCCGCTGCTCGACGATGCAGGTGCCGATACCGTTGGTGCCCTGGCGCCACTCGCTCCAGTTGGCGCCGTCCCATAGCCCGGCGGCCCGGAAATTCTCGCGCAGGCTGGCGTCCACCCGGTTGTAGAGGATCACGCCGTGGGCGCCGGTAATCATCAGCGCATAGCCGGCGCCGGCGATCTGGGCGGCCAGGTTGTCCATTTCGTCGCGGGCGAGACAGACGACCTCGGCCAGCTCGTCGCGATGCGCGCTGAGCTGGCTGCGCGACACCACGTCCAGCTCGATACGCGCCGGGTCGAGCCCGTAATCGCGAATGCAGCGGTTCCAGGAACCCGCCACCAGATCGGCCGAGTCGCCGTGGACTGTCGCCGTCGAAGGATGCGCCGCCAGATCGACCATCGCTGCTCCTCGCACGAACCCGCGCGTTGCACGGGTCTTCGCATTTATGTCGCCCGCTTGTGACGCGGGTCTGTCTTGGTTCTAGCAGGTTCGAAAAGCGCAGACAAGCGGGTGTATCAGCCGTGGCGCAGGCTGCAACGCTGCTGTATCGAAAACGTGACAGCCGAGCCCTCACCGCGCGGCCGGCGGCTTGCGCAACCCGCTGATTTTCATGCGTCTGGCGTATGGCCTGAATCTTGCGGTTTGGATCTGCGGTTTCGCCGTACCTACGACGAATACGTAAAAACCGAGGCCCGCAACGCGATTGCCGGCGCGATAAAACCAATGGAGGAGAGAATCGATATGTGTGCAGTAGCTGCTTCCGAAGTATCGCTCGAACCGAGCGTCCAGCAATTCATCGACAGCCCGCGCAAGATGCTGATCGACGGCCAATGGGTGGCCTGTGAATCGGGCGAGACGTTCGACGTCTACAACCCGTCCAACGACCAGGTCATCGCCCAGGCCCAGTCGGCCACCAGGGTGGATGTCGACAAGGCCGTGAAGGCCGCGCGCCGTGCCTTCGACGATGGCCCGTGGACGAAGATGGCCCCCGCCGAACGCCAGCAGATCGTCTGGAAGATCGGCGATCTGATCATGGAATATCAGGAAGAGCTGGCCCAGCTCGAGTCGCTGGACAACGGCAAACCGATTTCCATCGCCCGGGCCGCCGACGTGCCGCTGGCCGCGGAGATGTTTCGCTACATGGCCGGCTGGGCGACCAAGCTCAACGGCGAAATGATCACCCCGAGCGTGCCCTATGCACCGGGTGCCGAATGGCATGCCTATACCCGGCGCGAACCGGTGGGCGTATGCGGCCAGATCATCCCCTGGAACTTCCCGCTGCTGATGGCGGCCTGGAAGCTGGCGCCGGCGCTGGCCACCGGCAATACCATCGTCATGAAGCTTGCCGAGGAAACGCCGCTGTCCGGACTCAAGCTCGCCGAGATCATGCAGGAAGCCGGCGTGCCGGATGGCGTGGTCAATATCATCACCGGCTTCGGCGAAGAGGCCGGCGCGCCGATCGCGGCGCACCCCATGGTCGACAAGATCGCCTTTACCGGCTCGACCGAAGTGGGCCGGCTGATCGTCGATGCCGCCAAGGGCAACCTCAAGAAAGTGTCGCTGGAGCTGGGCGGCAAATCGCCGAATATCGTGCTCGACGATGCCGACCTGGACAAAGCCATTCCGGGCGCGGCCAACGCGATCTTCTTCAACCATGGCCAGTGCTGCGCCGCCGGTTCGCGGCTGTTCGTGCATGAAAAAGTGTACGACCAGGTGGTGGAAGGCGTGGCCGAGTTCGCGCGCAACATCAAGCTCGGCCCGGGGCTGGATCCGGAAACGCAGATGGGACCGCTGGTATCGCGTACCCAGTTCGACCGGGTGACCGGCTATCTCGAATCCGGCAAGAGCCAGGGCGCGAGAGCGGCCGCCGGCGGTGAACGCGGCGAAGGCGACGGCTATTTCGTGAAGCCGACCGTGCTTACCGATGTCTCCGACGACATGAAGGTGGTGCAGGAAGAGATCTTCGGGCCGGTGGTCACGGCGACGAAGTTCTCCGATTTCGACCGCGATCTGGTCAACCGGGCCAACGACACAGTGTTCGGCCTGGCCTCGGGCGTATGGACGCAGGATATCGGCCGCGCGCACAAGCTGGCCGCCAAGCTGCGGGCCGGCACGGTGTGGGTGAACTGCTACAACATCTTCGACGCGGCGCTGCCGTTCGGCGGTTACAAGCAGTCCGGCTGGGGCCGCGAAATGGGCGCCCAGGTGCTCAACAACTACACCGAAACCAAGACCGTGACGGTGTCGTTGTAGCCCGGCACACGGCCGTCGCGCCCCCTCGGCGGCCGTGTACCCGAAGCCGGCTGCGCCCCCTTGCAGCCGGCTTTCTCTTTACTGATCCTTGTATGCGGCTTCGCTGCTGCGCTCAAGCAGGCAGTGGGCCCGCCAATGCACGCGACACGGCTAAAGGCAGCGCGCAGGCGCCGCACGATGTCCATGCAGTTGCGTAATCGACCGTGTAATGGCTTCGTTCCTCGAGAGGAACCGCCGATTTCTCGGATTACGCGGATTTTCTGATAGTCCCTTCGTGCCTGGATGTCTCGGCAGCAGCGTGCGTGCTCAAGGCTTCACGCCGGTGCCGAGCTTCGTGGATAATCAAGTTTTCTTTTGCCGTCGCCGGGTTGGCGCGCCCGGGCCGCTGTTCGATTACGCTATCGTAGGGCCTAACGCGTACTCGAATGCGTCAGGAGTTTGCCATGCCCAAGCAGCCGATCCGGGTTCTGCTCGTCGACGATCATGCCGTCGTGCGCGCCGGCTATGCGCGCCTGCTCAAGCTGGCCGGCGATATCGAAGTCGCCGGCGAGGCCGATAGCGGCGAACGCGCCTATGCCCTGTGCCGCGAGCACAACTTCGACGTGATCGTCATGGACCTGTCGTTGCCGGGCATGAGCGGCATCGAAACCACGCGACGTATCTGCAGCCGTCACCCGGGTACACGGGTGCTGGTGTTTTCGGTACACGAAGAAGCCATTTTCGTGCGCCGTGCGCTGGCCGCGGGGGCGACCGGCTATATCGGCAAACGGGCGGTGGCCGACGTATTGATCGAGGGCGTGCGTCAGGTGGCCTGCGGGCGCGAATATCTGGACCCGGGCCTGGCTGACGATATCGTCGCCTCGGCACAGGACAGCACGTCGCCGCTGGCCTGTCTGTCTTCGCGCGAGTTCGAGATTTTCCGCCTGCTGGCCTCGGGCTCGAGCGTGAACGATATCGCCGAGGAGCTGTTCGTCAGCCCCAAGACCGTCGCCAATCATGCATCGCGTCTACGCGCGAAGCTGGGCGTGGGCGGCACCGCCGAGCTGACCCGACTGGCGATTCGTACCGGTGTCGTCGGGCTCTAGGGCGTGTCGGCAATCCCCCGCGCCGCGACAGGCCAGCCGGCGACTGCGCCTGCGGCAACGGCTGATGATTGCCGTGACCCTGCTGCTGGCCGTCATTCTGGGCGCGGCGACCTGGCTGGTCATCCATAACGCCCAGCGCGCGGTGACCGAAGAGATGCAGGCCAGCATCGCCCTGGCCGGCGACCTGGTCGACAACACGATCCGCCGGGACGACGATGCCCTTGCCGCCGCCCGGCAGCTGTCGGATATAGGCCACCTGCGCCATCTATGCCTGTCGTTGATCGAGCGTGGCGAGGCGTCGCCCAGGGGTTGCACCAACCCCGAGTCGGCCGGCGCACCGGCCTGGTTTGCCGCCCTGACCCGGCCCGAGTCCCTGCCCGAACGCCGGCTCGCGGTCGCACCCGACTACAGCATGGTGATCCTCGCCGACCCCGACGACGAAATCGCGGAAGCCTGGCAGGACACCCGCGGATTGCTCGCCCTTCTGATCGTGTTCTATCTGGCGACCATCGTGGTGGTCTATCGTCTGTTCGGGCGCGCCCTTGTACCGGTACGGCGTATCGACGCCGCGCTCGCGCGTATCGAGCACGGCGACTACGGTATTCGCCTGCCCCGTTTCTCGCTGCCGGAGTTCGACGGTATCGCGGCCCAGTTCAATCACATGGCCGCCACGCTCGACGCCGCCCAGCGCGAAAACCGGCGCCTGCGCGAACATTCGCTGCGTATTCAGGAAGACGAACGCCACAACATCGCGCGCGAACTGCACGACGAACTCGGCCAGAGCCTGACCGCAATCCGGGCCGACGCCGCCGGCATTCTCTCGCGCGGCAAAAAGCTGCCGCCCGGCGTCGCCGAATCCGCCGAAGCCATTGCCGCGGTTGCCGGGCAGATCTACGACCAGACCCGATTGATGATGCAGCGCCTGCGTCCGCCGGGTCTCGACGAGCTCGGCCTCGACGCGGCCCTGGAAAACCACGTCGCCGGCCGTCAGCGCAGCCATCGCGATGTGTCGTTCGTCTACTCGGGCAACGACCGCCTGGCGGATATCCCCACCCCGATCGCGATCCACGTCTTCCGCCTGGTTCAGGAAGCGCTCACCAACGCCCTGCGGCACGGCCGGCCTGCCCATATCGATATCTCGGTGACCCTGGGAACCGATCGCTTGCAGGTCGATGTGCGTGACGACGGGCGCGGTTTCGATACCGACGCCTACCGCCCCGGCCTCGGGCTGTCCGGAATGGCCGAACGTATCGACCTGCTTGGCGGACATCTGCAGGTCGACAGTCGACGTCGCCACGGCACCCGCATTCAGGCCGATATTCCGCTCGCCTAGACGGCCTCGGCAAAAGGTCGCATACCGCCGAAATCGGGAAGAATCCCCATTGAGCAGCGCAATCCGCACGGCCGAGACTCGATAGCACTACATAATAAAAACGGTGCGGGGAGCGATGAACTATCGCAGGGGACTAGGCCTTACGGTGGGCGCGGTATGCGTCATGGGCACACAGAACGCGACCGCCCAGCCACTCGAACTGGGCGGCATCGACATCATCGGCGCGACGCCGTTTGCCGGCAGCGAGGTGGATGCCGATCGCTATCCGGCCAACGTGCAACACGCCGAAAGCCAGGACATCGAGCGGGCCGAAACGCTTAATCTCAACCAGTACATGCAGCAGGAACTGGGCAGCGTCCACGTCAACGACGCCACCAACAACCCGTTCCAGCCGGATCTGAATTACCGCGGCTATACCGCCTCGCCGCTGCTCGGACTGCCGCAGGGCCTGTCGATCTATCAGGACGGCGTGCGCATCAACGAACCCTTCGGCGACACGGTGAACTGGGACCTGATACCACAGGTGGCGATCGAATCCATCGATCTCATCCCCGGCTCCAATCCGCTGTTCGGGCAAAACACGCTGGGCGGCGCGTTGTCGCTCAAGACCAAGACCGGCTTTACCTACCAGGGCGCCGAGGCCGAGCTGTTCGGCGGCGACTTCGGGCGCTTCGGCGGCCATGTGCAGGCCGGTGGCAACAACGGTACCGATGCCTGGTATTTCGCCGCCCAGGGCATGTCGGAAGACGGCTGGCGCGATTTCTCCGACTCCGACGTGGCCCAGCTGTTCACCCAGTTCTCCACGATTACCGACAACGGCACGCTGGACTTTTCGATCACCGCGGCCGACAACAGCCTGCGCGGCAACGGCGCCATCCCGGCCGAACTCGCCGACGCCGAAGGTCGCGACGCGGTGTTCACCTACCCCGATGAAACCAGCCCGGAAATGGTGATGTTCAACCTGCGCGGCACGCGCGATTACAGCGAGGATTTCACCCTGGCCTGGGGGGCCTATTACCGCCGCAACGAAATCAACACGTTCAACGGCGACGGCTCCGAGTTCGAGGACTGCGAAGACGCCGGCAATGCCGGCCTGCTCTGTGAAGAAGCCGAAGACGGCGGCGACGAGGAAATCGTCTTCGATGCCGACGGCAATCCGCTGGTCGCCAGCGATAGCGTGATCGGCGGCACCGAAAACACGTCGCAGACCAAGGAAAACGGCTTTGGCCTGAATCTGCAGGGTCGCCAGAACGGCGTGCTCGGCGGCGAGCTGATCGTGGGCACCAGCCTCGACTATGCCAGCAGCGACTTCTCCCAGCAGACGGAGCTGGCTAGCCTCACCGACGAACGCGGCACCGTAGGCAGCGGCATCGTATCCGGCGAATCGCTGACCGGCGTGTCGGCGCACAACAGCACCGCCAGCCTGTTCTTCATGCAGCGGGTGCCGATTACCGAAACGCTCGAAGGCACGCTGGCCGGACGTTACAACCGCACCTCGATCTCGCTGCACGACACCTCTCCGGACGTGGAATTCGCCGGCGGCGACGATGACGACGACACCAGCCTGTCCGGCGATCACGAATTCAAGCGTCTGAACCTGGCCGGCGGTTTGACGTGGCAGGTCAACGACAGCCTCACCACCTTCGGCAGCGTGTCGCAGTCGTCGCGTGCGCCCACGCCGGTCGAACTGACCTGCGCCAACCCGGATGCGCCGTGTCGCCTGCCCAACGGCTTCGTGGACGATCCGCCGCTCGAGCAGGTGGTGACCACCACCTACGAACTGGGGCTGCGCGGCGGCAACGACGACCTGCGCTGGCATGCGGCCGTGTTCCGCTCGGACAATCAGGACGACATCCTCTTCATCGCCGCCCAATCCCGTTTCGAAGGCTATTTCGACAACGTCGGCGAAACCCGGCGTCAGGGCGTCGAGCTGGGCCTGGACTGGGCCTTCGCAGAGCGCTGGCGGCTGTCGGCGAACTACACCTATCTCAACGCCGAGTTCCGCGATTCATTCGTCACCAATTCGCCCAACCATCCGCTGGCCGATGAAAACGCAGCGCCCGGCGAAGACCCGACCCAGCAGGTCAACTCGGGCGATCGCATCCCGCTGATTCCGGAACATCTGTTCAATGTCGGCATCGACTGGGCGCCGACGAACCGGCTGCGGCTGGGCATGGACGTGGTCGGCAACGGCGACCAGATCTATCGCGGCGACGAATCCAACACCGACGATGAAAAGATCGACGGCTATGCCATCGTCAACGCCAATGCCGCGTTCAGGATCACGGACCGCATCACGACGTTCATCCGGGTGAACAACCTGCTTGATTCCGACTACGAAACCTTCGGCCTCTACGGCGAAGCCGACGAAGTGCTCGAAGGCGATCGCTACGACGACGCCACCCGCTTCATCGGCCCCGGCGCGCCGCGCGGTATCTGGGGCGGAGTCCGGGTGGAACTATAGGCTCTTTTTCGATCTCCTCCGGCAGGCGCCGGCCCGCAGGGCGTTGTTCCGTAACGCGGGTCGGCCGCCTGTTCTTAATTGCCTCGACGACGCACCGCGACGAGATGACGCATTCTCTGTCTCTCGCCGGCCCGCACGGCACGTTTCGCTCAAGAAAACAGGCGCCTGCGCAACAGATATCGTCGGCAGCGAAAAAAACCAAGATATTTGACCTGAAACACTTCATCCGGCGCTCTGCGCGCCGATACTCGGGCGTGCCGTAAAAACCCTGCGCGAGAGATCAAGCAATGAACATGACAGACGCCCGGTCGCTGCTACAGAAACGACTGGTCAATATCCGTGAATACGACAGCGTGCTCGTGCTCAACGGCGTCATCTGCCTGGGCCTGAGCGTCGCCATGCTGCACGGCGAGCCGGCCAGCGGACTCATCTTCGGCGCGATCGCCGTGCTGTCGTTCATGGCGCGTCATCGCCTGCGCCGCTTCGGCCGACTGCTGGCCGCCGATCTGGCGGGCCTGGGCACGGCAGACGCCGCGCAAGCCTCGGATCCGGCCGCTTCCGATCGGGTCCGTATGAGCGTCTGGCGGATCGTGTTCGCCGGCTGAGCCTACGGGGCGAACGACCTCATCCAGGGCCCGTGCGCCCCTTGTCCTTGCGGCGTACGTAAAGCTGTTTGCGGGCACGCGCCACGAGCGTGCCGTCGGCTGTTCTGATCTCGTTTTCGAACCACCGCAGGTGTTTGCCACCGTCGGCGGTGGCGGCAACGATTTCATCGCGTGCCGTATCGTCGAAATCGAATACGGCATGGACGGTCTCGCGGCCCGGCGACACGAACTCGATCGCACCGGCTGCGTCCCATACGTAATAGCCCTTGCCGAGACGTTCGGCTGCCAGGATCGCCCAGAATGGATCGCACATCTTGAACAGGTGCCCGCCGAACTGGGTGCCGAAATAGTTGGCGTTCCAACGATGCAGCTTGAGCTGCACCTCGGCATGGCGCCAGTCGCCGGAAATGCGATTGACGCGAATACCGCTGAATAGAAACGGCGGCCAGATATTCATTGCTCGCCGCAGCGTGCCGGGTTTCATGACGCCTCCCTTGTGAACCGTTGCCTGGTGACCGCGCAACACACCGCAATACGACTGCCCGACGTGCTAACCCGACTTCGGCCGCGAGAGCCACATCGTGATCTCGGCGTGCAGAACGACCTGGCTGGCGCTGTCGCGCACGTCGACGACCACCGGATAGTCGGCATTGGCCGTCAGCGGCGCGTCGGCATCGCGCGGGCGGGCATGGGCAATGAGGTCGGTCTTTGCGATCGCCCGGTATTCGACCGTCATGCCCTTGGGAATCCAGCGATAGTCGGGCATCACGGTCGCGTCGGTCATCAAGCCGCCGGCCAGTTCGGCGAGATTGCACATCGCGATGGCGTGCACCGAGCCGATATGATTGGTCACCGCCCGGCGTTTATCCATGCCGACCTCGCAGCTGCCCGGTGCGAGCACCCGAACCGCCGGCCGAATCGTGGAGAAATAAGGGGCCTGCCAACCCACGGCGCGGCTGAATAGCCAGCGACCGCCGGGCCGGCGTTCCAGCCGACGCCACATCTTGAGGATTTTGGATGCCTTGGACATGGCCTGTTGCACCTTCGAATAAGCGCTGCGCACCGTGCAACAGCTAGAAATTAATTCTAGAATATTATTCTAATATGACTGAAGCAACCACGACGGCGAACACCGACGCGCCCGCATCGCGCTCCAGCCGCGACAAGCTGCTGGCCAGCGCGCTTGCCTGTTTCGACGAGCACGGCCTGACCGGCATGACCATCGAGCAAATACGTCGCCAGGCGAACAGCAGCATTGGCTCGCTGTACCACCATTTCGGTAATCGAGAAGGCTTGATCGCCGCGCTTTTTCTGCAGCTGCTGGACGATCAACTGGCCTGGTCCCGCACCGCAATCGATGCAGCGACCACGCCGTATGAAACCCTGCACGCGCTGATTCACGGCTATCTCGACTGGGTGACCCATCACCCGGTCGAGGCGCGCTTCATGTATGCCGCGCGCAGCGAGGTGGCGCGCGGCGAGAACGCGGCGGCGCTCAAGGAAAAGAACCGGCAACGTATCGGATTGCTGCTGGCGGTACTCAAGGCCGGCATAAAGTCCGGCAGCATTCGATCGCTGCCGCCGGAGACGTTTGCATCGCTACTTGTCGGCCCGAGCGAGAACTATTGCCGCGCCTGGCTGGCGGATCGCGTACAGGGCAAGCCGGTTGCCCATGCCGATGTCTTCGTCGACGCGGCGTGGCGCGCAATCAGCGCCACGCCGTGCGAATGAGCCAGGCGCCGTCGCCTAATCCGCGATCTGCCCATCGGCGTTGGGCATCGCCCGCCGGGCGGTTTCCTGCGCGGCCAGTTCCATGCGCATGCTCTTCACCACGGCAACACACATCAGGATCATCACCACCGAAAACGGCAGCCCGCCGACCAGCGAGGCCGTCTGTAGCGCCACAAGGCCGCCGGCGAGCGCCAGCGAAATACTCACCAGCCCCTGCACGATCACCCAGAACGCGCGGGTGAGCACCGGCGGATGTTCCAGCCCGCCTGTCGACAGTACCGACACCACGAACGCGCCGGAATCGGCCGAGGTAATGAAGAAGGTCACGATCAGCACGATGGCCAGCAGCGAGCTGAAGAACGACAACGGCAGATCGCTGAGATACTCGAATATCACCAGCTGGGCCGGCAGATCACCCAGCCCGCCTGCGCCCATCATCTCGCGATGCAGGGCGGCCCAGCCCATGACGCCGAACCACACGAAAATGCCGATCGTGGGGATGATCAGCACGCCGAGCGTGAACTCGCGCACCGTGCGCCCGCGCGAGATGCGCGCCAGGAACGTGCCGACGAACGGGCCCCAGGCAATCCACCAGGCCATGAAAAAGACCGTCCAGTAGGACTGCCACTGATCGCTGCCGGTGGCGAAATCGGTTTCGAAGCTGGACTGGAGGATATTCTGGAAGTAGTAGCCGAACGACGAGGTCAGGGCCTTGAGGATGAACACCGTCGGGCCGGCAAAGAACACGAGCAGAAGCAGGATCAACGCCAGCGCGATATTGAGGTTGGATAGCCACTTGATACCGCGCGACAAGCCGGACAGCACCGATACCCCGGCAGCCAGGCTGATCAGGGCGATGATGGTGACCCGCAGATCGAGCGAGGCATCGAACAGGTTGAGATAGTCCAGGCCGGCGTTGATCTGAATGACCCCGAGCCCGAGCGATGTCGCCAACCCGAACACGGTGCTCACGATGGCGACGATATCGATAAGGTCGCCCACCCAGCCGTGAACCCAGCGACCGAACAGCGGCTCCAGCCCCCAGCGGATGGCGAGCGGGCGCCCGCGGCGATGGGTGGCAAAACCCAGCGCCAGGCCCACGATGATATAGATGGCGAAAGGCGCCGCGCCCCATTCCATCCAGGCCAGATGCACGGCATAGCGCGCGGCCTCGACCGTCTCGGAGGTCAGCTGACGCGGCGCGTTGTGGTAATGCGCCACCGGTTCCGCCGTGCCATAGAAGATGACGCCGATACCGATACCGGCCGAGAAGAGCATCGTGTACCACGACAGCCGCGAGAACGCCGGCCGCGAATCATCCGGCCCCAGCCGGAGTTTGCCGAACGAACTGCAACCCACCCAGAAACTGAATCCGATGAAGCCGGCACATACGAAAATGTAGTACCAGCCAAAGTAATGCACCATCCAGCTCAGAATCGAGTCGAAGGCATTCTTTGTCGCTTCGGGCGCCAGCACGGTCACGCCGATCAATAGGGCCATAAGCAGGATGACCGGATAAAAAACCCGGCCCACCAGCTGCATAGGACCGTGCCGCGACACCGATTTGTGCGCGGCGGTATACGTCGAGTCGTTCAATGCGAATCCATTGTAGGAACGGCGGCTGCAGACAGCCGGCGCGGATCTCGAGCCGAGCAAAATTTCAAGACAAACAATGCCTGATCAAGCGCTTAGCTGGCCCGGATCACTGTGACTAAAGATGTTATTGGAATTTTCCCCGCGTCTTGTCGCAAACGGCGACAACGCGTGGACCGGCCCTGTTATTCCCCCATCGGGCCTACGCACAATAAACCATTGTCTGGCAGATCGCTCGTTGGCGACTGCATACCCGAGTGCCATGGTTGGATCGGCAACGCCCGCCACCGGCGCGTATGTGCGGTGCGCGACCGGACTGCCGACTCGCCTGGACAGCAATGGCGGCGCGTTCCTGAATTTGACGCGCCGCCGCAGCAAACGCACGACGCGCGCCTGGCAGCCCCCTCGACCACTGGTTCGTGGCCCGGCCCTATCCCTTCCGGCGTACCAGCCCCCGCTGCGGATCGTAGCCCCAGACGGCGAGTGCGAAGAACACGACCAGCGTAGCTGCCACGACCGCGAGCGCTAGGACGTTGATCTGACCGTATAAGGCGAAACGCACCAGCTCGACGCCATGGGTAAAGGGGTTGATACGCGACAGCTGATAGATGACGGTCGCCCCCGATTCCTGCAGCCGCCAGAGCGGATATAGCGCCGGCGACAGGAAGAACATGGGAAAGATCACGAAGTTCATGGTGCCGGCAAAGTTCTCCAGCTGCTTGATATACACCGACAGCAGCAGACCCAGCGCCCCGAGCATGAGCCCGGTGAGTATCAGTGCCGGCAAGACAGTGAGCAGGCCCGGCCACCAGGGCAGATCGACACCGAACAAGGCACACACCACGAGAAACGCGTAGGCCTGCAGCACGGACAGAAACGTCCCCGCCAGCAGCTTGCAGGCCAACAGCACCGAGCGTGGCAGGGGCGCGGTGAGCAGCAGGCGCATGAGCCCCATCTCGCGGTCGTAGACCATGGCCAGCGACGACTGCATGCCGTTGAACAGCAGCACCATGCCGAGCAGGCCCGGCACCACGTAGACCTGATACTCGATATAGCTGTCGTAGGGCGGCAGCACGGAAATGCCGAATACGTTCTTGAAGCCGGCCGCGAAGATCAGCAGCCACAGGCTCGGACGGACCACCGCCGAGGCCAGCCGGCCCCGCTGGTGCATGAACTTGACGGTTTCGCGCGAGGACACCGCCACCAGCGCCTCGAACACATGGGCAATACGGGCCATGGATCAGGCCCCCTTGTGGTCGGTTGCGAGCTTGCAGGCCGATTCGCGCGGGTCGAAGCCGAGCGTGTCGAGATAGTTGTCCGGGTGCAGAAACCCCTCCAGCGGTGCCCGTGCAACCACCCAGTTGCCGCTGCCCAGCAGCATGGGCTGGCGCAGCTGGCCGTCCCAGTCACGAAACCCCATGCGATAGCCCTTGAAGCCGTCGAGATTGATTTCGTCGCCGCGAATATAGGCCGCGAGCTTTGCGTAGTCGGTGCTGTCGGTACGCTGCACGGCCTCCACCACTGCTTTTACTGCCACCCAGGCAGCCCAGTCGTAGGCCGTCATATGCCGGTCGGCCTTCTTTTCCAGTCGATTGTTGAGCTGACGCGCGCCGTGGCGCGTCCAGGCCCAATGCCAGGCCTGGGGCACCAGACCGCCGCTGCCCACCACGGGGCGCGGTTTCTGAATGGCGAAATTGGCGTTGCGGGCGAATTCACCCTGGGTATCGGCGATATAGACCGCGTCGTAGTCCACACCGGAGGTCAGCAGCTTGGGGTTGTTGTGCTCTCGCTCGCGCGGGTTGTTGCCGAGCACGAATGCGCGCGTGCCGGTGATATTCAACCCGAAACGCTTTGCCGACCGCTCAAATGACCGGGCCAGCACCTTGTCGGCCGATTCGGGGCCGACCAGCAGCAATACGTTCTTCCATTGCCGCGACACCAGATACTGCGCCAACGCATCGTTGCGCATGGCATCCGACGGGATCGTATGCAGGAGGTTCGCCTGGCAATGGGCACCGCGCAGGCGATCGTCATGGGCGGCCACGTTGAACAACGTCAGGTCGTCGCCGGCGAACTCGGCCGCCACCCGCGAAACCGTACCGGCCGGCAGATCGAGCAGGATGAATCGGGCGCCGCTATCGCGCATGCGGCGTACCGTGTCCAGCACCTCGCGCGTATTCGATACTAGTTTTTCGTCGAGGCCGAACTTCACCCCCGCCGCAATACCGGGGAAACGCGCTTCGTCGATGGCCACGCGGGCACCAGCCACGGGCCGCCCCCAGGGCTCGCCCTGGTATTCGCGCTGCATGCGCGCCGGCGAATAGCGCGGGTCGTCGTTCCAGCCGATATAGCCCAGGTCGAATTTTTCGAGATTCTGCTGGGCGACGGCCGGGCTCGGCAACATACAAAGTATTGCGCCGAGACAAAGACACAGCAGCGCTGACCGCCGCAATGCGGGCCACATCGCCCTTGTCGAGTAACGGCCCATGCTCATTCGGCGAGCGTGTCGATAACCACGCTATGCGGCACGCGCCCGGCCGGGACCGAGCGCAACGTCTTGTGCGCGGCGATATCGACGATCGACATGTCGTCGGACAGACCGTTGGTGATATACAGCTGCTTGCCGTCACGGCTCTGGGCGATGCCCCAGGCACGGTCTCCGACCAGCACATAGTCCTCCACGGCATGCGTTTTCGCGTTCACGAACGCGACGTGATTCGCGCGCCCGAGCGTAACGAAGGCGCTCTGCCCATCCTCGGAGAGTTTGATACCCACAGGGGTGACGTCTTCCGGGCGAAAGCCCTGCGGCTTGAATTCGATGGTGTCGCTGACTTCATTGGTCTGCGTATCGATCAGCGATACCGAGCCGGACAGCTCGTTGGTCACCCACAGCGTGTTGCCGTCCGCGGACAGCGCAAAACGCCGCGGCCGGTTGCCGACCACGATATTGGCTTCGATTTCGTGGCTGTCCAGGTTCACGCGGTGCACCATATTCGCCACTTCCGACGTCACGTAGGCGGTCTTGCCGTCGGGCGTGACCAGTACGCCTTCGGGCTCCTGGCCAACATCGATTCGCGTCACGGCCTTCTTGGCGTCGATGTCGTAGATGGTGAACTGGGCATCGTCCTCGTTGGAGATATACAGATGCCTGCCGTCGGGGCCGATGGCGAAGATTTCCGGATCGTCGATATCGGTAAGCCGGTCGACGACCTTGCCCTGCTCAACGTCGATGACATCGATGGAGTCGTCGTCACCGCAGGCCACATAGAGCTTTTTGTGGTCGGGCGAAAAGGCGAGCCAGCGCGGGCGCTCGGATACCGCGATGGTGTCGATCCTGTCCATGCTCTGGCCGTCGAAAACAGTAACCAGGTCATCGTCTTCGCTGGAGACATAGACATTGCCGGTACCGGCCGCGAACAGCGCCGGGCTCGCAGCCAGACACGCGGCTGCTACCGCCAGCCGGGCCTGTTTGTATCGATTGAAACGCATCAGACGGTCTCCTCTTTTTTCTTTGGCGCTTCGCCGGTGAGCGCGAGAAACGCCGCCCCCAGCGAAGCCGTATCGGTTTGTTCGCACAGCGCGCGCGGCGTATCCACGGCAATGCGCTGGCCCTTGTGCAGCACGATCACGCGGTGTGCGCGCTCGGCCTCATCCACCAGATGGGTCGCCCAGAGCACGCCCATGCCACGCTCGGCACAGAGCTTGTGTACATAGTCGACCAGCAACTCGCGCGAGCCGGGGTCCAGGCCCACGGTCGGCTCGTCCATGAGCACCAGGGCCGGCTCGTGCAACAACGCCCGGGCGAGTTCGATCTTGCGCCGGTTGCCGCCCGACAACGCCCGGGCCGGGTCCTGGGCGCGCTCGGCCTGGCCGATACGCGCCAGCTCGTCGTCGATACGGGCTTTTGCTCTGCCCCCCATGCCATGCAGGCGGGCATGAAACTTCAGATTCGCCACCACGCTCAGATCCAGATCGAGCGTGGGTTGCTGAAACACCACGCCGAGCTTGGCCAGTGCCGCACGCGCGTCGCGCCGCATGTCGTGGCCGGCGACTTCGATCGCGCCTTCATCGGGCACGAACAAACCGGTCAGCAGCTGGAACAACGTACTCTTGCCGGCGCCGTTCGGGCCCAGCAATGCCACGAACTCGCCCGGTTCGACGCGAAGCGACAGCGCATCGAGCGCCTTCAGCGCGCCATAGGATTTGCTGACCGCATCGACTTTCAAAGCAGCCTGGCTCATGCAGTGTCCTCGTGGGTGGCCAGAGGCTGGCCCGGATCGAGTATGCCGGAGAGCAGCCGTGGGTGGCGCGCCAGCAGGGCCTGTTGTGCCGCGGCTACCTCGGCGCTTTCCAGATCTTTGCCGCGTGCGCCTTCGACCGGATGATCGAGCAGCACGCGGGCCGGCGTACCGCCGAGAAATACGACGCGATCGGCCAGCGCCAGCGCTTCGCGCAGATCGTGGGTGACGAACAGCACCAGCGGGCGCTGGCGTTCACACAGCTGCAGCAGCGAACGACGCAGGCGATTGCCGGTCGGCATATCCAGCGATACGAACGGTTCGTCCATGAGCAACAGCTGCGGCTCGACCACGAACGCCCGCGCCAGCGCCACCCGTCGCTGCATGCCGCCCGACAGGTGATTGGGCCAGACGTGCAGCGCCTCGCCCAGGCCGACTTCTTCAAGCAGCCCCGCAGCCCGAGACCGATAGCCGGGCTCGTGCGCGCTGCGTTCGGCCTCGGCGAGCTTGACGTTATCGAGCGCGCTCAGCCAGGGCATGAGCCGCGGCTCCTGAAACATCATGCCCATATGCGCCGGTGACTGACCGGGGGCCGACAGCGGCCGACCATTCCATGTGATGTCGCCGTCGTAGTCGTCATCGAGACCGGCCACCAGCGAAAGCAGCGTGCTCTTGCCGGCGCCGGAGGGGCCGACCAGCGCGATGAACTCGCCCGGTGCGGCCTCGATGCAGCATTCGCCCAGAACGGCCGCGCCGTCGAAGCGCTTTTCGCGAATATGAATATGCAGACCGCTCATGCCCGCCACCGCGAGAGCCGGTTTTCGAGCGGGCGCATAACACAGGCTTCGATGAGCAACACCACGCCCGCAAACGCCAGCGTATACGCCAGGATGCTGCTGATATCGAAGAACTGGTAGTACACATGCAGCTGAAAACCCACGCCGTTGCTGCGCCCGAGTAGCTCCACCACGAGCACGATCTTCCATATCAGGGCCAGGCCACTACGGGCAGCGCCCATGAGATAGGGATAGAGCTGCGGCAGAAACACCTGCCGCAAAGACACCATCCGGGGCACGCGGTAAGCCTGGGCCACGGCAAGCAGTTTCGGGTCCACCGCGCGCGCACCTTCGCGCACCATCACCACCACGGTGGGAATCTTGTTGAGCGCGACCGCCAGCACTGCGGCAACGTCGTTCAGGCCGAACCACACGTAGCAAAGGATGATGGTCACCAGCGCCGGGATGTTGAGCCCCAGCACCAGCGCGCCGTCGAACACGAGATCGAGCTGGCGATAACGCCCGAGCACGATACCCACCGCGGTGCCGATGGCCATCGCCAGCATAAAGGCCACGCCCACGCGGGCCAGGGTGATTGTCAGATGGTAGGGCAGCTCCCCCGACAGCGTATGCGCGAACAGCGCTTCCAGCACCGCCAGCGGGCCGGGCAGCACGTCGCTGCGGGCAACAAGCGCGATGATCTGCCATACCAGCACCAGGCCGGCGAACGACCCAGCACGCACCAGCGCCGGACGCCGATTCACGGGCGAACGCCCCCGCGCCATGTCACGGCTGGCGATAGCCATCCCAGAACACGTCGGGCGACAGCCGGGTCACGCCGCCGGTGAGCCGGCCGTCGCTTTCGCTGGCGAGCACGTCGAACAGCTGCCCTGCCGCCGCAATTTCCGGGGCGCCGTAGCGTTTGATGATGCCGGCGCGGTAGCCCTCACGGATCGCGGCAAAAACGGCCTCGCTTTCCGGCTTGATCATCACCTCGAGCGGCGCCCAGGCCTCGTCGGACTCGTCGAGCAGGCGCTTGGCATCCTGGCTGGCGGCCAGAAAATGCTGCAGTTCGGCCCGGTGTTGGTCGGCCCAGTCCTCGGCGAACACCCAGCCAAGCAGCGGCGGCACCGTATCGATACCCAGGCCTTCGAGCATCTGCTCGACGCTGACCAGCGGACGCATGCCCAGCGCCGACAGGCGTGCGTTGTAGTGCCAGAAATTCACCGCGGCCGGCAGATCGCCCTCGAGCAGCAGCCGGTTGATCATCGGCGGCGCGGCAAAGGTCGGCTCGACCGCCTGTTCCAGATCCATGCCCCGGGTCTTCTGCGCGTAGGCACGCAGCAGCAGCCAGGTCTTGTCCACCGGGCCGCCGGCGATGCCCAGCTTCTTGTTGTCGAGATCGGCCAGCGTGGTCACCCCCGATGCCGGGTTGACCATCACCGCGCCCACCGCCCGCGAATAGGGCGCGAACTGATAGCGGCGGTCGTCGGCGCGCTGGCGCGCTGCCCATAGCCAGTC
>DJIE01000182.1:24101-46533 GCA_002433465.1 Salinisphaera sp. UBA6602
TGGCGCGCTGCCCATAGCCAGTCGGAGACGATCAGATCGACGCGCCCGCCCTGCAGCGCCACCGCCAGCGCGTTCTCCGAAGCCAGCGGCACCACCTCGATGGCCACATCGTGCTTTGCGGCCAGGCCATGGCGCTGGATCGTATCCATCTCCCAGCTGACGGTGCCGAACTTGAGCACGCCGATCCGCAGCGGCTCGTCGACGTTATCCGGCGTATCGCCCGAACAGCCGCCCAGCAACGACACGAGCAGGATCAGACCTGCCAGCCATAGCCGCCTTGCACCACGCACGGGTGTCGTCATGGATTCTCCTGCCCGATCTCTTGGCCGCACCGCCTCGACACCGTCGCCCTGGGTCGGCTCTTGCGCCGACCGCGTTATTCGTCATCCCGCCGCGTTTGCACACGGGCCGGGATATATCGTTGTTTGAAAGCTTAAATTGCCCGCTAAGGGCCGCGGGGCGCAAGCCCGCGAATAGTCGCAGACCGTCCGGCAGGAACAATGCTCGGCAGGCGATGGCGCCGTTCGTCCGCCGTCCTGGCCCGCGCTTGCCGCCCGGGCGTGCCGGGCGTAGTTTCGAAAGGATGAGATATCGGGCCCGTGTCATCGCCGCGCTGCTGACCGTGTTCGCCGCTGCCGTGGCGGCCGCGGGCGAAGGCGAGATGCTGGCGAGCGCCTGCAGTGCCTGCCACGGTCCAGAGGGGCGCTCCGTTACCGGCCTGCCTTCGCTTGCCGGCATGAACCGGCATGTCTTCATGGACCGCATGCAGGCATTTCGCCACGGCGACGGGACGATCATGAACCGTATCGCCCCCGCCTACGACGCGGCACAGACCGCAGCCCTGGCCGACTATTTCGCCGCGCTCGACCGCGGCGACAACGAACAGCGCCATGCCCCGTAGCGATCGCCGAACCCTGTTGCGCGGGCTGGCCGGCGCGGCCGCGCTCGGCGCACTCGGCCTGCCGCTGCGTCGCGCACGGGCCGCGCCGCCGACGGTGGTGATTGCCGGCGGCGGTTTCGCGGGCGCCAGCTGTGCGCTTGCACTGCGCCGGCTCGCCCCCCAGCTGCGCGTAACGCTGGTGGATCGCCAGCCGCGTTTCGTCACCGGCCCGTTTTGCAATGCGGTGATCGCCGGCCTGCGCCCGATCTCGTCCATCACCCAGAGCCACGCCGGCCTGAGCGCGGCCGGCGTTCGCATCGTGCATGCCGATATCGACGGGGTCGAACCGGCCGCGCGCCGTATCCGGCTGGCCGACGGCCGCACCATCGGCGGCGACCGGCTGGTAATCGCCCCCGGTATCGATTTCGACTGGGCCGCGATCGACGGCTACGGCCCGGCACAGGTCGAGCGTATTCCCCATGCCTGGCCCGGCGGCGCCGAAGCGCTGCGCACCCTGCGCCAACAGCTGCGGGCCATGCCCGACAACGGCCGGGTGGTGATCAGCGTGCCGGACAATCCCTATCGCTGCCCGCCGGGGCCCTACGAGCGGGCCAGCCTGATCGCCCACTTTCTCAAGCAGCACAAACCGCAGGCCAGCGTGCTGATCCTCGACGCCAAGGATCATTTTTCCAAGGAGCCGCTGTTTCGCACCGCCTGGGGCACACGCTACGGCGAACGGCTGCAGTGGCGCGGCGGCCGGCGCGACGGCGCACGCGTGGTGGCGGTGGATAGCCAGAGCCGGCGCGTGCGTACGATCAGCGGCGACGAATACGCAGCCGACGTGCTCAATATCATTCCGCCGCAACGGGCCGGGCGTCTGGCGGGCGATGCCGGACTGACCGACGCCGCCGGCTGGGTGCCGGTCACGGCCCACGACTTCTCGGTAGCCGGCCACGCGGGCGTGCATGTGATCGGCGATGCCGCCCGTGCCGAGCCCATGCCCAAATCCGCCTATGCCGCCAACATGCAGGCAAAGCTGTGTGCCCATGCCATCGCCCGCGACCTGGCCGGCGAGCCGGCCGTGGAAACAAAGCTGATCAACGCCTGCTACAGCCTGGTAGCCCCGGACTACGGCATCAGCATTACCGAGGTATATCGGCTCGATGGCGATACGCTGGCCGCCATCGCAAACGCCGGCGGCATATCCGCGCTGGCGGCCGACTCGCAAACCCGCGCCGCCGAAGCCGACTATGCCCGTGCCTGGTATCAAAACATCGTGCGCGACAGCTTCGGCTAGCCGCGCCGGCCGGCGGCCCCGGCAAGCCGCTACTCGAGCGTCGCCTTTTCCAGCGCCGGATAGAGATACGTCACCGAGCGCCGGTATTCGGCCGGCTGTACGGCCAGCGCGGCCCAGCGCGGCGGCAGCGCTTCGAACATCAGTTCGGCAGCGCTGTCGCCGCGCGCCGCCCCCGCCTGCAGGCGCTCGACCAGCCAGCGCAGATAGGCACCGGTCTGCTCGAGCGGTGTGTCGTCGCTTGCCACCGGTCCGTGCCCGGGCACCACGATACGAAAGCCGGTACGGGCTGCGCCTGCCAGCGCCTGCTGCCAGCCGGCGATATCGCCATGCGGCGTGGCCGGCGCCCGGTCGTGGAATACGACGTCGCCGGCAAAGAGCACGCCGGTACGACGATCCAGAATCATGAGATCGGCCGGACTGTGCCCGGCCGTGGCGATCAGTTCGAGCCGGTGATCACCGTAGTCCACGACCGGCTCCATGTCGGGCATGATGATCTCATCCGGCACCACGGCCGATGTGCCACGCATGGCTGCGCCGACGCGGTCGTAGAGATGTCGGGCCATCGCCTCGCCGGCGCTACGGATGGTCCGTGCGGTGGCCGGTAGCGCAGCAATAGGCACATCCGCGAAGGCGTTGTTGCCCAGAAAATGGTCGGCATGGGCATGGGTGATGTACACCCGCACCACCGGCCGGTCCGTGACGTGGGCGATGGCGGCGCGCATGGCCTCGCCGTAGAGGCGCGACGGGCCGGTATCGATCACCACCACGCCCTGCTCGGTCACGATGAAGCCGCTGTTGGCCACCGCGCCATGGTTGTCGAAATCGAAGGCCTCGAGCGCGCCGAGGAATACATAGGTATCGGGCGCGATGCGTTGCGGGACCAGATCGTAATAGTCGTTGGCGCCAGCCGGCGTGATGGCACACAGCAGCCACAGGCACAGCAGGACGATACAACGCGCCGACATCACGGCGACGCGGCCCTGGCAGCCGGGGCTACGTCCTTGCCATAGCGCTGCCCCCGGACGTCGCGCACCTCGATATGCAACGGTTCGCGGCCGGCAATATTCAGGGTGAATACCGCCGTGGTGGCCAGCGACTTGCCCGGGACCAGCCGTGCGCGCGGCTCGCCCGCGCTATCGCTTACGCTGATCCGGTCGATCGCGGGCACCGACTCGCTGTCCGACGCCGGCTGTCGAATACGAAACTTCAAGCGTTGATAACCTTCCGGTCGCGGCCAGACCTGCGCCTCGATGCCAGGCCCCGCGCCTGGCTCTGCTGCATCGCTCGCGGTCATGCTCGGCGCGGCACAGCCGCCGCCCTGGGCATCGATCCAGCGGCCGCCGATATGCCATACGCCGTCGCCCGTGAGTACGGCCGCCCGCAGGGGCGTGGCCTGGGCAAGG
This sequence comes from Salinisphaera sp. UBA6602, assembly GCA_002433465.1. Lineage (GTDB taxonomy): Bacteria > Pseudomonadota > Gammaproteobacteria > Nevskiales > Salinisphaeraceae > Salinisphaera. Next base: position 27,682 of record DJIE01000182.1, read on the forward strand.
CGCAGGCCGAATCCCAGACTGAAATCGCGCGCTGCCGGCGCTGCGCCCGGAAAATAATCCAGCACCGCGCCGGGGGCGGCGGCATCCGCCAGTACGCGGATCTGGCGTACGTCTTCCAGGCCGGATATGCGCAGGAAAACCGGCGTGGCCCGGCCGTCTTCGCTCGCGCCCGGCGCGAACACCTGCACGCGTTCGTCGAACACAATCCGGGCGTCGCGAAAATGCTCGGCCACGATATAACGCCAGCGCGACGAGTCCAGCGGATCGGCCGGTATCGACACGGTGGTGGCTGCCGACGCGCCGAGCGCATACCCGAACAGGCACAGCCACAGCAGGCATGAGCCCGCGCGCATGCGCTGCCGACTCATGCTAGCCATCGATCGCGCGCAGCCTTGCCAGCCGCGCGGACCCGGGCGGATGGGTCGCAAACACCGCGGCATACCAGCGGTCCATGGTCGGCGCGGTGAGGTTGTTCGCCAGCAGTTTCTCCAGCGCCGAGATCAGCGCGGCCGGCTGGGCGTGTTCGGCGGCATAGGCATCGGCCTCGTATTCGTAGCGCCGCCGGCGCGCGGACTGCCAGCCCTGCAGCGGCCAGCCCAGCGCCGGCAACAACGGATAGGCCGCCACCGCGAGCAGCGCCGGCGCTATCGCCAGATCCGCCCACGCCGCAACCGTACCGATCGCGAGATAACCACCGAACAGAAGCACGGCCTGACTGGCATAAAAACGCTGCAGATGACCACAGCGGTAATGACCGAGCTCGTGGGCCATGACGGCCTCCAGTTCTGCCGCCGACAGGTGAGTGATCAGCGTATCCGAAAGCACCACCCGCTTGGATCGGCCCAGGCCGGTGAAATAGGCGTTGGCCCCGCGCGAGCGGCGCGAGGTATCCACCACCAGGACCTGCTCAAGGCGGGTACCGCAGCGCTGCATCATGGCCTCGAGGCGCTGACGCAGCTCGCCGGGCGCAAGCGGCTCGAAACGCTCGAACAGCGGCGCGATGAGATTCGGCCGTGCCCAGAACAGGAAAGCCGTGCCCACGATCATCAGCACCCCGCTCGCCGGCCAGGCCCAGCCGAACGGCGCCACGGCGAACGGCCACAGAACCCAGAGGCAAGCCGGCACCGCGAGCGTCGCATTGAGCATTACCCGGCGGGCGCTGTCGCCTGCGACCGCGGCGAACGTGCGGGTCGACATACCGGCGGTACGCTCGACGAACCGCCAGCGTGCCCACACCCGCATCTCGCACAGCAGCTGATCGAGGGCCGCGAATACGACAGCAAACGCCAGCACGCCGGCCCACGCGTAGGCCTCGAGGCCGGCATACAGGCCCGCGAGCGCGCCGCTGGCAAGCCAGAAGACGATACGTGCCACGCGTTCGAAGCCTGCCAGCCATTGAAATAGCGCCCGCCGCTGGCCATAGCGCAGAAGCCGTTGCTGCGAAGGCGCGCGCAGCTCGGCCGCCAGATGGCGCCACTGGCGCAGACATACGATCGCCTCGAACACCAGCGACCCCAGCAGCCAGCCGGCCAGGCTCCAGAAAAGCACTGCGGCGCTCATCGACGAGGCAGCCCCGACACGGCACTGCCCGTTCGCGGCACCCTGCTTACGTCGCATTCGCTCGGTTTCATCGAGGGCGTAGTGTGGATCGCGAACCGGCGCGAACGCCGGCACACAACAGGCCGACGGCCCATAAATCGATTAATTGCGAGACGAGGAACAGCCATGACGATCACGATACATCCCAGCGTCGATAAAGGCATGACGCCGGCAGCAGAGAATTTCTCCGGCGGCACGCTGAAATGCCGCTGCAGCAAAGACCCTGTCCAGGTCGAGGTTTCTTCCCAGTGCGCGCACAACCATGTCTGTGGCTGCACGATGTGCTGGAAACCCGAAGGCGCCACCTTCGCCCAGATCGCGGTGGTGCCCAGCGACAGCGTCAAGATCCGTGAAAACGAGAAGAAGCTGAAGGTCGTCAACGAGAACGCGGCGATCAAACGTCACGCCTGCCGCGACTGCGGCACCCACATGGTCGGGCATATCGAAGACAGCAAACATCCGTTCTACGGCCTCGACTTCATTCATACCGAACTCTCCGACGAGCAGGGCTGGGAACCGCCACAGTTCGCGGCCTTCGTGTCGTCGATCATCGAAGCCGGCACCGACCCCAACCGGATGGGCGAAATCCGCCGCCACCTGCACGATGCCGGCCTGGAACCCTACGACTGCCTGTCGCCCACCCTCATGGATGTGATCGCGACCCATACAGCCAAGCAAAAAGGCGTGCTGTAGCACTGCCCTGCCGCCGGCTCGGCCCCGAGCCGGCGGCGTTTTCGAGTGCGTTGCTGCAGCCAGGGCAAAAGTCTTTTCCCGGCGCGAGGTTCAGTGATATTGCGCATTCCACGGGCGCCGCGCCCGCATGCAGGATGCAGATTCAAGCTTTCGAACAACAGCGAGCGCCTTATGAAAGCACTCACCTGGCACGGCACCCACGACGTACGCGTCGACAACGTCGACGATCCGACCATCCAGCAGGATCGCGATGCCATCATCAAGATCACCGCCACCGCGATCTGCGGCTCCGATCTGCACCTCTACAACGGCCTGATGGCCGGCATGCAGGCCGGCGACGTGCTCGGCCACGAGTTCATGGGCGAAGTCGTGGAAACCGGCTCGGCCGTGAACAATCTCAAAAAGGGCGATCGCGTGGTCGTACCCTTCACCATTTCCTGCGGCAGCTGCTTTTTCTGCAACAAGCATCTGTATTCGCTGTGCGACAACTCCAACCCGAACGCCGATCAGGCCGCCGAGCTGATGGGCCATTCGCCGGCCGCCCTGTTCGGCTATTCGCATGTGCTCGGCGGCATCCCCGGCGGCCAGGCCGAGTACGTGCGCGTACCCTATGCCGACGTCGGCCCGATCAAGGTCGAATCCGACCTGCGCGACGATCAGCTGCTGTTTCTGTCGGACATCTACCCGACCGGCTACCAGGCCGTCGATCAATGCGATATGGAAGCCGGCGACACGGTCGCCATCTGGGGCTGTGGCCCGGTCGGCCAGTTCGCGATTCGCAGCGCCTGGATGATGGGCGCGGGCCGCGTCATCGCCATCGATCGCGTACCCGAGCGCCTGAAGCTGGCCCAAGAAAAGGCCGGGGCCGAGGTGATCAACTTCGAAGAAGACGACGTCTACAGCAAGCTGCTCGACATGACCGGCGGGCGCGGGCCGGACTGCGGTATCGACTGCGTGGGCGCCGAAGCCCATGGTCAGGGCGATCCGGAAGCCATACGCCGCAGCGCGGATTCCACGGAAGACAATCATCCGCATGCGATCAACGAAATGATCATGTCGGTACGCAAGGGCGGGCGGCTGTCGCTGCCGGGCGTCTATACCGACAAGGTGGACGGTTTCGCGATCAACGCGCTGATGAACAAGTCGCTGTCGGTCAAGGGCGGCCAGACCCATATGCAGGGTTATCTCAAGGGCCTGCTCAATACCGTGGAACAGGGGCTGATCGACCCGTCGTTCATCATCACCCATCGCTACGGGCTGAGCGACGCGCCCCAGGCCTATGCCAACTTCAATGCCAAGGAAGATGGCTGCATCAAGGTGGTCATGACGCCGTGATAGAAGGCGTTTGAAACCACGACAGGACTGCGGGCCGAACGAAAAAAGGGGCGATGAATCGCCCCTTTTTCTTGCGCGAAAACAATCTGCTAGCGCAGGATCAGTACCGGCAGGTTCGCATGACGAATCATTTCGGTGGTGGTGCTACCCACCAGCAGATGGCGGATGCGCGAATGGCCATAGGCGCCCATCACCAGCATGTCGATATCATTGGCCTGTTCGTAGGCGCGCAGCGTGGCCTCGACCTCGCCCTCCTCGAGCACGGCGATCGTGACCTCGCCGCAGACAGCCTCGAGCGCGGCCTTGGCCTCGTCGAGCTTGTTGCGGCAGTCGTCGCTGGCATCGCCGACGAAAACCAGGTGACAGACCACGCCGGCAAACAGCGGGCTGGCGGCGATACGTTCGATCATCGCCTTCGAGGTACGGCTGCCGTCGAAGGCAACGACGATCCGCTCGGGGGTTTTGAACGCAGGCGGCGTAATCAGCATCGGGCAATGCAGCGAGCGAATCACCCGTTCGAGATTGGAACCCAGATGCTCGTGGGCGGTATCGGCGGTTTCACCGCGCTTGCCGAGCACGAGCAGGCGGGTTTCGCTTTCCATTTCCACCAGGGTTTCGGCCAGCGCGCCGTGGCGCTGGCGCGAGGCGGCATTGGCCACGCCGTCGGCCGCGGCGCGCTCGCAGGCGGCATCGAGCATGATCCGGCCCTGCTCGCGCTCCAGACGGGCGCGCTGCTCGTCGAGCTGCGCCAGCTCGGCAAGCAGGTGCTCGCGCGACCCGAGGCCGATCTGGCCACTCACGTCGGACTCGGCCGCGCGCCCGGTCTTGTCGATGACGTGCACGAAGGTCAGCCCGATATCCAGGCGCAGGCTCGCCCAGGCAGCCGCATCGCAGACCGCCTGGGAATAGGCCGACCCGTCGATACAAGCGGTGACGTGGCGCTCGCTCATGAGAACTCCTCGGTTACTTGTTGTTGCTAATGACCGCCGAGCAGTTTCTCAGCGTCGGGCTTGTCGTGCACGGCGATCCGGTCGACCAGCGTCGCACTGGCTTCGTTGAGCCCCACCACCTCGACCTCGGCACCCTCGCGCCGGAATTTGAGCACCACCTTGTCGAGCGCGCCGACCGCGGTGATATCCCAGAAATGGGCACGACGCAGGTCGATGCGCACGTGGTCCAGCGCCTCCTTGAAGTCGAAGCCGGCCACGAACTTCTCGGCCGAAGTGAAGAACACCTGCCCGACCACTTCATACTCTCGCGAGCGGCCGTCGTCGGTTTCGCGACTGCCGATATAGAGCAGCCGCCCCACTTTGTTGGCGAAGAACAGCGATGACAGCAGCACGCCCACGAACACGCCGATCGCCAGATTGTGGGTGGCCACCACCACGGCAACGACCGTGACCATCACCGCGTTCGTGCTCATCGGATGATTGCGCATATCGCGCAGCGATTCCCAGCTGAAGGTGCCGATCGAAACCATGATCATCACGGCTACGAGTGCCGCCATGGGAATGAGCGACACCCAGTCGGATAGGAACACCACCATCACCAGAAGCACGACACCGGCGGTCAGCGTGGAAAAACGGGTGCGACCGCCCGATTTGATGTTGATGACCGACTGGCCAATCATGCCGCAGCCGGCCATGCCGCCCAGCAGGCCCGCGCCGATGTTGGCGATGCCCTGCCCGCGGCATTCGCGGTTCTTGTCGCTGGGCGTATCGGTGAGATCGTCCACGATCGTGGCCGTCATCATCGATTCCATCAGGCCGACCACGGTCAACATGATCGAATACGGCAGGATGATCCAGAACGTCTCCAGCGTCAGCGGCACATCCGGCCACAGGAACACGGGCAGCGTATCCGGCAACTCGCCCATGTCGCCCACGGTATTGATGCCCATGTCGCTGGCCATGTAGACGCCCGTGAGTACGAGAATGCAGATCAGCGGCGACGGCAGCATGCGCCCGACGACCGGCACATACGGAAACAGGTAGATGATGCCCAGCCCGGCTGCGGTCATGGCATAGACATGCCAGGTCACACCCGTGAGCTCGGGCAGCTGGGCCATGAAGATGAGAATGGCCAAGGCGTTGACGAAGCCCGTGACCACGGACCGGGAGACGAACCGCATCAGCTCACCGAGCTTGAGCACGCCGGCGACGATCTGCAGCACGCCGGTCAGCAGCGTGGCCGCGAGCAGGTACTGCAGCCCGTGTTCGGCCACCAGCGTGGTCATCAACAGCGCCATCGCCCCGGTCGCCGCCGAGATCATGCCCGGGCGTCCGCCCGCGAACGCAATCACCACGCAGATACAGAAGGAGGCATAGAGGCCGACCTTCGGATCGACCCCGGCGATGATGGAGAAGGCAATCGCCTCCGGAATGAGCGCCAGCGCGACCACCGTGCCGGCGAGCACGTCGGCCCGGATATTGGAGAACCAGGTTTGTCGTATCGATTGGATCATCGTGTCTCGTGCCTGCTGAACGATACCTCGCGCTGTCGGGCGGCATGGCCGCACGGCACCGGCATCGATGGCGTCTGTCAGTCACCTCAGACACCGGATTATTCGTTTCACAGAGCAAGCGCCAGGGCCAGCAACCGCCGGAACGGCGGCGTGGCGGTCGCGAACGCGACGGGCGCGGCTGCGCTCGACTTGAAGGCCTGGCCTGCCCGTGACATGACACGAACCGGACCCCGGCCTTTCGAGCGCGCGGATAGTAACAGAATGAACGCGCGACGGCCCATCCCAATCGCGCCGCACGGGCGATCGATCGCGGTCGCGAACCGCTCTGGATGGGTCGACCCTGCCGCCGCCCGTCGTCGACCGGGGCTTAAACGCCTGGCATGCCGCCAACGATACGATCGTCATCCGCTGCGTCGGCGCTGATGTACAGCGCCTGCATCGACGCACGCAGGTCCGCCGTGATCGGCGTCGGCCGATGCCGCTCTTGGTCGATGAGCACCATGGTGCTACGGGCGGTGGCCAGCCGCTTGTCGCCCACCGCGGCCGCGCCGGCCAGGGCGAATGAGCTGTTGCCGATCCGGTCGATGCCGCAGGTCACCTGGACGTTGGCACGGCCGCGATGCCAGCGGTGATAGCTCAGATCCACGCCGGCCACGAGCATGCCCAGCGCCGGGTCATTGCGGATGGGACGCAGCGTGCCGGCCCGCGACTGCTCCATGTACCGTGAAACCGCCAGTTCACCAATCACCGCATCCGGGTCAAGATCGGCATAGCGCCCGGAAATCTCGGCCACGGCCGGATAGCCCGATATCGGTACGTGCGCGGGCGGCACCGCCGGCCAGTCGTTGACCGGCACGTCGTGCGCGGCGCGGCGCTCTGCCAATGCCGCATGCACGTTTTGCGGCAGCGCGACCCAGCGGTCGACATGCCAGGCGCCCATCAAGCAGTCCTGTACGCCCACGCACTCGCCCAGCTGAAACAGCCCGGTAACAAGGCGATAGCTATCGGCGGCTACCTCGACCAGGCGCGTGGCGCAAGTCACATCGTGGGGGTAGTGGGTCTCCCGCAAGAACTGGGTGAGCGTGCGACGCGGGCGCAGCAGCACGGTATCGGAAAACAGATGCGCCTGCCCCAGCACCGCCAGCTGATAGCGAATACGTGCCTCGACGTGCAGGCCGTGCACCGCCACGTTGTTGACGTGCCGGATCGTATCCAGATGCGCGTATTGCAACGCCAGGGTATGGCGTAGATCGTAGCGTTCGGGGTGGCTCTGCCAACCGGGCGTCTTCACAGGCATGTCCTTGAAACGGATAGCAACGCGTCGCCGGCCAGCTGTTCGAGCAAACACGACCGATACGCGCCAAGGCTGCGATTATGAACTGCCAACGGCAATGATTTCATGCCGTGCGCCCTTAGCCGGCAGTGTTCAAGTTGCGCGCTGGCGCCCGTGGCAGGCAAGCAGTCATGTTTTCTTTCCCGGGAAACGCGCCTTGTATGCGGCGCCACAGCCGCGGAGCGGCCTGCGGTGTCTGACGACGTCTGCGGGCAATTGCGGAGTCGTTCGTGCCCGCAGAAACGCTATGATCGCTGATCGCGCATTTCTCAAATCCAAGAATAAACTGCGAGGAGCCCCCATGACCGCACCGCAATTCTCGACCATCTCGCTGGATATCGAGGACGGCATCGCCACCCTGTGGCTGGACCGTCCCGAGAAAATGAACGCTTTCACGCCGCAGATGAAGAACGAGATGATCGCGGCCTTCGACCATACCGACGCCAACGACGCGGTGCGTGCGGTGATCGTCACGGGCCGCGGGCGGGCGTTCTGTGCAGGCGCGGATCTGTCGTCGGGCGGCGATACCTTCGACTACGACAAGCGTCAGGGCGAAGACCACGTTCGCGACGGCGGCGGCCAGGTCACGCTGCGTATCTATCGCAGCCTCAAACCGGTCATCGGTGCGATCAACGGCGCGGCGGTGGGCATCGGCGCCACCATGCAGCTGCCCATGGATATCCGTATCGCGGCCGACACGGCCAAGTTCGGCTTTGTGTTCGCACGCCGCGGTATCACCCTCGAAGCCGCCTCGTCGTGGTTTCTCACCCGCGCGGTAGGCATGTCGACCGCATTGGAATGGTGCTATTCCGGCCGCGTGTTTCCGGCGAGCGAGGCCCATGAGCGGGGCCTGGTGCGTTCGCTGCACGCCGCAGACGAGCTCTACGGCGCAGCGGTCGCACTCGCGCACGAACTTACCGACGAAAGTGCGCCGGTCTCTATCGCCATGACCCGCCAGCTGCTCTGGCGCATGCATGCACAGGGCCATCCCATGGATGCGCATCGTATCGATAGCCAGGCAATTCGTGCTCGTGGGCGCTCGGAAGACGCCAAGGAAGGGGTCTCGTCATTTCTGGAAAAACGGCCGGCGAACTTCCCCAACCGCGTATCCAGCGATATGCCCGATTTTTTCGATTGGCAGCATGAGCCGCCGTTCGAATAGGGGCGCCGCACGGCGCGGCACACAGGCGCCGCGCCGGCTCGATCGGCAGCCACTGTAGACAAAGAAAGGCGCACTCCCTATAAACGAAAGAGTCGCATCTAGACAGGCCAGCGCTCGGCCCAAGTATTTCACGATGCGCTGCGGGGACGGGGGATGGATTTTTTAACCGCCACGTACGACGACCGACTGGTGGCCGCATCATTGGCGGGCGCGCTGATGGCTGCGTATACCGCGCTCGATCTGGCGAGCCGAATACGGACCATGCCCGAGGTATCTCGCTATGCCTGGCTCGTGGCCGGTGCGATCGCTCTGGGCACCGGCATCTGGTCGACGCATCTGCTGGGCACGCTCGCTCTGGCATTGCCTATCGATATCGGCTTTCGAGCCGATATCTGTGCCCTGGCCTGGCTGGTGGGCGTGCTGGCTTCGCTCGTTGCACTGGCCCTGCTCATACGACAGCGATTGACCCGAACCGAGCTGTTCGGCGCCAGCCTGCTGCTGGCCGGCACTATCCTGGCCCTCCACTATCTAAGCATCGGGTCGATGCAGATCAGGCCGCCGATCGTCTACGACCGCGTATGGGTCGCGCTATCGATACTCGTGGCCATCGCTGCCTGCAATACGTCTCTGCGCATCGCCTTCAGCCGGCCCTCGGCCAGCGGACTGAGCGCCTTCGGGCGCAAGTCTGCGGGCGCGCTGCTGCTAGCGATCGGCGTCGTGGGCACGCACTATGTCGGTATTCAGGCCGCCCAGTTTCCTGCCACCAGCACGAGTGCGGCCGCCAGCGAACTGGATTGGCGCTGGCTGGCGCTGTTGATCTGCAATACAACCGTGCTGCTGTCGGCGACCCTGCTCATTGCAATCGCCCTGGATCGGCGTATGCACAGGCGCACCGCGCAGCTGGTTCGATCGCTGGACATGGCCAATCTGCAGCTGCACCACGCCAGCCGCCACGACCCCCTCACCCAGCTTGGCAATCGACCGTTGCTGCGCGAGCGCCTGGAACAGGCCATCATGTCTGCGCACGCCAACCGCCAGCGCGCCGCGCTGCTGCATATCGGCCTGGACCGTTTCAAGCAAATCAACGACAGCCTCGGGCACGATGCCGCCGATACGCTGCTCACCCGCCTCGCCCAGGCCATGAGCCAGTCCGCCCAGGCGGGCGATACCGTCGCCCGTGTCGGTGGCGACGAATTCTTGATCCTGATGACCGGCGACGTCGGCAGTCGCAGCCTGCATCGTCACTGCGAGCGCTTGCTTGCGCTGATCCGGGATATCCACTCCGGCCAGACGCGGTTGTCGGGCAGCATCGGCGTGGCCCGCTACCCGATCGACGCCTACGACGCAGCGGGCCTGATTACCGCGTCGCATATGGCGATGTACAGCGCCAAGCAGGCCGGCCGCGATCAGTACGCCTTCTTCACCTCCGAGCTGGCACAAAGCGTTGAGCGCGATGTCACCATTCGAAGCGAATTGAGTGAAGCGATCGACTGCGGGCAGATCCAACCCTATTACCAGCCCAAATACGACGTGCGTACGCGGCGCCTGGTCGGCGCCGAAGCCCTGGCACGCTGGCACCATCCGGCCGATGGTTTCGTGCCGCCGGATCGGTTCATCGCCGTCGCCGAACGCTCGCGCCAGATCAGCAGTCTGCAGAACTGCATGCTGCGCGCTATCTGTGCCGACATACGCGACTGGCGCAGCCAGGGCCTGCACGTACCTCCGATCGCGTTCAACCTGTCGGCCAGCTGTCTGCGCGATCCGGCCCTGGCCACCACCATCGCCGCCATCCTGGCCGAATTCGGACTCTCCCCGCGCGATCTGATCTGCGAGATCACCGAAACCGCGGCCGTGCCCGAGCTTCAACAAGCCCTGCACACGCTGGGTAAGTTGCGTAGTCAGGGCATACGCATATCCATCGACGATTTTGGAACCGGCCTGTCGAGCATGTCTTATCTGCGCGACCTGCCGATCGACCAGCTCAAGATCGATAGAGCCTTCGTTGCACGGCTGGGCAATAACGTCGACAGCGGCAACGCGATCGTGCGTTCGATCATCGATCTGGCCCATTCGCTCAAGCTCGACGTCGTCGCCGAAGGCGTGGAACTCGAATCCCAGCTGAGCACGCTCGCCGAGCTGAATTGCGACGAGGTGCAGGGCTATCTGTTCAGCCCCGCCGTCGAGGCCGACGCGTTCGCTGCCGGCCTGAACCAGACCTCGCAGATACGCCCCCGATCGATTCACTAGGGCAGACGCCGCGAACGCTTTTCGGGGTGAATGCCTCAATCAGCCATCGTTCTTGAATTTGAGGCGCACATCGCGGGTGCGACGAACCGACAAGGCCCAAAACTCGCCGGCCTGGCAGCCCTTGCCTACGCGACGCAAAGGCCTGCCAAAGCGACTGCTTAAACCCCTGAAGCCTGGATCGAAGTCGGGCCTGGGTTCAGTCTCCCAGGATCTCACGCAGCACTTCGTCGGTATGCTCGCCCAGCATCGGCGGTGGCCGCCGATAAGCAACGGGCGACTCCGATAGCCGCAGCGGACTCGCCACCAAACTCAACTCGCGCTGCAACGGATGCGCCATTGTGATTCGCAAGTCGCGATGCTGCGCCTGTGGGTCACGGAATACATCGTCGATACTGTTGACCGGCCCGCAGGGCACACCGGCCGCGTCGAGCAGGGCGACCCATTGATCGGTTGTGCGCATCACCGTGGTTTGCCGTATCAGAGGCACGAGAACCTTGCGATGCTCGACGCGTGCGGCGTTGGTTGCAAATCGCTCATCGTCCTTCCACTCGGCATGTTCTGCAGCGTCACAAAAACGCGCGAACTGCTGGTCGTTGCCGATCGTCAAGATGATTTCCCCGTCGGCGGTGGGGAAGTCCTCATAGGGGACGATACTTGGATGGGCGTTACCCATACGGTGCGGAACGCGGCCAGACGTCAAATAAGCTGACGCCTGGTTCGCCAGACAGGCGACCTGAACATCGAACAACGCCACATCGATGTATTGGCCCACGCCGCTCTGATGGCGTCGATTGAGCGCGGCAAGCACGGCGACCAACGCATAAAGCCCGGTCGTTATATCGGTTAACGCGACCCCGCTCTTCATGGGGCCGCCGCCGGGCTGATCGTCCGGGCGTCCGGTGATACTCATCAGACCGCCCATGGCCTGAATAAGAAAATCGTAGCCGGGCTTTCCGGCATACGGACCATCCTGGCCGAAGCCGGTGATCGAACAGTACACCAGCCGAGGATTGATCTCGCTCAAGGTCGCGTAGTCCAAGCCGTACCGAGCCAGGTCGCCAACTTTGAAGTTCTCGAGCAGAACATCCGACTCGGCCACCAGCTGCCTTATCTGCGCTTGCCCCTGGGCGCATGAAATATCGATCTCGACCGAGCGCTTGTTACGGTTGGCGCCAAGAAAGTAGGCGGATTCCGACGTCGGCCGGCCCTCGGCGTCTTCCAGGTAAGGCGGCCCCCACCCACGCGTATCGTCGCCTCGACCCGGACGCTCGACCTTGATCACCTCGGCGCCCAGGTCGCCCATCACTTGCGCCGCCCAGGGCCCTGCCAACACCCTTGTCAGGTCCAGCACGCGGATATCCGACAACGCACCACACATAAGAACTCCTCTCGCTCAGCCCGTGAAAGCCTGTAGGCCAGCCTGTGCGCGACCAACAGTCAGCGCGTGCATATCGTGACTTGCCTGGCAGGTATTGACCACTCACGGCGTCGCCCGATTCCGTCCGTTCTCGTGCGCGAAGAACTCGCGGCCGGAAAATCAGTCATCGCGGTCGCGCAGGGTTAGCGAACGGCGAATGCGTATCCCCGTAATACCCGAAAACCACACCGGCCTTGAGGCGTTCGACAGCTGGGCTATGGAAGAAGTAGCGCGTTTTGAATAACGGGCGATTTCGGGCTGACTCATGCCCCGAGCGGCGCGAGCCCGTCGAACCCTGCTTGTCTATCTGTCGCAGGTTCGAATGATTGTCGATAGACCAATAAAAAACCCGCCTGCGGCGGGTGTTTTATTGGTGCGCCCGGCAGGATTACTCGGCGCTGGCGCGCCTCGCCCTTCGGGCTGCGTCGCTGCGCGACGGTTCGGGCTCGCTCCGCGAGCCCGTCGAACCATGCTTGTCTGTCTGTCGCAGGTTCGAAGCTTATCGATGGACCATATAAAAATACCGGCGCTACGGCCGGCATTTTTATATGGTGCGCCCGGCAGGATTCGAACCTGCGACCTTCGGCTTCGGAGGCCGACACTCTATCCAGCTGAGCTACGGGCGCATCGGCGCCGCAAAGGATACGCACCCGCCGGCGCCGCGTCCATCCTCGTTGCGTACACGTATCCGTGTGAGCGCTAAAATCCGTTATACTGCGCGCGATTCCGCGCATCGTTCGACCACGCAACATAAAGCTTGCCATGACCGCCAATACCGACCAGACATTCTTTCGCGCTTTTACCATCGTACTTGGCGCGCTGTTCCTGATCACGATCGCGGCCATTGTGGGCGCGCGGCTGATTTCCGGCGCGGGTGACAGCGGCGAGATGCGCCCTGAACAGCTCTCGCGCGTGAAGGATCGAACCGAACCGGTGTATGCGGTCAATACCGATCCGAACGCGACGTCGGTTGCCGCCGCGGGCGACGACAGCGGCGGCGAGCCCATGTCCGGCGAAGAAGTGTATGCCAACGTCTGTTCGGCCTGTCATACCTCCGGGGTGGCCGGTGCGCCGAAGACGTCGGACACCGCGGAATGGACGAAACGTCTCGATGAGCAGGGCAAGGACACGCTCTACTCGCGTGCGATCAACGGCTACAAGGGCATGCCGGCCAAGGGCGGTAACCCCGATCTTTCCGAAGAGGAAATGCATAACGCCGTGGACCACATCCTCAGCGAAGCCGGCGCGACCTAAGCGGCTCAACGTCAGCGCTATGCGTTGTTAAAAGCCGCCCCACGGGGCGGCTTTTTTATGCCTGGCTGGCGGACGGGGCGATACCGGCGACGCATTGAACCAAAGCGTCAAGATCGGCGACGACCGCTAACGCCGGCTCCCCGCTCTGCACGCGCATGATCGCGCCATCGATCGCCAGCGCGATCTGGCTGGCTTTGGGCTGGGCGCCAGCATCCTGTTTACCCAGACAGCTCGCCACGGCCGCGATCATCTGCTTTTTGTGCATGCGCGCCGCGCGATTCACGCTGGCCAGCGCCTGGCCGTATTCACCCACGCTGTTGAGAAATGCACAGCCACGAAACTCGGGGCCGGCCAGCCACTCGCCGAGCGCCGGCGCGATTGCCTTTGGGTTGCCGCCATAGCGTGCGAGCGCCTGAACAAACCACTCGAGCCAACGCTCATGTCGCGCCTGCAGAAACGCCTCGACCAGCGCATCCTTGCTGGCGAAATGGCGATAGAAGGTGACCTTGGTCACGCTAGCTTCGGCAATGAGTGCGTTGGTGCCCGTTGCCCGAATTCCGTCGCGATAGAACAGCCGCTGCGCGGCCTGGAGAATGCGCTGGCGCGGTGGCGCGTGGGCCTCGACGGATATGTCTTCGATCATTCGAACAGTGTAGACAGGTCGGTCTACATGCGCCAGACTTCGCTTATGTAGACAAACCGGTCTACCCATCGCGAGGACCGCCATGACCGTCAAAGCCCCCGTACCACCGTTCGATCCCGACAGCGCTGCCCGCAAGGTTCGCCTCGCTGAAGATGCCTGGAACAGCCGCGACCCCAGCCGCGTCGTGCTGGCCTATACGCCCGACAGCAGCTGGCGTAATCGAGTGGAATTCTTGAACGGCCGCGATGCGATACACGCCTTTCTGCAGCGCAAATGGCAGCGCGAGCTGGAGTATCGACTCATCAAGTCGTTATGGGCCTACGCCGAGGATCGCATCGCCGTGCGCTTTGCCTATGAATATCGCGACGATACCGGCCAGTGGTATCGAGCCTATGGCAACGAGAACTGGCAGTTCGACGCCGCCGGCCTGATGCATACCCGCCTCGCCAGCATCAACGACTGCCCGATTTGCCCGGATGAACGACTGTTCTTCTGGCCCCAGGGACGGCGGCCGGACGACCACCCGGGGCTGACCGATCTGGGCCTTTGAACAGGGACAACAGCCATCCTGCACGCCGCCCGGTCGGGCCGGGCGCACCCTGTTTCAATCCGCGTTTTCGCCCAGCATGGCCTTGAGCGCGGCGAGCTGGCTGCGGCCATGTTCGGCTTCGGCTTTCGGGTCGCGCTTGCGTGCCTGTGGCCAGTCGATTTCGTCCTTGGGCAGCTCTTCCAGAAACCGGCTGGGGGTGCTGTCGGTATTTTCGCCGCCGCGCCGGCGCTGGCGTGCATAGCTCAACGACAGCGTTTTGCGCGCGCGGGTAATGCCGACATAGAGCAGCCGGCGTTCTTCTTCGATCTTTTCGTCATCCATGCAGGCATGGTGGGGCAAGAGCCCTTCTTCCATGCCGACCAGAAACACGTGGTCGAACTCCAGCCCCTTGGCGGCATGCAGGGTAAGCAGATGCACCTGGTTTTCGATGTCCTTTTCGCTCTGATTGGCAAAGTCCATGAGGCTGAGCCGGCGCACCACTTCGTCGAGCCCGCGCGGCGTGCCGTCGCTGTTTTCTTCCATATGCCCGAGCCAGCCGAGAAATTCGTCGACGTTCTCCAGGCGTTTTCGGGCAGCGCGCGTATTCGCAGCGGTATCACGCAGCCAGTCGCGATAGCCGATATCGGAAATCAGCTGCACCACCAATTCCTTGGCGGGCATGGATTCGCCGTCGCGCGCGAGACAACGTGCCCAGTCCACGAACTCGGCCAGCCGCCGGCCGGCGCGATCGCCCACGCCGCCGGCCAGCCCCACGCCGCGGGCGGCATCGAACAGGCTCAGGTGCCGACTGCCGGCATAACGGGCCAGGGCTTCCAGCGTGGCCGGCCCGATTTCGCGACGTGGCAGATTCACCACCCGCAGGAAGGCGGCGTCATCGTCCGGGTTGACGAGCAACTTGAGATAGGCAGCCAGGTCGCGAATTTCACTGCGTTCGAAAAACGACCGTCCACCGGAGACGCGATACGGAATCTGGCGCTCACGCATGGCTTTTTCGAACGCGCGCGACTGGAAATTGCCACGATAGAGCACGGCGTAGTCGCCGAAGGCGTTGCCGGTGCGCAGCCGGTGCGACGAGATTTCGCTGGCCACGCGATCGGCCTCGCCTGCCTCGTCGGCACAGGCGAGCACGCGGATACGATCGCCCGCGCCCATCGCACTCCACAGATTCTTTTCGTACACGCGGGCATTGGCGGAGATGAGCGTGTTCGCCGCCGACAGCACGTTGCCCACCGAGCGATAGTTCTGTTCGAGCTTGATGACCTTCAAATGCGGAAAGTCGCGCGACAGATCGGCGATATTGCCGGGGCGCGCGCCGCGCCAGGCATAAATCGACTGGTCGTCGTCGCCCACCACGGTAAAGGCCGCGCGCACGCCGGCCAGCAGGCGCATCAATTCGTACTGGGCCGCGTTGGTGTCCTGATACTCGTCCACCAGCAGGTAACGAAAACGATTCTGCCAGCGCTCACGGGCGGCCGCGTCCTCGCGCAGAAGTTGCACCGGCAGACTGAGAAGATCGTCGAAGTCGACCGCGTTATAGGCCTTCAATCGACGCTGATATTCGGCATAGGCCCGTGCGATCGCCTGTTCGGAACCGGCCGCGCTCGCCGCGGCGGCCTCCGGATCCATCAAGGCCGATTTCCACGCGCTGATGGTAAAACGCGCGGTCTTGCGCAGCTCGGCATCCTTGCCAATCAGGTCGGCCAGCAGCTTGTCCGCGTCTTCGGCATCGAAGATCGAAAAGCGCGGCTTGTAGCCAAGCGCGGCATGCTCGGCACGAATCATCTGCAGGCCGAGACTGTGAAAGGTGCTGACGGTCAGCCCGCGGGCCGCATCGCCGTCGATGAGCTTCGAGGCGCGCTGCTTCATCTCGCGGGCGGCCTTGTTGGTGAAGGTCACCGCCGCAATGCGGTCGCCCGCATAACCGTTTCTGATTAGATGCGCGATCTTGCGGGTAATGACGCCGGTTTTGCCCGAACCGGCACCGGCGAGCACGAGCAACGGGCCGTCGAGATAACGGACCGCCGCGTCCTGTTGGGGGTTGAGCTTGGGAGTCGCCATGGGCGGCAGAGTCTAGCAGCTAGCGCGACGTGCGCAGACGGTCGATCGCGTATCGACAGGCACAAAAAAGCCGGCCCGAAGGCCGGCTTGGTTCAGCCGCTCAAGACGCGTTTAGAACGATTTGCTGATCGTGCCCACCGCGGTCGCGCCACAGATATTGGCACCGCCGCAGGCGGCATCGTCCAGGTCGGTATCGACATAGGCGACCGACCAGTCGAGGCCGAACTGGGTGGTCCCCAGCGAGATCGACCAGTCCGCATAGTCTTCGAAATACAGCTCGTTGTCGTCGACGGTCTGGTAGCCGGCATGGGCGCCCAGCGTCAGCCATTCTTCCAGCGGGAATTCGAAGCTGGCGTTGTAGTAGAAGGCATCGCCGGATTCGTTATAGAAATCGTCGCTGTAGGACACGGAGAACGCCGCCGACATGTTGTCGTCGCTGTAGGCGATACCGGGCGTGTATTCCCAGAAGTCGATTTCGTTGTTGTCGCCGGCCGTGCTTGCGCCCGGGTAGTAGTAGTAGAGGACGTTGAAATCGAGCGCCCAGTGTTCGCTCAGCGCGAGACCGTAGCCGACATAGAAATCGATCTCGGCCTGGGCACCGTTGTCGCCGGTGACCGGGCTGGGATTGAAGTTGTCGACGTTCGACGCCCAGGTGCCCATGTACAGGCCGCTGTCGAGGGCATAATCGAACCCGCCCTGAATCGCGAAGTCGCGATCGGTCTGTGACACACCGCGATAACGATAGTCGGTGGTGAAGGCCACGTTGGCACTGGCTTCGGCGGCGATCGCGCTGGCGCTGGATACGGTCGCGACCGCTGCCGCGCAGCCGATTAGAAGTTGTTTTTTCATCTCGGTTTTTGCTCCCTTTGCAAAAAATCTCGTAGCGAGAAACCCCAAACGCGGCCTAGGCCTTGAACGGGACAGTGGCCGTTGATGCACGAGACATGCCAAACCGGCAGACGTGATCAACCGTTCAACCCGGGCCACACCTTTGCCAATACGTCTGCGCCCTATCGATCGGACGCGGGCGCCTCTGGCATGAGCCCGGCCAGATCACACTTTTATTACAAAATCAGGACGTCGCGTTTCGATCGAGCTGTCGATAGCCGATGGCTTCGGCCACGTGGCCGGCGTTGATGGTGTCGGCGCCGGCGAGATCGGCGATGGTGCGCGCAACGCGCAGAATACGGTGATAGGCCCGGGCCGACAGCCCCAACCTAGCGATCGCCTGCTCCAAAATAGAGCGCGCACTTTTTTCGAGCAGGCAATACGTATCGATATCGGCCGGCCGTAGGCACGCATTCGGGCCGTGGCCCCGTGCAGCCGCCTGCTGGCGGGCAGCGACGACCCGCTCGCGCACCTCGGTGCTGCTTTCTGCGCGCTCGGCCTGCGCACCACCCATGAGCACATCGCGGCCGACGGGCGCTACATTGAGATGCATGTCGATGCGATCCAGCAAGGGGCCGGAAATGCGATCGCGATAGCGTGAAATACGCTCTGGCGTGCAGTTACAGCGGCCCGAGGCATCGCCGAAGTAACCGCAGGGGCAAGGATTCATCGCGGCAATCAGCTGAAACGCCGCCGGAAATTCGGCCTGACGCGCGGCTCTGGAGATCACGATATGCCCGGATTCGAGCGGCTCGCGCAGCACTTCCAGTACGCGCCGATCGAATTCGGGCAGTTCGTCGAGAAACAGCACGCCGTTGTGGGCAAGCGTGATTTCGCCCGGGCGCGGGGTGGAGCCGCCGCCCACCAACGCCACGCCCGAGGCGGTATGGTGCGGGGCACGAAACGGACGGCGGCCCCAGTTTTCCGGAGAAAAGCCGCCGGGCGCGATCGAGGCCACGGCCGCGCTTTGCATTGCCTGTTCCTGGGTCATGGCCGGCAGCAGGCCCGGCAGCCGGCAGGCCAGCATGGTCTTGCCCGCCCCCGGCGGGCCGATCAGCAGCAGCGAGTGCCCGCCGGCCGCCGCGATTTCAAGGGCCCGCTTGGCCTGCTGCTGGCCGCGCACGTCGGCCATGTCTTCATGTATCGAGGGCGTATGCCCGGCTGCCGGCTGCGGGCGATGCCAGAGCGCCTCGTCGCCGGCGAGGCTGG
>DJIE01000182.1:46853-60386 GCA_002433465.1 Salinisphaera sp. UBA6602
GGCGAGGCTGGCGGCCACGTCCGCCAAATGGGCCGCCGCAAACGCCCCGTCCGGGGCTGCCAGCGCGGCTTCCGGGCCGTTGTCCTCGGGTACGACGAGCACCCGCTGGGCCTGGTTTGCGGCCAGCGCCGCGGGCAACGCCCCGCGTACGCCGCGCAGCGCACCGGATAGCGACAACTCGCCCAGGAATTCGTAGCCGGACACGCTCTCGCCCGGAATCTGGCCCGAGGCAGCGAGTATGCCCAGCGCGATCGCCAGGTCGAAACGCCCGCCCTCCTTGGGCAGATCCGCGGGCGCGAGGTTGACCGTTATCCGGCGGGTCGGAAACTCGTAGCCGCTGTTGACAATCGCCGCGCGTACGCGGTCCTTGCTTTCCTTGACCTCGGTTTCCGGCAGGCCAACGATCGCCAGCGCGGGCAGCCCACCGGCCAGGTCGACCTCGACCGTCACCGCCGGCGCTTCCAGGCCGGTCTGAGCTCGGCTGTGTACCGTCGCCAGGGCCACCGTGGGCGCTAGCGGCCGGCGGCGTTGTCGCGTTCGGCTTCCAGCGCGGCCACTTGCGTTTCCAGCGCGTCGAGCTTGCGGCGCGTATGCGCGAGCATTTCACGCGCGGCTTCGAATTCCTCGCGCGGCACCAGATCGAGTCGCGCCAGCTGACCCTGAAGAATCGTACGGAAATTGGCGTGCAATTCGTCGCGCAGCGGCGCCACCTGGGGCGGCAGAGCCTGGGCGAGACGGGCAGCGATATCTTCGATAGAGCGCATAAGCGGCTAAGACGACCTTGATGTTTAAAACAACAGCATGACGCGAACGCCCGCCCGACGCAAAAGCGCCTTGCACTTTTTTGGTGCGATGCATTCACGGCCCGTCAACGGCCGTTGAACAAGTCCTCGAATACGCCCCTAACCGACTGTTTTTAATGCCTTGGCACGGTGAGTGCTTAGACCGGTTCGCAATCTCTCGCCTGCACGTCCCGAATGCTTGAATGCGAGGCAACGGGGCGTGCGATACCGCATGACAGGAGCAGGTCATATGAAATTAATCGCAGCCGTAATCAAGCCGTTCAAGCTCGATGAGGTCCGCGAAGCGCTTTCCGAGGTCGGTGTGCAAGGCATCACCGTGACCGAGGTCAAGGGTTTCGGACGTCAGAAAGGCCATACGGAACTCTACCGCGGTGCTGAATACGTGGTCGATTTTCTACCCAAGGTGAAGATCGAAGTCGCGATCGAGGAGTCCGAACTCGAATCGGCCGTGGAAGCAATCTCCAAGGCGGCCCATACCGGCAAGATCGGCGACGGCAAGATCTTCGTCACCGAGCTGGAACAGGCCATCCGTATCCGCACCGGCGAAACGGGCAAGGACGCGCTTTAAGCCGCGCCCGCTTAACGCCTTAAATTTCGAGGGAAACCCCACGCCATGGAAAACAATATCTTCGAATTGCAGTATGCAATCGATACCTTCTACTTTTTGATCTGCGGGGCACTGGTCATGTGGATGGCCGCCGGCTTCACCATGCTGGAAGGCGGCTTGGTTCGTGCCAAGAACACGACCGAAATCCTGACCAAGAACATCGCGCTGTACTCTATCTCCTGCATCATGTACATGATTTGCGGCTACATGATCATGTACGACGGCAGCCTGTTCTTGAACGGCATTGCCGGCGGCGACAACCTGGTACAGGAAGCCCTGGCCACATCGGCCGAAAACGGCTTCGGCGGCGATTCGGTATATGCCGACGCTTCCGACTTCTTCTTCCAGGTGGTGTTCGTGGCCACGGCCATGTCGGTGGTTTCCGGCGCGGTAGCCGAACGCATGAAGCTGTGGGCCTTCCTGGGCTTTGCGGTAATCATGACCGGCTTCATCTATCCGATGGAAGGCTCCTGGTCGTGGAACGGCGCCGACGTGTTCGGCCTCTACAACTTCGACGATTTCGGCGGCTTCTCCGACTTTGCCGGCTCCGGCATCGTGCATATGGCCGGCGCTGCCGCGGCCCTGGCCGGTGTGCTGCTGCTTGGCCCGCGTAAGGGCAAGTTCCGCGCCGACGGCACCGTCGGCGCCATCCCGGGCGCGAACCTGCCGCTGGCCGCACTCGGCACGCTGATCCTGTGGATGGGCTGGTTCGGCTTTAACGGCGGTTCCGTGCTCAAGCTCGGTGATATCGCCAGCGCCAACTCGGTGGCCATGGTGTTCTTGAACACCAACACCGCCGCCGCTGGTGGCCTGGTCGCGGCCCTTCTGCTCGCCCGTGCCATGTTCGGCAAAGGCGATTTGACCATGGCGCTCAACGGCGCGCTGGCCGGTCTGGTGGTGATCACCGCCGAGCCTTCGACCCCGAGCCCGCTCGTGGCGACCCTGTTCGGTGCCGCTGGCGGCATCCTGGTGGTGTTCTCGATCCTGGCGCTGGATAAGCTCAAGATCGACGATCCGGTGGGCGCGATCTCGGTGCATGGTGTCTGTGGCCTGCTCGGCCTGCTTGTGGTGCCGATCACGAATGACGGTGCCAGCTTTGGCGGCCAGATCGTCGGCGCGCTGACCATCTTCGTGTGGGTGTTCGTGACCAGCCTGATCGTCTGGGGCATCCTCAAGGCGGTTGTCGGCATCCGCGTCTCGGAAGAAGAGGAAGTCGAGGGCGTGGATCTGGGCGAATGCGGCATGGAAGCCTATCCGGAGTTCACCTCCGGCGGCAGCCGTCGCTCGATGTCCTAAATCGCAAACGCTCGCGAGCGATTGCGCATCGAAGAGGCCCCGGCAACGGGGCCTCTTTTTTTTGTGTGATCCCGCCACCCGGACGCCGTGCCCTATCACACACGCTGCCCCACGGCAGACATCGCCGATTACCCTGTGCGCAATACCGCATCTTCATTCTCGGCATCGGCAACACGGCGGCCGGCTTCGCTATACTTCGCGGCGATCGATTCAGACCGCCCCGAAACGCCATGCTGCCCACCAAAACGCTTCACCTCCCGGCTTTCTTCCTGCTTCTGGCCAGCAGCCTGCCGGCCGCCGCCGCGCCGGTAATCGACGGTGCCGATACCGCCTGGGTCATGACCACGACCGCACTGGTGCTATTCATGACGCTGCCGGGGCTGGCGTTGTTCTATGGCGGGCTGGTGCGGGTACGCAACGTGCTGTCGGTACTCATGCAGTGCTTCGCCATTTGTGCGCTGGCCTCTCTGCTCTGGGTGATCTGCGGCTACAGCCTGGCGTTCTCCGAAGGCAATGCCTTCATTGGCGGCCTCGACAAGCTTTTCTTTGCCGGCGTGAGCGTGTCCAGCGTGGCCGGCACGATTCCCGAGCCCGTGTTCGCCCTGTTCCAGATGACCTTCGCGGTCATCACGCCAGCGCTGATCATCGGCGGCTTCGCGGAGCGGTTTCGATTCGCCACCCTGCTGGTGTTTACTGCCGCATGGTTGCTTCTGGTCTATGTGCCGGTCACCCACTGGGTGTGGGGCGGCGGCTGGCTGGGCCAACTCGGCCTGCTCGACTTTGCCGGGGGTACGGTCGTGCATGTGACCGCGGGCGTAGCTGCGCTGGTTGCGGCTATTGTCGTGGGCCCGCGCCACGGCTTTCAGAAGACCGCGATGGCGCCGCACAACCTCACCATGACCGTCTCCGGCGCCGGCATGTTGTGGGTCGGCTGGTTCGGCTTTAACGGCGGCAGCGCCCTGGCCGCCAACGGTCAGGCCGGCATGGCCATGCTGGTCACGCATCTGTCGGCTGCCGCCGGCTGTCTGACCTGGATGGCGGCCGAATGGATTCGTTTCGGCAAGCCGAGCGTGCTCGGTATCGTGACCGGCATGGTCGCCGGCCTGGGCACCATCACCCCGGCCTCCGGCTATGTGGGCCCGGGCGGCGCGATCATCATCGGCATACTCGCCGGCGTGGTCTGTTTTACCGCCACGCTCTGGGTCGAGCGCAGCCTGCGCATCGACGATTCGTTGGACGTGTTTCCGGTGCACGGCGTGGGCGGCATTATCGGTACGCTGCTGGCCGGCGTGTTCGCCTCCACCCATCTCGGCCCTTTCTCGGGCCAGGGCTTTGCCGCGGGTATCGAAAGCATCGTTGCCCAGGTGGGCATTCAGGCGCTTGGCGTGGCGTCGGTGTTCGTCTATACCGGCGTGCTGACCTGGATCATCCTCAAGGTGCTCCAGGCAACCATGGGTCTGCGCGTGGCCGTGGAGAACGAACAGGTCGGCCTCGATATCTTCGAACATGAAGAACGCGGCTACGATCTCTAGGCCACACCTTTGCTGGCAGCGTGCGCGCCAGCTGTTAGACTCGCTGGCATCAGAAATGAGGAGTTTCAAACCATGAAAATGGTTACCGCCGTCATCAAGCCCTTTCGTCTCGACGATGTCCGTGAAGCACTCGCCGAAGTGGGCGTACACGGCACCACCATGACCGAAGTCAAAGGCTTCGGGCGCCAGAAAGGCCATACCGAACTCTATCGCGGCGCCGAATATGCCGTGGACTTCCTGCCCAAGGTCAAACTGGAAGTCGCAGTGGCCGACGACCGCGTGGAAGCCGTGGTCGAAGCCATTGTGGAAGCGGCCAAGACCGGTCAGATCGGGGACGGCAAAATCTTCGTACACAACCTCGAACAGGTCGTACGTATTCGTACTGGCGAAACGGACCGCGACGCGATCTGATCGGCTGCCCGCGTCGGCGTTGGGTCGGATCCGGCAGCGCGGCGTGAGCACGACACGTTTCCAGGCCATCGGGCTGGCGACCGGCGCGATCGGCCCGGTCGACATCACGATTGGCGCCAGCGAATGTCTGGGGCTGAGCGCGCCCTCGGGTGCGGGCAAGACCCGTCTTTTACGCGCCATGGCCGACCTCGACGCACACCACGGCGAGTGTCGCCTCGACGGCGTGGCTGCCGTAGACATGCCGGCGCCCGAATGGCGCCGGCGTGTCGCCTTTCTGGCCGCGGAATCGGCCTGGTGGGCGGATACACCGCGGCCGCACTTCGAGCGCGACTGCGCCCCCCTGCTGGACGCCCTGGATCTGTCAATATCGCTGCTCGACCAGCCGATCGAACGCCTGTCCTCCGGACAGAAACAACGTCTGGCGCTTGCGCGCACCCTGGCCCTCACGCCCGACGTTCTCCTGCTGGACGAGCCCACCGCCAATCTCGACGATCGCAATATCGAGCGCGTGGAGCGACTCGTCGGCGACTATCTGTCGAACCGGCGCGCCTGCTGTATCTGGGTAAGCCACGATCGCGCGCAGCGTGAGCGGGTCGCCTCATCGCAATGCCAACTGGATAGCACAGGCCAGCCGATCGAGGCGTCATGCAACTGATTTCGCTGTCGTTTTTCGATCTGGCACTGGCCGCTATCGCGGTCCTGGCATTGGCAGCCACCACTGCGGCCATGAAGCTGGGCGTCACGCGCACGCTGCTCGTCGCGGCGGTGCGCACCGCGGCCCAGCTCGCGCTCGTGGGCTTGATCCTGGAGGCCGTATTCGCCCAGGAGCGCCTGTTATGGGTGGCGCTGATGGCGTTCGTAATGCTGCTGCTGGCCGGCCGCGAGGCCGCGAGCCGGCAGAAGCGCCGCTTTACGGGCGGCTACGGCTTTCTGGCCGGCACCGCGTCGATGTTTTTGTCGTCGTTCGTCACCGCAGTCGCCACGCTCGTGATCGTGATCCGCGTGGAGCCCTGGTATACCCCGCAATACGCGATTCCGCTGCTGGGCATGCTGCTGGGCAATACGATGACCGGCATTGCCCTGGCCATAGACCGACTCACCCAGGAAGTCTGGCGCGGTGCGAACGTGGTGGAAACCCGGCTGGCCCTGGGGGCCAGCGCCAGCCAGGCGATCGCCGATATGCGCCGCGATGCGATGCGCGCAGGGCTCATTCCCATGCTCAACGCCATGGCCGCGGCCGGCATCATCAGCCTGCCCGGCATGATGACCGGCCAGATCCTGGCCGGCAGCCCGCCCTGGGAAGCGGTCAAGTATCAGATATTGATCATGTTTCTGATCGCTGCCGGCACCGGCTTTGGCACCCTCCTGGCGGTCGAGCTGGGCACCCGGCGCCTGTTCGACGAACGCCACCGGCTGCGCCTGGATCGCCTGCGCCGCGTCTGAAGCGGTGCCGCGGCGCTCAGGCCTGCGGCTTGAGAATACGGCTGAGCAACTCCTTGAGCCGCTGCAAAACGCCGCGCTTTTCCCAGTTTTCGAGCGTGACCTGATGGCAACGTTCACGATCGTCGTCGAAATCGGCGGCGAGGGCGGCGAAGGTGGGCGGATCAATCATGGCAATGGCGATTTCGTCGTCCTTGCCCATCGAGCGATGGTTGAAGTTCGCCGAACCACTGATCGCGACCACATCGTCGACCAGCACGATCTTGGCGTGCAGCATGGTGGGCTGATAGCGATACAGCTTCACGCCGGCTTCGAGCAGCGGCTGGTAGGCGTCGTCCGCCGCGGCCCGGGCCACGCGCGAGTCGGTATAGGGCCCCGGCATGAGCACTTCGATCTCGACCCCGCGACGGGCCGCGTTGCAGAGCATGTCGATGGTGGCGGTATCGGGCACGAAATAGCCGGTGGTGATCCGCAGCCGATGCCGAGCCAGCGAAATGACCAGCCGAAACAGGGTGGCGATATCGCTGTAGTTGACCGCGGCCGAGGTACGCAACACCTGGACGAGCGCGCCGTTCTTCTCCTCGTCGATTTCCGGATCGGCATATTCCCAGCTGTCGTCAAAGCCGCGCTCGCCGGCCTCGACCCAGTTGGACAGAAACGCCCCGCGTAGCCCGTCGACGACCGGCCCGGTCAGACGAAAATGGGTTTCGCGCCATTCATCGGGTTCGCGGGCATCGCCGTCCCATTCGGCGGCGATGCCGACCCCGCCGGTGAAACCGATCCGGTTATCCACCACCAGAATCTTGCGATGGGTGCGGTTGTCGGCCTGCCAGAAGCGCCAGCGCACGGCCGGCCGGAACCAGGCGATCTGTGCGCCGGCCTGGGTCAGATCGTCGAGCACGTCGCGGGGCATGCTGTGTGCGCCGAAACTATCCAGGAGTATGCGTACCCTTACGCCGGCACGTGCACGCCCGGCCAGCGCATGACCGAATCGCTCGGCGATCTCGCCCTGCCAGTAGATGAAGGTCAGAAAATCGATCGAATACTCGGCGGCCTCGACGGCCTCGATCATGGCCGGAAAAATGCGAACGCCGTTGACCAGGCGTTCGATCCGATTACCGGCGGTGAACGGTATACCCAGCGTGCCTTCGAGCGCGCGCCGGTAATCTCTTGGGTCGTGGCTCGAAGCGGATTTGGGCGTATTCATGGCGACAACACGATTATTTGTGTTGCAGCCTACACCACAGCCATAACGGCCCGAAAATCCATGCCAGGCCGGCGGCCATCAAAACACTCTGCAGCAGGCGGTTCTGCAGCAGCGGCCGTAGCAGGCGATCATGCAGCCGAAGGGCGTGACGGCGCCTGCCCCACACGGGCTCCAGCGCCACGTCGATTGCCAGAAAAGGCTGCCAGCTCTGGGCGAGCGCAACCCCCGCAATACGCCAGCTCACCGCAATCGATGCGCCGGTGCCACACTCACGCCAAAGCGAGGCCAGCAGACCGATATAAGGCCCAAGCAGGAGACGTTCGGTCTGGCTCTGGCGGGCGTAGACGCTCGGGGCGCGCTCGAAGAACCGGTCCACGCCGGCGGTGTACATGGCCATAATCAAAGCCATGAGCAGATAGCGCGCGCGCTCGCCTTCATTCTCGAAGCGCCGGGCCGATGTTGCCAGCCGGTGCGGGCACAGCCGCCACTGACCTGCCTCGACGATGGCCGCCGCCATGCGCTGATCTTCCAGAAACCCAAGGCCGGTATCAAAACCGCCGAGTTCGTTGAAGAACCGGGTCGCAATGATCAGCCCCTGGTCGCCGTTGATCGTATAGCGCCGGCCGGTCGCGCTCTTGGCTTCCAGATAGCGATAGAAAAACGCATGCCCGGTCGTTTCTCGATCGAAGCTCAGGGCAAAGTGGCCGGCCAAGCGCGCCCGATCGTCCGCCCCGAGAGCGTCGATCGCGGCCGCCAGCTGTCGCGGGTGGGTCAGGCGGCTGTCGGCATGCAGAAAGCAAAGCCAAGGATGCGTGGCCCGGGCGGCCGCGGCATTCATCTGCGCGCCGCGTCCGGGCGGGCTGAACACCACCTCGGCATGGCCGGCGCGGGCTAGCGCGACGGTTCGATCGGTAGAGCCGCCGTCGGCAACAAGCACCTGCAACACCACGTCGCGCTGGGCCGCCAGGTCGGCCAGCAGCGGCCCCAGCGCCTCGGCTTCGTCGATCGCCGGAACGACGACGGTCAGCGCGGCCGGCGCACCGATCAGCCGGTCTCCTCAGCCTCGTTCAATGAATCGGGTGCAGCAAAGCCGGGCAGGCGTTCACGCAGCCAGGCCGGGATGCGCTGTTCGAGCCAGTACACCGGTTCGCCGTAGCGCCCGGCGCTGACAAAGCCCACATGGCCGCCATGGCGGGATAATTCCAGCCGTATAGACGACGACAGGGCATCCGGACCCGGTATGACGTCCGGCGCCATGAAGGGGTCGTCTTCGGCATGAATGATCAATGTGGGCAGGCGGATATGCCTGAGAAACGGGCCGCTGCTGGAGCGCTCGTAGTAGTCCTCGGCATCGCGAAAGCCGTTGAGGGGCGCGGTCACGGCATTGTCGAACGAGGGAAAATCCCGCAGTTTGCGAAAATCCGGGTACGGCTGCGGCGCTTCGATGAGCTTGAACTTGGCCTCGTAGGCCTCGCGCAGGCCGTTGATCATATGCGCCTGGTAAATACGCGACAGCCCCTGCTGAATGGCCTGGGCACAGCGCTTGAGATCGTAGGGCACGGACACCGCCGTGGCACAGGCCAGGGGCGCGGCACGTCCCTGTTCGCCAAGATACTTGAGCAATACGTTGCCGCCCAGCGAATAGCCGACCGCGGCCAGCGGCGCCCGCGCAAAGCGCCGGCGTACGTGGCGTACAACGGTATCGAAATCCTCGGTTTCGCCCGAGTGATAGCTGCGGGCAAGACGGTTGGGCTCGGCCGCGCCGCGAAAATGCATCAGCACGCCGCGCGCGCCGTGGGCGTCGGCCTGACGCAACAGCCCCCGTGCGTACTTGGATTCCAGCGAGCCGTTCAAGCCGTGAAGCACGATCACGATGGGTGCATCCGCATCGAGCCCGCGCTCGGGCAGCCACGACAGATCCAGAAAGTCGCCGTCGTCCAGCTCCAGGCGCTCGCGCTCGACTTCCAGCGCCGGCGAAGGCCTTACCTTGGACGCAAACACCGTCTGCGCATGCGCATTGCGCAGCCAGAACGCGGGCTCGAAGTCGCTGCGGGTCAGCATGATGCAGATCGAGGGTCGAAAATCGGGTACATATCGACGCCCAGTCTACCGCCCTAGCGTTTCAGCCAGATAACCATCCCCGAGCTGGCGCATCTGACGCATGATCCAGGCCGCCTGGCCCTGAACATAGGGCCCGGGCGACGCCGCGCTGTAGCGCACCGGGTTCGGCAGCACCGCGGCCAGCCTTGCACACTGGCCGGTACTGAGCCGGGCCGCGCTCACGCCGAACAGGCGCTGGGCCGCGGCGCCCACGCCGAACACCCGGTCATCGAACTGGGCGATATTGAGATACACCTCGAGAATACGGCGCTTGGGCCAGAGCACTTCAAGCCAGAAGGTCAGATAGGCTTCCACGCCCTTGCGGATATAGCTCTTGGCCGGCCAGAGAAAAAGGTTCTTGGCCGTTTGCTGGCTGATGGTACTGGCACCGCGAATGGTGCCGCCCTCGGCGTTGTCTGCCAGCGCGTCGCCAATCGCAGCCCAGACAAAACCATGATGGGTCGGGAAGGTCTGATCTTCGGATGCGACCGCCGCCAGCGGCATGCAGGCCGCCATGTCGTCAATATCGGTCCAGCGATAGAAGATCGTCGGACCGTTGTCGCTGGCCTGACTTTCGAAGTGCACGCGTAGCATGTACGCGGTGACCGGCGGGTTGACCCAGCGCATGACCAGAATCATCGCTGCCGGCGTGAGCAAGAGCACGCCGACAGCGATCAGCACATAGCGAAAAGGGCGTTTAAACAGGACGCTCAATAGTTGCTGTTGCCGCTACCGTAGCCACCGCTACCCTGCTGGTAGCTGTCGTCGTTGGCGCTGTTCGGCTGGTTGTTGCTGTTGTTGCCGCTGTTGCCGCTGTTGTCCTGGGCGTCGTAATTGCCCTGGCGTACTTCAACGCCGTTACCGCTGTCGTAGGGCACGGCCTGGCCACGGCTGTAGTCGTCCTGCTGGCTGCCGCCGTTGCCGTTATTACCGTTGTTGTGCGAATCCATGCTGGTACCGCGGGTGGCGGCTTCGCGATCGAAATCTTCCGAGGCCGGCATGTAGCGGTCCAGCGTATAAACGAACTTCTGGCCCGCCTGGGGCAGCCCGGACTCGTTGCCGTTACGCAGAATCGAGTAGGCATCGATGCCGGCCTTGTCGTAGAACAGCCAGTTCGCTTCGCGGTCGATGCTGATCTTGCCGCCTTCCAGGGAAACACCGGCGAACAGGCCACGGGCGCGCGAGTAGGAATAAACCTCGGCATCGAAGCCCAGGTTGGTCGACGCCCCGGCGCTACGACCGACCGGCCCGGCCGCCACGGCAGCATCGGCACCGAGATTGACCTGACCGTTGGCGATCTTGTCGATGCTGCGCTGGGTCTTGAATACCAGGATGATATCCGACGAGGAGGCACCGGCCTGCCAGCCGATCGAGCCGCCGGTCAGCGAGATGAACGTCGGATTCGACCAGCTGCCGTCCGCGGTGCGTACCGACAGCACGCCCTTGCCGTGGCGGCCGCCCAGAATGAAGCCGGCCTTGAATACGCTGGGGATGACGGCGATGCCATAGGCCTGCCCGAGCAGCGCCGGCGGGATGGCGTTTTCCGGGATATCGACGAACTGGCGCACCACGGTGGTGGCGTCGTCGAGCTTTTGCTCCTGTTCACTGGCCGCCAACGCGCCCGAGGTGGTCGACAGCAGCACAACCGCTGCCACGAACGCCGTGATCCATTGTTTCATCTATGCTTCCCCTGCTTTCGGAGTTGAGGTCGGCTCATGTGTGCCGACTCGAATCGAGTGTTACTCGCGATCAGACCGCTGCAACAACCACAGGTTCACACCGGCGGCATGCGCCGCGATCAGCCCGGGCCCTCCATCAGCCGTTTCTGGGCGGCCAGCGGCGCTTCGTCGCCGACGGGCTCGGCTTTCGTATAGCGCCCGTCGTTGCCGAGCAGCCAAGCCTGACTGTTGTCGGCGAGGTAGAGCGCGAGTTCACGCTGAACCCGATCATATAACGCCGGACTGGTCACGGGAAAGCAGGTCTCGACCCGGCGGAAGAAATTGCGATCCATCCAGTCGGCGCTGGCCAGATACAGCTCGGGGGTATCGTCGTTGGCAAAATAGAATACCCGCGTGTGCTCCAGGAAACGCCCGACGATGGAACGCACCTCGATATTCTCGGATACGCCCTCGACGCCGGGGCGCAGGCAGCAGATACCGCGCACGATGAGTTCGATCTTCACCCCGGCCTGGGATGCCGCATAGAGCGCACGAATGGCCTGGGGTTCCACCAGCGAATTCATCTTGGCGATGATATGCGCCGGTTTGCCGGCGCGGGCGTTCTCCGCCTCGCGATTGATCTTGTCGATGATCGCGGTATGCAGCCGAAACGGTGCGTCCAGCAACCGCTCCAGACCCGATAC
Organism: Salinisphaera sp. UBA6602; assembly: GCA_002433465.1. Lineage (GTDB taxonomy): Bacteria > Pseudomonadota > Gammaproteobacteria > Nevskiales > Salinisphaeraceae > Salinisphaera. The sequence goes on from DJIE01000182.1 coordinate 58,612, forward strand.
CTTGCCGAGGCTGGTGAGCTGCAGAAACATTTCGTGCACGTCGTTGCCCAGGGCATCGTCGCAGGAGAACAGGCCGTAGTCGGTATACAAACGCGCCGTCTTGGGATGATAGTTGCCCGTGCCCAGATGCACATAGTTGTGCAGGCCGTCGGTTTCGCGACGTACGATCAGCGTCATCTTGGCATGGGTCTTGTAGCCGACCACGCCATAGACCACATGCGCGCCGGCGGCCTGCAGACGGTTGGCCAACTCGATATTGTCGGCTTCGTCGAAGCGGGCGCGCAGTTCGACCACCACGGTGACTTCCTTGCCGGCGCGCGCGGCTTCCACCAACGCATCCACCACGGCGGAATCGGGCCCTGTGCGATACAACGTCTGCTTGATCGCCAGCACGCGCGAATCGGAGGCGGCCCGACGCACGAAGTCGATCACCGGCAGAAACGAATCGAAGGGGTGATGCAGCAGCACGTCCGCAGCACGGATTTCTGCAAACAGATCGCCGCTCGGCCCCAGCTCGCTGGGCAGGCGCGGTGAGAACGCCGGGTATTTGAGATCCGGCCGATCGACGGTATCCAGCAACGACATCAGGCGGTTGACGTTGACCGGCCCGTCGACCTGGAACAGATCCTCCTTGGACAGCAGAAACCGGTCGAGCAGGTACTTGCACAGCGATTCCGGGCAGTTGTGCGCCACTTCAAGACGCACACAGTCGCCGTAGCGGCGCGACGGCAGCTCGCCCTCGACCGCACGCAACAGATCGTCGACCTCTTCCTCGTCGACGAACAGATCGGAATTGCGGGTGACACGGAACTGATAGCAGCCCCGCGTGCCCATGCTCGGAAACAGGTCGCCCACGTGCTGATGGATGATCGACGACAGGAATACGAAGTCGTGATCGCCGCTGCCGGCCTCGCGCGGCAGCTGAATCACGCGCGGCAGCGCGCGCGGCGCCTGCACCACGGCATAGTCGATCTTGCGCCCGAAGGCATCGGTGCCGTCCAGCGACACGATGAAATTCAACGACTTGTTGAGAATACGCGGGAAGGGATGGGCCGGATCGAGTCCCAGCGGGCTGATTACCGGCAGCAGCTCCTCCTCGAAGAACTCGGCCAGCCATGCACGCTGTTCCGGGTTCCATTCCGAACGTCGCAGAAAGCGGATGCCCTCGTGCTGCAAGGCCGGAATCAACTCGTCGTTGAGGGTGCTGTATTGTTTGGCCACCAGTTCATGCGCGCGGCTACTGATGGCACGCAGGGCTTCACTGGGGGTGCGGTTATCGGCTTCGGTCGGCGAGTTGACCAGCTCGGCCTTCTGCTTGAGCCCGGCCACCCGCACTTCGAAGAACTCGTCCAGATTGGTCGAGGAAATACACAGGAATTTCAGCCGTTCGAGCAGCGGTACGCGCCCGTCGCGCGCCTGTTCGAGCACCCGGTCGTTAAACTCAAGCAGTGACAGCTCACGGTTGATGAACAGATCGGGGGCATCAAGCGTACGCTCTGCGCCGTCCTCTACATTTGCATTCATGCGTAATCGACTCGCAGCGCTCTGCGCCGACTGGACAAAATGGGCCTAACGGATAACAACAGCAGATGACAATTCCATGACAGACACCGTACTGCAACTTACGGCCTACCATATCGATGCCTTTACAGACCGGGTCTTTCGGGGCAATCCGGCATCGGTCGTTCTGCTCGATGAGTGGCTCGATGATACGACGCTCCAGGCCGTGGCGGCCGAGCATAACCTGGCAGAAACCGCGTTCGTGGTCGCCGGCG
>DJIE01000182.1:60703-61203 GCA_002433465.1 Salinisphaera sp. UBA6602
GGTCGCCGGCGAGCCGGCGCACGCCCTGCGCTGGTTCACCCCGACCTGCGAAGTCGAGCTATGCGGCCATGCCACGCTGGCCACCGCCTACGCCCTGCTGCACTGCTGCAACGGGTTCAGCGCGCCGCTGCGGTTTCAGACCCGCCAGGCCGGCGAACTCGGCGTAAGCGAAAACGACGGCATGCTGTGGCTGGATTTCCCCAGCCGCCCGGCCGAGCGTCTTCCCCAGGCGCCCGTCGAAGTCGAACAGGCCATGGGCGCGAGCAGCCTGGAATGGTATGCCGGCGCCAATCATCTGGCCGTATATGAAAGTGCTGCCACGGTCGCCGCGCTTGCGCCTGATATGCGGGCACTGGCCGCCTGCAATCGACAGGACAACCGCGGCGTGATCGCCACCGCCCCCGCCGACGACGGCATCCATGATTTCGTGTCGCGTTATTTCGCCCCGGCCCACGGGATCGACGAAGATCCGGTTACCGGCTCGGCGCATTGCACCCTCG
>DJIE01000182.1:61524-85593 GCA_002433465.1 Salinisphaera sp. UBA6602
CCCTCGCGCCCTACTGGGCGGCGCGTCTGGGCAAAACGCAGTTGGCCGGCCGCCAGATCTCGCGCCGCGGGGGCACGGTCATCTGCCGGCTGGAAGGCGATCGCGTGCATCTGGGTGGACAGGCAGTACGCTATGCCGAAAGCCAACTATTCATCCCGATCGAAGGCCGCAAGACATGACCCAATTCGCACTCGTTGCCGGCAGCCTTTATGGCCTGATCGGCGTACTGCTGGGCGCATTCGGCGCGCATGCCCTGGCCGCGAGACTCTCGGCCGACATGCAGGCAATCTGGCATACCGCAGTCCAGTACCAGTTCTATCACGCGCTGGCGCTGCTGGCGGTCGGGTTGCTGGCACGCCAGGGCATGACCGGCGCGGGCGTTGCCACCGCCACCGTCTGTTTTGCCGTCGGCACGCTCATTTTCTCCGGCAGCCTCTACGTGCTGGCCTTTTCCGGTATTCGCTGGCTGGGTGCGATCACGCCGATCGGCGGCGTACTGCTGATCGTGGGCTGGGCGGCGCTGCTGTGGTCGATCGTGCGCGGCTAAGCCAGCTCTCGCAGGGTAGCCAACGCCTTGTCGACATGCCGGCCGGCGGCCAGCTGGGCCTGATAGCGCAGGCGTACGATGCCCTGACGATCGATCACGAACGTCACCCGGTTGCCGAGCACGCCAAGCGCCCGGCCGACGTCGAAGGCCTTCGACAGGCGGCCGTCGTGATCGGAGACCAGGGCGAAGTCGAGGCCGTGTTTTTCCGCAAAGGCGCGATGGCTGGCATCATCGTCCGCGCTGATGCCGATGACTTCGGCATCCAGGGCGTTGAATGCCTCGAGCTGGTCGCGAAAGCTACAGGCCTGGCGGGTACACACCGGCGTATCGTCGCGCGGGTAGAAATAGACCACCAGCGGGCGCTGTCCGATCAGGGATTCGGTATCGATCGCGCGGCCATCGTGGGCGCTACGCTGAATAATCGGGGCTCGATCGCCCGTATCCACTTTATGAGCCATGACAATTATCCAAACAGCGCGCGCCAGAGCGCGACGGTGACGATAGAGGCACAGGCGAGCCCGAGACTGATCCCGACCACGCCGCCCCAGCGGGACTTCTTCGTTTGTTCTGCGGTTTCCTGCTCCAGCCAGCGCCTGAGTACGCGCTCATTACGGCGATTGGCCTTCCAGGCGAAATCGAACAGATCGCCGACAAGTGGTACCAGACCGACCACGAAATCCACGCCCACGTTCGCGCCCATACGCATCCATACACGCTTGGGCGCGCCCAGCCGCAGCGCCTCGACAACGATCAGGCTCGAAAGGCCGGTGCCGACCAGGTCGCCGGCAAACGGGACGAGGCCGAAAAGACCGTCCAGACCGACGCGCTTGCGGATGATCGGCAGCTCGAAGGCATCGTCGAGCCACCAGGCCACCCGCTCGATACGACCCAGGCTGGCACGGCGCTTGGCAAGCAGTGCGGGCGAGACGGCATCGTTCATCGGGAACCTCGGGTCTGTCCATTCATGGTCGCGTATGGATAATGCGGCCGCGGATATTTGCGATCATTGTATGCCGATTGCCATGAGCTTAGATGTCCGAAGCCGTTTTCGGGCCAAGGAATGACATGAAGAACCTGTTGACCCTGATCTTGATCGCGCTGGTCGCGTTCGTTGGCTACGCCCTCTTCTGGCCGAGCGATTTCATGCCCCAGCCGTGGACCGTGGCAACGGCCACCACCGGCGATGCGCCGGTGCGAAGCGCGCCTTTGGCGCAGGCCGAACGCCTGGGCGAAGACACGGCCACCGGTCCCGAAGACGTGGCGATCGATAACCAGGGACGGCTGTATGCGGGCTATGAGGACGGCACCATCCGCCGCTTCGACCCGGACGGCAGCAATGGCCAGGTATTCGCCACCACTAACGGGCGCCCGCTCGGGCTTGCCTTCAGCAGCAAGCCGGTCGCGCCTACCGATGACCAGGCAAGCACCGAGTCGGGCGATGAAACGGGCGGGCCAGAGCAAGCGACCGACGCGCCGCCGCCGCAGACGCTGATCGTGGCGGATGCCGACAAGGGGCTGCTCGCGATCAACCCGGCCGGCGATATCAAAATCCTCGCCAGTGGCGCCGAAGGCCGCCCGTTCAAGTTCACCAACGACGTGGACGTCGGACCGGATGGCACGATCTATTTCACCGACGCCTCGAGCAAATACGGGCATGACGCCTACCGCACCGATATTCTCGAACACGGCGGCCACGGCCGTCTGATGGAATACGATCCGGCCACCGCCACGGTGACGGTGTTGCTGGGCGGCTTGCAGTTCGCCAACGGCGTCGCCGCCAGTGGCGACGGCGCCTATGTGCTGGTGACCGAAACCGGCAGCTATCGCGTGCTGCGCTACTGGCTGAGCGGCGATATGGCCGGCCAGAGCGATATCTTCATCGACCGGCTGCCCGGTTTTCCCGACGGCATTTCCCATGGCGCCGACAGCGACACGTTCTGGCTGGCACTGTTCGCGCCCCGCAACCGGTTGCTGGACTTTACCGCCGACAAGCCCTGGCTTCGACGCATCATCTACCATCTGCCCAGGGCGCTGCAGCCGGAACCCGCGCATGTCGCCGGGCTGATGGGCATCAAGCCGGACGGTACCGTGGTGACCGATCTGCGGGACGACAGCGCAGGCGCGTTTGCCCCGATCACAAGCGTCCAGGAACAGGGCAATAGCCTGTATCTGGGCAGTCTGAGCGCCGATGCGTTCGCGCGTATCCCGCGGCCCACGCCTGAAACCACGCCATGAGTTCGCGCCTGGAACAAGCGCTGGTCGATTTGCGCGAGGCCCGGGCCCGGCTCGAGCGACGCAGCGAGCCGGCGTTCGATGCCCGCCTCAAGGCGCTACGACGATGGCAGTCCGAACGCGCGGCAGCGCTGCACCGGCCGCTGGCCGAACGCTATGACGGCGAAAAGCTGCTGCACTTTCTGACCCGCAGCTTCTATCTCGAAGCCGACTGGTCGGAGCTGACCTCCGACCCGGCCAAGATTTCCTCGCGAATCGGGCGCATCATCGACGACGACCGGCCGCTGGTGATCGCGGTCCGCCTGCAACACACCGCGGACAGCCTCGATGCCGACATGGCCGCAGCGCTCGAGACCCGCCTGCCAGCGCGACCGATCACGCCGACCGCGTATGTGCGTGCCTTTCGCGAGGTCGGCCAGTTCGACGTTCGCGAACAACAGATCGGCTGGGTACGCGAACTGGTGGATCTACTCGGCGGGTTTGCCGACAACCGGGCCGCCTACTGGGCGTTCAAGCTGGCCGGTTCGCCAGCCAAGGCACTCGGCATGGGACAGACCTATGGCCTGTTGGCAGAAGGCTTTGCCGCCATGCGCAGCACCCGCGACCTGGAAAGCGCGACGCGCGAAGTCGTCACCGTTCAGCGCCGCGAACTCGATCGGCTCACCGGGCGCGCAGGCCCGGATCGATGATTGCGCGCGGCCGTGCCTTGACGCATTCTCAGCACAAACTCATCACCGCAACTATCCGATGACCATCACCATTTCCGACGCCAGCCTTGTGCCGATCGTTTCGCTGGCCGCAGGCATCGCCATTCTTGTCGTGCCGCGCCTGCTCAATTACATCGTCGCCGGCTATCTGATCCTGATCGGCGTGCTGGGGATCGTGAACTTCTAACGCAGGCGTTGGCCCGCCTACGCGCGGCCTGGCTTAGAGCCGCAGCGCCCGCATCAGACGCCACGGCCCACCGGCCCGAGCGCTGTGCCGGGCGGCTTTAGAGCATGCCCACCTGAAGCTTGGCGGCATCGCTCATCATTTCCATCGTCCAGGGCGGGTCGAACACCAGTTCCACGCGCACCTGGGCGATGGTTGGCACCATCTTCACCTTGTTGCGCACATCGTCGACGAGAATATCGCCCATGCCACAGCCGGGGGCGGTCAGGGTCATGTCGATATCGACAATGCGCGCCTGCGGGTCGCTGTGATCGAAATCGCATTGATAGACCAGGCCGAGATCGACCAGGTTGATGGGTATTTCGGGGTCGAAGACGGTGCGCATCTGCTCCCAGACCATGGCTTCGACATCGTCGTTGCCCGCGCCTTCGGGCAGGCGCAACGGCTCGGGCGGCTCCTGGCCGATGGCATCGGCGTTCTCGCCGGCAATACGAATCAGGTTGCCGGCGATATAGACGGTGAACGAGCCACCCAGCGCCTGGGTGATATTGCCGTGGGTACCCACCGGAATTTCGACCGTGTCGCCGGCCGGGATCAGCACCGCCTCACAGTCGCGCTGGAAGGTTACGGGTTCATTGGAGGGCATCTGCATGGCGCGATACCTGCGTTGATGTATATCAACATAGTCTACCAACCGCGCTGTTAGCTGTCCGAAAGCCTTTGGCCGCCACGCTCTGATACGATTACCCCTATGAAGAAATCACTGCTTGTCGTCGCCCACGGCAGCCGCCGTCAGGCCTCCAATGATGAAGTGCGCGCGCTCACCGAACGCGTGCGCGCGGAGTCCAACGAACGCTTCGCGGCCATCGAATGCGCTTTCCTCGAACTCGCGGAGCCGTCCATCCCCGATGGGCTCGCCCGCCTGATCGCCGATGGCGCCGCGCATGTCACGGTTTTGCCTTATTTTCTGTCGGCCGGCCGTCATGTGGCCGAAGATATTCCTGAAGAGGTCGAGGCCGTACAGGCCGCGCACCCGGACGTGCATATCGAGATTGCCCCTTATCTGGGCACCTCGGACGTCATGCCACGGCTGCTGCTGACCATGCTGGGCGACAGCGCGGCCGCGAGCGCCTGAATGATGGACCGGATCGCGGATAACCGCCGTTTCTGGCTCGGCCTCAACCTGTTGCTGCTGGTACTGCACGGCTTTGGCGTGTACTGCTACGTGATCGGCGGCTTCGCCCATCCGGTCACCCAGCTCTGGGCGATCGTGCTGCTGATTCATATCCTGGAATTCCCGCTGGCATTCATCGCGGTGCAGGGTCGTGGAGTTGGCTGGGGCACAACCATCATGGCCACCCTTATCTTCGGCTTCACCTGGTGGGTGCCGGCCCGCCGCGGCGTGTTTCATGCGTGAGTCGTTCAATGCCACGCGCGCCGCGCTGGTATGCGGCATTGCCGTAGCGCTCGTGTCGCTGACCGGCGCCGTGTTTCCGCCCGGGGCGTGGTACGAACAGCTCAACCAGCCCGCCGGCACGCCGCCCGATATCGCCTTCCCCATCGCCTGGACGCTGCTTTATATCGGCATGGCGGTCGCGGCATGGCGCGTCTGGCGTGCTGCCGGCATCGGTCGTGCGCTGGCGTTGTTCGCGGCCCAACTGCTGCTCAACGCCCTGTGGATGCCGGTGGCGTTCGGCGCCCATGCCCTCGGCTGGGCCTTGATCGTGATCGTCGCGCTCTGGCTCGTGCTTGCAGCGACGCTGGCTGCATTCTGGCGGATCGACCGGCTGGCCGGCGCGCTGCTCGTACCCTATCTGGCCTGGGTGAGCTATGCGGTCTATCTCAATGCCGGCCTGTTGGTGCTCAACTGGGGCAGCCTGTAATTCCTGATCGCGTCGCTCTATTCACCTAGGAGTTGTTCATGGCCTTTGTCGACAAATACGGCCCTTGGGCTCTGATTACCGGCGCATCGGCCGGCATCGGCGCGGAATTCGCCCGCCAGATCGCCGCCAAGGGCGTCAACGTGGCCCTGGTCGCACGCCGCCGCGAGCGCCTGGAAGCACTGGGCGCAGAACTGGAGTCCGAATACGGCGTGCGCACGCTCGCCATCGCGGCCGACCTGTGCGCCGACGATTTTCTGACCACGATCACCGAAGCACTCGGCACCCGCCACGTCGGCCTGCTGGTCAACAACGCCGGCTCGGGGATGACCGGCGAATTCCTGGATCACGACCTCGACGCCGAGCTGCAGATGCTGGCGCTGAACTGCCGCGCGCCGCTGGTGCTGGCGCACCATTTCGGCCGGCGCATGCGCGACGATCGTCGTGGCGGCATCATCATGCTGGCCTCGGTGGCCGGCATCGTGCCCACGCCAATGTTCGCCAACTACAGCGCCACCAAGGCATGGAACCGTTTTCTGGGCGAAGGGCTGCACGAGGAACTGGCGCGCGACGGCGTCGATGTCGTATCGCTGTGCCCGGGCCTGACCCAGAGCGAGTTCTTCGACCACGCCAACGTCGACCCCAGCAACTGGCCCGCGCCCATGCGGGCCACGATCATGAGCGCCGAAGACGTGGTCAAAGCCGCGCTGAAAGGTCTGGGCCGGCATTCGCAGGTGGTGCCCGGCCTGTCTTATCGCATGCTCATGCGCCTGTCGCGTCTGTCGCCCGGCTCACTCACGCCGTGGATGATCGACCGCGTCATGCGCCTGGCCCTGCCCAAGAGCGACAACTCACGCTAAAGCCGTCTAAAGGAGCCATACGATGGCCGATCTGAAGGACAAGACCCTGTTCATTTCCGGCGCCTCGCGGGGCATCGGTCTGGCGATCGCGCTGCGCGCGGCCGCCGACGGGGCCAACGTCGCCATTGCAGCCAAGACCGATACCCCGCACCCGAAGCTGCCGGGTACGATCCATACCGCGGCCGAGCAAATCGAGGCGGCCGGCGGCAAGGCGCTACCGATCGTCTGCGATATTCGTGAAGAGGCGCAGGTCGAAGCCGCGGTGAAAAAGACCGCCGATGAGTTCGGCGGCATCGATATCTGCGTGAACAACGCCAGCGCGATCTCGCTGACCGGCACCGAAGAGACGCCGATGAAGCGCTACGATCTGATGAACCAGATCAACGCCCGCGGCACCTATCTGGTGAGCCAGAAATGCATTCCCTATCTCAAGGAATCGCAGAAAAAGGGCAATAATCCGCATGTGCTGATGCTGTCGCCGCCGCTGGACATGAAGCCCAAGTGGTTCGGCCCGCATGTGGCCTACTCGATCGCCAAGTACGGCATGAGCCTGTGCGTGCTCGGCATGGCGGAGGAATTCGCCGAAGACGGCATCGCCTTCAACGCGCTGTGGCCGCGCACCGGCATCGCCACCGCCGCGATCAGCCTCATCGGCGGCGAAGAGATGATGGCGCATTGCCGCAAGCCCGAAATCATGGCCGACGCGGCCCACATCATCCTGACCCAGAACAGCCGCGACTTCACCGGCCGGTTCTGTATGGACGACGTGCTGCTGCACGAACACGGCGTCAACGATTTCGATCAGTACGCGGTGGACCCGAGCAAGGAACTCTGGCCCGACTTCTTCGTGCCGGACGACGTGCCGCCGCCGCCCGGCTCCATGGGCAATCGCACCGACTGACAGGCAACCGATCCGGGCCGGCAGACGGGTTCGTCTGCCGGCGCGAATTGCCTCAGAAGCTCACGATCGCGATGACCTGCGAATAGATATTGGTATCGTCGTCGCCGAGCTGCGTGCCGCCTTCCGCCGCCGAGTTGTCCGGGGTGTAGAAGCCGACCAACGGGCTGATCACGAGATGGTCGTTGACGACCCACTGGGCATAGAGATCGAACTCGTTGCCGTCCAGGAAACCGCGCCCTGCGTTGTCGAATTCAAAGAACAGTGCGCCCAGCTCGACGGTATCCGAAGGCGCGAGTGAAACGCCGACGTGGTGTACATCGGTATCGCTGTTGAACGGCCCGGCATAGTTGGCGGCCACTTCCCCCTGGAACCAGGTGCCGTAGCCGCGGTTGAAGCCGAAGAACAGCGGATCGAAACCGCCCGAAAAGCTCGAGAAACGATAGCTGAGCTTCGGCGACCACGGCACGTCGGCAAAGGTCCAGCCCGCTTCGCCATACCAGGCATGATCGTCGCCGCCGCCCAGATAGTCCTCTCCGTTGTCCTGATCGACATATTCCGCGGACAGAAACAGATTTTCCACGCCGAGGCTGCCGTTGGCCCGGAAGGCCAGCGTTTCCTGGCCGTCGCGATGCTGGTAGCCAAGAAATTCAGCCGATTCGTCGTCGACGTCCAGGCCCTTGAGATAGGTCACGCCCAGCGTGCCGTAGGTTTCGCTGCGGTATTCCAGGTTGGCCCCGGCGAGCTCCATTTCGGCCTGTGCCTTGTTGTCGGAGTCGAGCCAGAAACCATCGAGATGAAAGCCGTTCTCGCCGCCCAGGCGCAGGATGGCGGTCTTGTCGAACGCCTTGCGCGCCGCCAACCAGTAGGCGCCGCCTCGGCTGAGGCCGCTCGGCGCAATGCCGGCATCGGCCAACGGCTGGAAGCCTTCGCCAAAGTTCAGCGAGTCGCCGTTGATGAGGAAACCGTCGCCGATGGTAAAGCTCTGGCTGCCAACGGACAGGTCGATACCGTCTTCGCCGAGCCACGGCACGAGATCGCCCGAGGTCCAGCCGATATAGGCATCCTCGACCTGGGTGTCCTCCTCCTTGCCGGTACTGAAACCACCGGCATCGCCGTCACCCCGGGTGGCCGAACTCAGCAGGTTGAACGCACCGTACACGCTGCCCGCCCCATCGAGAGCGTGGGCCGCACTCAGCCCGTATTTGGCATAGCCTTCTTGCCAGGTCGGGCTGGCGTCTTCCGCGATCAGGACCTGGTTATAGGCCTTCTGACTGTTGAACACGCCCAGTGCCGCTTCGATATCGAAATTGAGCAGCGTCTCGTCGCTTTCGTACAGAATATGAGCGCCAGCCTGGGCCGAGCCCAGCAAGGCCGCTACCGCCAGAACCGTTGGCACCGCGCGCCGGCTGTTCGATGTCTTCATGAGTCCCCCTTGGATGATGGGCACAGTGCGCCCGGTTTGATTGCAGACTCGAACGCGTCGAGCCAGCGGCCTATGGCCGGTCCTCAAGACCGTCACGAATGGCAATCTGGCGATCGCGCATGCGCTGCAGCAGCACATCGCGCGTGGTGTCGATCTGGTCCAGCGGCTCGGCGCGCAGGCCCGCCACCTCTTGCGCGCTGTACGGCTTGAAGTGGGCGGGGGTGCTGTCGCCGGCAATATCGCTGGTCAGCATCCAGTTCATCAGATCGGCCAGCTGTGCATCGGTGAAACTGGATAGCGATACCCCCGGCACGCGCACCAGAAACTCGCGGCCCCCCTCGACTTCCAGAAAATGGCCTACGAAGTCCTTCATCCGTGGCACGTCGTTCTTGCGCGAGCCCTCGCCGTCCACGTGATGACAGCCGGAGCATTGCAGCTGGTAATTCACCCGCGGCCGGTAGCCGGCTTCGCGCGGCGTGACCGCCGGCACCTCGTTGCCGGGCGCCGGCCTGTTGTCCGGGCCCGGCAGGCTCTGGGCCTGCCCCACACCAAACGGCAGCACGAGGCCCGCCACCAGCACCAGCCGTGCGGCGATGCATGCCGACCGACGCATGGCGCTAGCTGGCCACATCCCGAATCGTGGCAATGGTGCAGTTGTAGGTGAGATGCTCAGCACCCAGGCACCAGTTGATGTCGTTATTGTTGAACGGCCGATACAGCGGCTGTTCGCTGTCGTTGCGGTTGCAGGCACACTGGCCGCAGGCCTGCTTGCCGCAGCAGTCGTTGTAAGCGATCACATAGTCGCGCCCGTCGGCCGGGTTATGACAGGTGCCCACCCAGGTGACTTCCGATACATCGGTGCCCGGCGGGCAGGCGTTGATGGTGCCCCCGCAGCAGGTACACAGAAAGCCGTCGACCGAGCAGTAGCGCCAGTAATCACAGCTTTGCGGATCGCCCGGGTCGCCCGGCGTGCCGGGCTCTGCTGCATGCGCGTTGCCGCTGCTGCGATCCACCGGCAGGATCAACGGCAGCGCGCTGCCGACCACCACCCAGGAACCAAAGCGCACCAGGGCGTTGCGGCGCGACGTCGAATAGGCGACATGACGAGCCGAGCGTTCGAAGAAACGATCTAGAAATTTCATGGGGTCCCCCGGTGGTTATTGCGCTGCACGCTTCTGGCCGTGCATATATTCCTGGAGCGAGCCCACGCCCATGGACTGGGCTTCGAACAGGCTTTCCAGATGTTCGCGGTTGTTGACCAGACCCTTGGCCCGCAGCACGCCGTCGGCATCGATGAGCACGGCATAGGGCAATTTGCCGATCTGATAGGTCATGCCGATTTCGGGGCCGACCACGTAGGTGGCCTCCTCGAGACCGTGCTCACGCACCAGCGCCTGCTGCGAGGCTGCGTCGCCGTCGCTGACATACACCACGTCCAGATCGCGCCGATAGCTGCGCGCCAGCGAGCGCAGGCTGGGCAGCAACGACTTGCAGATCGGGCAGGTGGGCGACATGAAGAACAGCAGCTGTCCCTTGTCGCTTTTGTAGCCGACATTCACCGGGCGCTCGTTGCGGTCGGTGGCCGTAACCTGGGGCGCCGGGCTGTTCACGGCCACGCCCTTGTCGAGCATGAGCGCTCCGGCCGGCGCAATACGCGAATGCAGCACACCCACCTGTCGAACCAGCGCCATGACCACGAAGGCCAGGGCCACGACCACGATCCAGAGCAGGATCTGGGATAACACAGCAACTTCCATGACTATCTCCCGGAAAGCGACTTCAAGCGCGGCTGATTGGTGAGCAGCCCCTCGGTCGCGGTGTAAAGGATGAGGACCGCCGCCACGCTGGCGCCGATCAGAAACAGGCCGAATCCGGTCAGGGCCACGGTGCCGGTGGGCAGGCCGGCAAACACGGCCATCATCATCAGCACGCCGTTGCGCGCCAGCAGCGCCGACGAGAGAGGACGCTCCAGGCCCGGCCCGCTACAGCCGCAGTCGATATCGCGGCGTCCGCGCCAGAGATTGATGGCGATCGCAGCGGTATACAGGGCCAGTAGCGCACCGGCGCCCGCCGCGCCCCAAACCCGCAGGCCCGGCACCAGCAGCAAGATCGCAACGAGCCCTTCGACGAAGGGCAGCGCACGGGCCACCCAGGAGATCGCGGCACCGGAAAGCAGCGCATAGTCCTCGATCTGGCGTGCAAAGCGATGCGGCGCGCGCAGCTTGTGGCTGGCGCCGGTTAACAGAATGACCGCCAGCACCAGCGCGCAGGACACGGCCACGATCGGATGAATCATCGTCGCCTCCTAGTGGCTGCTGAGCACCAGCGCGGGGATCGCACTGATGCCGTCGACGGTATGCATGTATTCCATCTCGGTAAGATCGAACACATCCAGCCCGCCTTCGATGTTCACGCCCAGCAGCAACGGTTCGTCGTCAGAGGTGGCGTTCAGGCTCCAGACGTAGTTCTCTGTCTTGAGCTCACCGACTTTCTCGTGGGTGTCGAGATCGAACACCCAAATGGTGTCGCTGGGGTCTTCCCAGTTGCGATCGCTGTGGTCCTGGTGGACGAGCACGTACATCTGGTTGAGTGCCGGCGAAATGGTCATCAGCTGCCAGCCGCCCACGCCCCAGCCGGCTTCGCGCTGGGCATCGGTAAACAGCGACCAGCGCTTGCCGACCCGGGTCTTTCCACCGGAGACGTCGATCGGCTGGATCACGCCGTCGAGAGTGGTGAAGTAGTACATGTCGCCGTTGCGCGCGGCGCGTTCGTTCATGGCGGTTTCGTTCGGGTCGAAGAACTGCGTGCGCGAGCGCGAAACCTCGTTGCCGCTGTCGTCGAGCTTGACGCGCTGGAACGTGCCGTCGCCGCATACCGAGCCGAAGGCGCGCTTGCCGATCGGGTAGTTGAGCACGCAGCCGGCAATATCGATCTCGCTGGCCACGCTCTGGTTCTTCGTATCCACCACCGTCACCGAAGTGGACGGCGTGAAGTTGTAGATATACACGAAGCGATCGTCGCCGCTCATGGTCAGCATATTGCGTTCCATGAGGATGTTGGCGCGCTTCTTGGGAATCTCGACTTCCCAGGCCGGGGACAGCGTGCGCGTATCCCAGGCCGTAAGCACGTCGGTACGCTCGCCACGCACGCCGCGCGACCAGAACGTATCGGCCGAATACAGCCGGGTATCGTCGTGTGAGAGTACTGACGGCGCCAGATAGCCGGTCGGAATCATGCCCAGCATCTTCTTTTGTTCCGGATCCACCACGACTACCTTGCCCGTGGTGGCGTTATCGAACTGGGTATCGATGATGTAGGCGCGATGCGGGCCCGGCTTGTCGAGCGTGATCTGGCCGATTTCGTCGGGCGGCAGCTGCGACCAGGCGCTGGCACTCCATGCCAATACAGCCATCGCGGCAATGCCACCGGCACGAAACAGTCTTTTATTCATAGTCGTCCCTCGCTTGAGCGGTTCGATGCGAACGGTGGCGGCGTTGCACGCCACGCCGATCGCCTGCGCCGGCGCGCCACGCCGAGCTGCGCCCCCGATATGTCGTGTCGCCTGTTTCAGCGATAACTCAAGACTGCGCCGCGACGGGCCGGGCCTGCATGTCTGCCGGTGCAATTTCGTTTGTCGTGACGTGCATCAAGGCGAATTCCATACGGGTCGTGGCAGGCCGCCCCCAGCGGACAACCTCGCAAGGCCGCGCGAATCGATCACAGAAAAAGAGCCGGCGGGTAGAACCCGACCGGCTCGGATGGCCTTGGCGTATGAAGATCGCCGGAACCCGGCCAGATGCACCGCCTAGGAGCCGCCTGCGCCCATCTCTTTGGCCAGATCGTGCTGACGCTTGATGAGGTATTGATGGATGGCACGGATCTGCGACTGCGACAGCCGGTCGGCAAACGACGGCATGCCCTGGCCGATCAACGTGCCGCCGGCGACGATACGCAAAAAGTCGTCGTGTGTTTGCGCGTCCATATTGCGCAGGTTCGGCACCACGCCGCCGCTGTAGGCGCTGAAACCGTGGCAGGCGCCGCAGTGCGTATTGAACAGATCGCGTCCCTGGGCGACGGTCTCGGGATCGGCTTTGAGCGGCGGAATATCATCGGCGATTTCAAGCTTGCGCTTGGGCTCATCCGGCAGCGTGGCCTGGCCGCCCAGCTTGTAAGTGAGCACCCGCGCGCGCGGCTCGACCTGCGTATTCTTCGCCAGGCCGCCGAAGCCGGTGGGGAAGATACCGCCCCAGCCGACCATGAAGGTCACGTACTGTTCGCCGTCCACGGCATAGGTTACCGGGCCGGCCATCACGCCGGTATTCGCCGGCGCGCGCCAGAGCAGTTCGCCGTCGTCGGCCGCATACGCCCGTACTTCGCCGTTGGCGGTGCCCTGAAATACCAGCCCACCGGCGGTCGCCAGGGTGCCGCCGTTCCAGATCGTCGGGTAATCCTGGCTCCAGACCTCGCTCTGGGCGATCGGATCCCAGGCCAGCAGCTTGCCGCGATACATATCCACGACTTCGGCGCGCGCCTTGGGGTCTTCGGGCAGCGCCACCGGCTGCGTACCCAGCTGCAACGTACCGCGCCCCTGCCAGGTCGCTTCATTGTCGGGTTCGAGCAGGGCCGGCGCCACCTGGGCCGGGATATAGACCAGCCCCGTATCCGGGCTGAACGACATAGGCATCCAGTTGTGCCCGCCCAGCGGTCCCGGCATCAATAGCCGCGGGCCCTTCGTCCAGTCGGCCTTTTCCATGTCGACGACCGGCCGACCGGTCTTCATGTCGATACGTTTGGCCCAGTTCACCGGCACGTACTTCTCGGCCGAGATCAGTTCGCCGTTGGTCCGGTCGATCACATAGTAGAAGCCGTTCTTCGGCGCCTGCATGAGCACCTGGCGTGTCTTGCCGTCGATTTCGAGATCGGCCAGCGTGATTGTCTGGGTGGCAGTAAAGTCCCATTGGTCGCCGGGCGTCTGCTGGTAGTGCCAGACGTAGTCGCCGGTGTCCGGGCGAATAGCCACGATGGAAGCCACGAAAAGGTTGTCGCCCTTGCCCTGGCTGCGCGCCTGGTGATTCCAGAGACTGGCATTTCCCACCCCGATATAGAGCAGATCCAGTTCGGGGTCATAGGCCATAGAATCCCAGACCGTGCCGCCGCCGCCCTGCTTCCAGTACTGGTCCCCGAACCAGGTCTTGCGAGCCATTTCCATGGCCTTGCTTTCTGCCGGTTTGGACGGATCGCCGGGCACGGTGAAAAAGCGCCAGGCCTGTTCGCCCGTGTCGGCATCATAGGCCGTGATATAACCGCGCACGCCCATTTCGGCGCCGCCGTTGCCGATGATCACGCGGCCTTTGACCACGCGCGGCGCGCCCGTGATCGTCTGGCTGCGCTCGTCGTCGATGAGCGTATTCACGCGCCACACCTCGTCGCCGGTTTCGGCGTCGAGGGCGATCAGTCGGCCATCGAACGCACCGACGAAGACCTTGCCGTTCCAGACCGCCACACCGCGGTTGACCGGCCCGCAACAACCGTCGCGTGCCGCCGTTTTGGCGACTTTCGGGTCGTACTTCCAGAGCAGCTTGCCGCTGGCGGCATCGAAGGCATAGACGATGCTGAAGGCGCTGGTGGTGTACATCACGCCATCAACAACGATCGGCGTGGCTTCCACCCCGCGATCGATATCGAGCCGGTACGACCAGGCCAGCCCCAGTTCATCGACGTTGTCCTGATCGATCTGGTCGAGACGACTGAAGCGCTGTTCCTGATAGGTACCGCCGTGGGTCATCCAGTTCGCCGGCTCCTGCGCCGCGGATCGCAAACGCTTAGCATCGACCGACGCCGGCGTGGACGCCGCCTGGGCGCCGACGGCCCATACGAGCGACGACGCCAGACCCAGCGTCGCGGCTGCCAATAATCTCGACATGGCTTTCTCCTCGAGTTTTATTTTTATTGCTGTGTGCGCTCGCGCGACGACCGATCGCGCCAAGCTTTTTCTTTTATCGCGGCCGAGCTGCTGAGCCACGGCTCGTGGCCCACTGCCAAGCCATCCCTTCGCCGCGGCATGACGCCAGCCACGGCACCCGGCACCGCGGCCTATAGCGACTGATCAACGCGGCTCGGCTTCGTATACCGTCTTACCCCGAAATACCGTTCTGAGGGCTTTTGTCTGCGCGATTTCGGCGTTCGGAACATCGAAAATATTGCGGTCGAGCACCACGAGGTCGGCAGACTTGCCCACTTCAATCGACCCGATCTGATCGGACAGGTTGAGCGTGTACGCTGCGCCCCGAGTCATGGTGTCCATGGCCGCCTGCAGCGAAATACTCTCCTCGGGGCCGATCTCGCGCTCGACCATCGAGGCCAGATGCGGCCAGGGGTTGATCGAACTCGATATCGAGGGCCAGTCGGAGCCGTAGGCGATCACGGCGCCCGCATCGAGCAACTCTTTCGTCGGCGGCGTCTTGTCGTAGCGATGGCCGATCGCGTTGCGCATGGCCGAACTGTACGGCCCGCGAATCCACAGCGGCGGCGCAACGTCGGCTGCCACATCGAGCTCGGCAAACCGTGTCAGATCGGCTTCGTCGACCACGCTGGCATGGGCAATCGAATGATGCAGCTCGCGCGCTCCGATGGCCTCGCGCGCTGCCTCGAACGCGTCGAGCGCGGCCCGCACGGAGCCATCGCCGGTGGCATGCATCTTCACCGTCACGCCCTGGCGGGCCAGTTCGATCGCATCCTGCGTGATGGCATCCGCTGTCATGCGTAATT
Organism: Salinisphaera sp. UBA6602; assembly: GCA_002433465.1. Taxonomy (GTDB): domain Bacteria; phylum Pseudomonadota; class Gammaproteobacteria; order Nevskiales; family Salinisphaeraceae; genus Salinisphaera. The sequence goes on from DJIE01000182.1 coordinate 77,027, forward strand.
CGCCTTCATAGTCGGCCGGCAGCCCTTTTGCTTCCAGTGCGCCGGCCTCGTACGGTTCCAGCAGCGAGGCGGTCAACGCAGGCGGCACGCCGTCGAGATAGAGCTTGGCGAAATCGGTATGGACGTTGTCCGAGCGGTAGCGCGCCCGGTCGGCCAGCGTCTTGCGCTGTTCGGCTGCGGTTTCGTTGAAGTCGGTGTCGTACTGCAGGAAGGTCGCCACCCGAGCGTGCAGCCCGTCGTTGCGATCGACGTCATGATAGGCACGCACCGTCGGCCGGTCGGTACGTGCTTCGACAAACGTAGTGATACCGAACCGGTTGGCCTCGTCCACCGCGTGTCGAACCGTTTGCTGATACTTCGCGTCGCTCATCGGCGGAATCGTGCGCGTCAGCTCACCGGCGGCCTGCTCGAACAGAATGCCGTTGGGCTCGCCGTGCGCATCGGTCTGAATGGCCGCCATCCCGGCCGCACGTTCCTTGTCGAAGCCGGCCGCCTGCAGCGCCTTCGAGTTCACGTAGCCGTTATGGCCGGTGTCATCGAGCAGATATACGGGATTGTCGGGCGACACGGCATCGAGCCTCTTCTTGTCGATCTTGCCGGAGTCGGCATAGGCCGAAGCCCAGGCGCCGCCCACCACCCATTCGCCCGGTTTGGCGTCGGCGACGCACCCTGCGACCCGCTCGCTTATTTCATCCGGCGTGGCGCTACTGGAGAAATCACAGCTGAAAAGCTGGCGCTTGAAACCGCGCACGTAGTGGCCGTGCCCGTCGATGATGCCGGGCACGACCGTGCTGCCACCCAGATCCACGATACGGGTGTCGTCGTCGGCGTGCTTGCGAACGGCTTCGCTATCGCCCACCGCAATGAAGCGGCCGTTGGCGATCGCCACCGCCTGTGCGATGGAACGATCGTCGTCCTGTGTATGGATGCGTGCGTTCAGATAGATCGTGTCGGCGCCGGGCGCCGCCGTCGCGACGCCGCCCAGGCATAGGCCCGCCAGCGCGAGCACCGCGCTCGTCGCGCGTAGGACTGTATGCATAGCCTCTCCTCGTTTTTTTGTATTGGCTAATGCAGGCGCTTATCGCGCCTTGATCCGGCGTCGATCAGCCAAGCATGACGGTGGTGACCTTTTCTTCGGTATAGGCCAGCACTCCGGCCAGGCCGCATTCACGCCCCAGCCCGCTTTCCTTGAAGCCGCCCCAGGGCAGCTGCGGGTCGATCGGCGCCCAGGCATTGATGCCGATCGCGCCGGCTTCCACCTGGCGGGCAACGCGATGGGCACGGGCCACGTCGGCCGTCCATACCGTCGCGGCAAGGCCATAGCGGGTGTCGTTGGCGATGGCGATGGCCTCGGCCTCGTCACGGAACGTCATCACCGTGCCGACCGGGCCGAAGATTTCATCGCGTGCGATGCTCATGTCGTTGTTGGCCTCGACGAATACGGTCGGGCGGACATACCAGCCGGCGTTGGCCGCATCGGACGGACCGCCGGCGAGCAGCTTCGCGCCCTCCTCGCTACCGCGACGGATATAGTCGTTGATCTTGTCGTACTGGCCCTGGCTGGCGACGGCACCCATCTGCGTGCCTTCCTGATCGGGATCGCCCACCTGAATGCTGCGTGCGACCTCGGCCAGTTTCTGGCTGAACACATCGGCCACGTCTTCGTGGACCAGGATGCGCGTGCCTGCGGCACAGACCTGGCCCTGATTGAAGAACAGCCCCATGGCGCAACCGCCCACGGCCGCTTCGAGGTCGGCATCGTCGAACACGATCTGCGGGCTCTTGCCGCCCAGCTCGAGCGCCACATGCTTGAACAGCGGCGCAGCCAGACGCTGAATGGCCGCCCCGGTTTCCGGACTGCCGGTGAACGTGATCTTGGCTACCTTCGGGTGCTCGCACAGCACCGGCCCCAGCGTTGCACCGTAACCGGTCACCACGTTGACCACGCCATCGGGAATACCTGCCTCCTGACACAGCTTTGCCAGGTGCAGGGCCGACATCGGCGTCTGTTCGGCTGGCTTGATCACGGTCGTGCAGCCGGCCGCGAGCAGCGCGCCGAGCTTCCAGCAGGTGATCATCAACGGCGTATTCCAGGGCACAATCGCAGCCACCACGCCGACCGGCAGGCGTTCGGTATACGACAGCGTGGGCTGGCCCATGTAGCCGGCCGTGGGAATGGTGCGACCTTCGAGCTTGTCGGCCCAGCCGGCGGCATGGCGCAGCGTGGCGATGGCGTTGGGCAGGTCGAGCATGCGCGGTTCTGCGGGCGGGCGGCCGATGGCGTTCGCGTCCATGTCGGCCAGCTGTTCGGCATCGCGCTCGACCAGATCGGCGAGACGATGGATGCACAGCCCACGCGCCGCGCCGCTCATCTTCGACCATTCGCCGCCCTTGAGCTGGGCGTGGGCGGCCTCGATGGCCCGCGTGGCGTCGTCCGCCGTGCCGGCAGCCGATGTGGCCAGCGTTTGGCCAGTGGCCGGGTCGGGCAACGTCATCGTCGCACCGTCGGAGGCGTCGACCGCCTGGCCGGCTATGAAGTGTTGATATGCTTGATTCACGCGTGCTCCTCGAACAGTAAACGGCGGCCGTCTCGCACGCTCGCGACAAACGTGCTGCACGACCGCAGTGGTCGGTTTTATCTCGTCCCGAGCCTGCGCCGGCTGACCACGCCACGCATGCTGTTACGTGCATATCGATTTGTCGCTGTGTGCAGCTTGGCGGCGCTTGCCGGGCGGTCTTTGACAGCGCGCGGACAACGGCGTAAACACAAATAAAAGCGTTGCAGCGCCACGAGCGAACCTGGCATGCGCATTGCAACCTAATTCGACCCGAAACAATCGGGCGCCACGGGCTGGAGACCGTCGAATCACATGCCGTATTTGCAACATCGATCGCAGGCCCCGGAAGCGGGCCGCTTTTCCAATCTCGGCGGCTGGCAGGATTACGTCAACGCGCATTTCCCACCGCTGGAGATGAGCCGCCCCGGCGCCGAGCCGTTTCATGCACAGGCCAACAGCTGCCGGCTTGGCGAATGCACGCTCACGCATATCAGCAGCGCGGCCTCGGATGTTGCGCGAACCGCCTATCTGGCACGGCGTGCCAATGCCGGGTATCTGAAAGTGCTGTGGCAGCTCGCGGGCACTCTCGAACTCACCCAGGATCGCCGCTCGGTGCGCCTGCAGGCCGGCCGCGCCAGTCTTTGCGATACCACCCGGCCCTACCGAATTCGCGTAAGCGACGGTGCACGCCTGGCCGTACTGCTGATTCCCTATGACGTCGACAGCCGGCTGCCGCGCTATGCCGAACGCGTGAGCGCGACCGAGCTTACGGATATGCCGACCATGCAGGCTGCACTCGGTGCAATCACCGGTCTGGCACGCGCGCAGCCGCGCTTTGACGACCCGGGCGTGAGCGACGTGATGCAGGGTGTGGGCGCAATGCTGGCTGCGACCTTCGCACGGGCGGCCGAGCCGGAGGAGGCCGATGTGGATGCACAACGCATGCAGCGCGCGCGCCATTATATCGCCACCCATCTCGCCAGCAGCGATCTCACGCCGGAGCGCCTGGCCAGCGTGCTGTGCGTTTCACGACGCACGCTCTACGGTTTGCTGGCACGCCACAACACCACGCCGGCCCGTTTGATCAGCGAAACCCGGCTGCAGTGTGCTCGCGATGCGCTGGCCCGGGATTCGGCGGGCCAGCATTCGATCACCGATATCGCCCTCGCCCACGGCTTTGGCGACAGCGCGCGCTTCAGCCACGCATTCAAGGATCGCTTCGGCGAAGCGCCCAGCCTGTGGCGGACCCGCTACGCCCGGAACTGAGACCGGGCGTCGGCGTGCCCGCGGGCGCCCGCCCAGGGCTTGGAAAGCGCCTTGGGGCCTCGCCGCGTTGCTGCGCAAATCGCGCCAGACAAGGCGCGTGGCGCCGGCCCTGGTTAGTCCAGGGCCAAGCGCGACGATTTCATTCGCGTTAACAGGCCCTAGCCGCGATGGCTCAGCCGGCGGTCGATGACATGCTTGGCCTTGCCCAGAGAGCGCTCCAGCGTACCCACGGCCGACAGCGTGATCTTGGTGCTGATACCGATATAGGACTTGATGTGCTGCTGCAGATTGCTCAGCGTTTCGTCCTCGGTGCTGTGGTCGTCGAAATCATGACCGCGCTCGACCGTTAACGCCACGTGATCGAGATTGCCCTCGCGGGTCAGCTCGATCAGATAGTGCGGTGCCAGGCCTTTCTGCTTGCAGATGATCTCCTCGATCTGGGTCGGGAAGACGTTCACGCCGCGAATGATGAGCATGTCATCCGAGCGACCGGTGATCTTGTCGATACGGCGCATGGAACGCGCGGTCGGTGCCAGCAGGCGAGTGAGATCGCGGGTGCGATAACGCACGATCGGCAGCGCTTCCTTGGTCAGCGAGGTGAACACCAGCTCCCCGGGCTCGCCGTCCGGCATGACTTCGCCGGTTTCCGGGTCGATGATCTCGGGATAGAAATGATCCTCCCAGATCACCGGACCATCCTTGGTTTCGACGCATTCGTTGGCCACGCCCGGGCCCATGACTTCCGACAGGCCGTAGATATCCACCGCATCGATACCGGCGCGGCGTTCGATCTCTTCGCGCATGGCGTTGGTCCAGGGCTCGGCGCCGAAGATCCCGATTTCCAGCGAGGACTCGCGCGGGTCCAGCCCCTGGCGCTCGAACTCCTCGATGATGTTGAGCATGTACGAGGGCGTGACCATGATAATGCGCGGCTTGAAGTCCTGGATCAGCTGCACCTGTTTTTCCGTCTGGCCACCCGACATGGGTACGACCGTACAGCCGAGCTTTTCGGCGCCGTAGTGCGCACCGAGACCGCCGGTAAACAGGCCGTAGCCGTAGGCCACATGCACGATATCGCCCGGCTTGCCGCCGGCGGCACGGATAGAGCGGGCAACCAGATTGGCCCAGGTCTCGATATCGTTGGCGGTATAGCCCACCACTGTCGGTTTGCCGGTCGTGCCGCTGGAGGCATGGATACGCGACACCTGCTCGCGCGGCACGGCAAACATATCGAACGGATAGGCGTCGCGCAGATCCTGCTTGGTGGTGAACGGAAACTTCGCCAGATCGGCCAGCGTTTCCAGATCGCTCGGGTGCACACCGGCCTCGTCAAACTTGGCCTTGTAACGCGGCACGTTGTCGTAGGCGTGCTGCAGGGACCATTTCAGCCGTTCCAGCTGTAGCGCCTGCAGTTCGTTGCGGCTCGCGGTCTCGATCGGTTCGAGCAGCGATGCGGGTTCCATCAGTGCGGCCATGTTCGTCTCCTCCGTCTCGTTTGTGTATGAAAGCGTCTGCGGTATGGGCCCCCGAGCGCTTTTTCATGTTTTCGGGTCCGTGCCAGACAACGCAGGCACGCCCCACTTGATGTTCACGACGCCATCACGTCCAGCACGTCGCCTCGCACCTGGTGCGCACGCCCGCGAAACAGCACCACGGTTTCGTCGTTCTGATTGCGCACGGTGACGTCGTAGACGCCGGTTCGCCCCGAGCGCGAGCGTTGCTCGGCTTCGGCCACCAGCACGTCGCCTGCGAACGCCGGACGCAGATAATCCACGTTGCAGGCCGCGCCCACGGTGTTCTGGTTGCCGCTGTTGCAGGCAAAGGCGAACGCGCTGTCAGCCAGCGAAAAGATCAGCCCGCCGTGGCAGGTCTTGTGGCCGTTGACCATGTCGTCGCGTACCGGCATGGATACGCGGGCATAGCCGGGCGCCATGGCATCGATATGCATGCCGAGCATGCGCGAGGCCTCGTCGCGGGCGAACATTGCCTCGCCGACGCGCTCGGCCAGCGCCTGGGCATCCGTATCCTCGGGCGCGGCAGCCGCGCCGTTCTGGCTGGATTGCATGGGTTGTCTCCTTTCCGAAAGAGCCTGTTCGGGCCGGCGCGCTGCTTTTTTGTATTCGTTGCAGCGTCGCCGGCGTGTTCGTTATTCAGCGACCTTTGAATTCGGGCGTGCGTTTTTCGCTGAACGCGGCTACGCCTTCGGCATAGTCGGCACTGCGGCCGAGCTCGCCCATGGCATCGCGTTCGGCATCCAGCTGCGCATCGAGATTGTTGTTCGCGCCGGCGTACATCAGCTCCTTGGTACGGGCCAGGCCGCGGGTCGGGGCTTTCGACAGGTGCTCGACGAGCTGGTCGATTTCAGCCTCGAAGGCGTCGTCGTCCACGCAGCGCCAGATCAGGCCCCAGTCCGCCGCGGTCGGCGCATCGATGGGTTCGCCGAGCATGGCCAGGCCCATGGCCCGGGCCATACCGATGCGTCGCGCCAGAAAATAGGTGCCGCCGGTATCCGGAATCAGGCCGAGCTTGCAGAAGCTCTCGATGAACTTGGCCGAGCGGCGGGCGATGACCAGATCGCAGGCCAGCGCAAGATTCGCACCCGCACCCGCGGCCACGCCGTTGACGCCGCAGACCACAGGCATCGGCAGTGCGCGCAGGCGGCGTACCAGCGGTGCGTAATAGGTTTCGACCGAATAGGCCAGATCGGGCGCTTCGCCGGAGGTCGATACTGCGCGATCGCCCAGATCCTGGCCGGCACAGAAGCCCTTGCCGGCGCCGGTGAGCAACAGCACGCGCACCGAATCATCGGCTTCGACCGTGTCGAGCGCTTCGGCCAGGGCTTCGTGCATGGCCACGTTGAAGCTGTTGAGCTTGTTCGGACGGTTGAGCGTAATCCGGGCGATACCGGAATCGATGCTCAGGATGATGGAATCGTCTGCCATTCGAAATTTCCTCTCTCTTTAGAGGGTGTTTACAAAACGTAGCGAGCGCAGCCAGTTCGGTCACGACGGGAGCGCAGAAAGCGCAGCGTATGAGCAATACGTGAGCATTTCGAGCACGGGACGGGACCGAAATGGCAAGCGCAGTAGATTTGTAAACATCCTCTCAAGCGGCGGCCGTTTCTTCGGCCTCGGGCGTCCAGTCGGTGGTGGCGACCATGGTCAGCACGTCGTACTGGGCCACGACCTCGTCGTTCTGGTTTGTCACGGTGGCGTCCCAGCGCACTTCGCCGTATTCGGTGTTCTCGCGCTTGGTCTTGTGCTTGCAGGTGAGCGCGACCTTGAGCGCGTCGCCCGGATAGGCCGGGGTCATGAAACGCAGGTTGTCGACGCCGTAGTTGGCCAGCACCGGGCCCGGGTTGGGCTCGACGAACAGGCCGGCTGCCAGCGACACGATGTAGTAGCCGTGGGCCACGCGCCCGTCGAAGAACGGATTGGCCTTGGCGGCCTCTTCGTCCATATGGGCATAGAAGGTATCGCCGGTGAAGTTGGCGAAATGCTCGATATCCTCGAGGGTGACCTCGCGGGCATCGGTGAGAATCGCGTCGCCGATTTCGAGTTCATCGAAGTGCTTCTGGAACGGGTGGCGATCGGTTTGTACACGCTTGCCGCCCGGCAGCCAGTGGTCGATCACATCGGCCAGCATGTCGGGCGAACCCTGCAGGGCACTGCGCTGCATGTAATGAAACACGGCGCGCATGCCGCCCAGCTCTTCGCCACCGCCGGCACGCCCCGGCCCGCCGTGGACCAGCATGGGCATGGGCGAGCCGTGGCCGGTGGATTCCTTGGCGCAGTCGCGATCGAGCACGAGCAGACGACCATGGAACGGCGCACAGCCCAGCGTCATCGCCCGGGCGAAGCCGGCATCGTAGGTCACGATCGAGCCGACCAGGCTGCCCCCGCCCAGACGGGCAAGCGCCACGGCCTCTTCGGTGGTTTCGTAGGGCATGACGGTCGCGACCGGGCCAAAGGCCTCGATCGTATGGATCGCCGTATTGTCGAACGGTGCATCGGCCGACAGCACGACCGGACCGACGAACGCGCCCTTGTCGGCATCGGCATCGACCACCTCGCAGCGTGCCGGATCGCCGTAGACGATCCTGGCGCCCTGGGCCAGATCGGCGATGCGTGCGCGTACTTCTTCGACCTGATCGCGGCTGGCCAGCGCCCCCATGGTTACGCCTTCGGCTTCGGGATGGCCGACCACCACCTTGTCGAGCTTTTCCGACAGCGCATCGATGAACGCCTGCTGGTGATCACGGGCGACCAGCACGCGCCGGATGGCGGTACATTTCTGCCCGGCCTTGACCGTCATCTCGCGCATGACCTCTTTTACGGCCAGCTTGAATTCGGGTGTGTCCGGGCCGGCGTCGGGGCCGAGCGCGAGGAAGTTGAGCGAATCGGCTTCCATGGAGAAGCGGGTGGCGTTCTCGACGATCGCCGGGTGCTGCTTCAACTTGCGGCCGGTCGCCGCCGAACCGGTGAAGGTGACAACGTCCTGGCAGGTCACGTGGCCGAGCAGATCGCCCACGCCGCCGCTGATCAGCTGCAACGCGCCTTCTTCGATCAGCCCGGAATCAACGATCGCGCGCACCATGTCTTCGGTGACGAAAGCGGTCTGGGTGGCCGGTTTGACGATCGCCGGCAGGCCGGCCAGATAGTTGGCCGCGAATTTCTCCAGCATGCCCCAGCACGGAAAGTTGAAGGCGTTGATATGCACGGCCACGCCTTCCAGCGAGGTGTG
>DJIE01000182.1:85986-86217 GCA_002433465.1 Salinisphaera sp. UBA6602
TTGGGCAGCTCGCGCCGGCCCTTGCTGGCATAGGTGAACAGCGTGCCGATACCGCCGTCGATATCCACCCAGGAATCGGTCCGCGTCGCGCCGGTGGCAGTCGAAAGCTTGTAGAAGCGTTCCTTGTCGGCCATCAGCGTCTGCGCGAGCGCCTTGAGCTGCAGCGCGCGCTGGTGGAAGGTCAACGCCCGCAGCTTCGGGCCGACTTCGGTCCGGGCATAGTCGAGCATG
>DJIE01000035.1 GCA_002433465.1 Salinisphaera sp. UBA6602
CGCCAGTTGCGCAGGATGAACTCGTGGATTTCGGCACGAATCCAGTGCACGGCGAAGGAAATCAGGCGTACGCCGACGTCCGGGTCGAAGCGCTTGACTGCCTTCATCAAGCCGATGTTGCCTTCCTGGACCAGATCGGCCAGCGGCAGGCCGTAGCCCGAGTAGCCGCGGGCAACGTGTACCACGAAACGCAGGTTGGACAGAATCAGCTTCTGGGCCGCCTGGATATCGCCGTCGTCACGCAGCTTGCGCGCGAGCTGCTGCTCGTCGTCGACCTCCAGCACCGGAATACTCGAAACGGCCTGCAGGTAGGAATCGATACTGCCCGACGAAAGCGTCGGCAGGTTCATCTTTGCGGGGGAAAGAGAGATATCGTTAGCCATGTGCAAAGCCTCCTTGGGACTTTTGCGTATTACAGCCAGTCTAGCAAAAATTGGCGGCTGTTGATGCTGCAATCATAGGAATGACGTTAAGACCTCGGTGCAAACGTTAGGTTCCCTCTATCGCGGCTCGATTGCCGCCAGACGGCGGTTCACGGTGAGTACACAGCCCAGCCAGCCCAGGGCCACGCCGATGCCGAGCAGCATCAGCACGCCATCGAAGCCCAGTCCGTGCACCGCCATGGCGCCGTCGTAGGAGCGGGTGAGTGCGCCCAGCGGCTGGGCCAGGGCAAGAAAACAGATGCCCAGCAGCACCAGTGCCAGCACGGCGCCGATCAGCCCGTACCAGAAGCCGCTGTAGAGAAACGGCCGGCGAATGAAGGCATCCGAGGCGCCAAGCAGCTTCATGACCTCGATCTCCTCGCGCCGGTTTTCGATATCCAGCCGGATCGTGTTGCCAACGATGAACAGCACCGCCGCCGACAGCAGCAGGCCGATCACCCAGGCCGATCGCTCGATCACGGACAGAATGGCATACAGGCGCTCGAGCCACGCCTGATCGAGTTCCGCGCGGGCCACGCCGGGTTCGTCCTCAAGCGATACCAGCAGGGCGCCGATCTCGGCGCGCGACATATCCGAACGCGGATTGATGGTGATCACGGCCGGTAGCGGATTGTCCTCGAGCGCATCCAGGGCCGCGCCGAAGCCGGACGACTCGCGAAATTGCTCCAGGCCCGCCTGGGCGGATATATAGGTACTGGCATCGACATCGTCGCGCGCGCCCAGTCGCTCGGCCAGGGCCTGCCCGTCGCTGATCGACAGATCGTCCTGCAGATACAGCGATGCCTGTACCGCGCGATGCCAGCTCTGCGAGAGCGTGTCGAGGTTGCTCATCAGCACGTACAGCCCGGCCGGCAAGGCCAGGGCAATACCGATGACCGTGGCCGTGAGCAGGCTTGCCAGCCAGCGCCGGTAAAGCCGGCCGAGGCTTTCGATCAGACAGCGCGCATGCGAACTCATCCATCCCTGTGCCGGTGCGGCCAGGGTGCTGGGCAGGCTGCGCCGGCGGTTGCTCTGGGCCGCGCTGCGGGTCGGTTGGTCGCTGCTGCGTGCCATGGGGCTAGCCGTCCTCCAGGTGACCGTGATCCAGGCGAATCCGGCGATGGCCCATGCGTTCGACCAGGTCGATGGCATGGGTGGCGATCATGATGCTGGTGCCGGCCTCGTTCAGGCGCATGAACAGGCGCATGATATCGGCCGACAGAGCGGGGTCCAGATTGCCGGTCGGTTCGTCGGCGAGCAGCAGATAGGGCCGGTCGACCACGGCGCGGGCGATGCCCACCCGTTGCTGTTCGCCGCCGGAAAGCGTGATCGGGAACTTGCGCTCGTGCGAGAGCAGGCCGACCGTGTCGAGTGCGGCTCGCACCCGCCGGGCGATATCGGCACGGCCCAGGCCGCGAATGACCAGCGGCAGCGCCACGTTGTCGAATACGGTGCGATCGAACAACAGATTGTAGTTCTGAAAGATCAGGCCCAGGCGCTGACGATAGCGCGGGATCTGACGACGCTTGACCGCCGCCAGGTTGGTACCGTTGATCACCACCTGGCCACGCGTCGGACGCTCGATCAGACCGATGAGTTTCATCAGCGTCGATTTGCCGGCCCCGGAATGGCCGGTCAGAAACGCCATCTCGCCGCGCTCCAGATGCAGCGATATGCCATCGAGCGCGATCTTGCCGCCGGGATAGCGTTTGACGACGTTTTTGAAGGCGACGATATCGGTCATGGGCGAAACACGGGCAGCGCTACTTGCTGCGATCGAACAGGGCGTCCATGAAGTGCTCGGATTCGAACACCCCAAGATCCTCGACTTTCTCGCCGATGCCGATGAAACGCAACGGCAGCCCCAGACGCTTGGCGATCGCGAACACGATGCCGCCCGAGGCGGTGCCGTCGAGTTTGGTGATGGTAATGCCGGTCAGGCCGACCGCTTCATGGAAGGCGACCGCCTGCTGCAATGCATTGCCGCCGGTGGTGGCATCCACCACCAGCATGACCTCGTGCGGGGCGAATTCGTCCTGTTTGCCCAGCACACGCTTGATCTTCTTGAGTTCGTCCATGAGGTGGCCCTGCGTATGCAGGCGGCCGGCCGTATCCGCGATCAATACGTCGATACCGCGCGCCTTGGCGCGCGCGAACGCGTCGAACACCACCGAAGCCGAGTCCGCGCCGCTGCCCTGGGCGACCACCGGCACATGGTTGCGCTCGCCCCAGCCCTGCAACTGTTCGACCGCCGCCGCTCGGAAGGTATCGCCGGCGGCGAGCATCACCGACTGGCCGGCGTCCTGGAATTTCTTGGCCAGCTTGCCGATGGTGGTGGTCTTGCCCACGCCGTTGACGCCCACCATGAGGATCACGAACGGGCGCGTGTGCTCGGGAATGGTCAGCGGCTCTTCGCAGGGGGTGAGAATCGCGCCCAGGTGTTCGCGCAGCGCCTTGCCCAGATCCTTGCCGGTACGCAGGCGCCCGCCGTCGAACATCACCTGCAGGCGGTGCATGACCTGACCGGTGGCCTCGACGCCGACATCGGCCAGCAGCAGCTGGGTTTCGAGTTCGTCGAGCGCATCCTGGTCGACGGTTTCGCCGGGCAGCAGATTGCGCAGGTCGTAGGTCAGCCACGAGTCGCCCTTGTTGAGGCTGGCTCGCATACGGGTGAAAAAACCCGGTTGCTTGAGTTTGGAGGACTTGCGCGCCTTGGGATCGACGTTGGCCATGGAGAATGCGCTGCTTGGGCTGTGAAACGTGGACGAAACGCTGCACGCAATCGCTGCGAACAACGACGGCGCAGGTTACGGATCGGGCGTTACTTTAGCATCGCCCGCGGCTCGGGGCGTGTCGATGAGTACGATCGTCTCTTCATCGGTTTTGACGACCCGTGACTCTACGCCGGCCGCGTCGAGATCGGCGACCAGGGCGGCCTGGGCCGCGGCATAGCGATGCTGGTCGGCCGCGGTGGCGAGTAGATGAAAGCGCTGGGTGACACGCTGGATATCGGTCATGCCCACCCACAGGGGGCGCCGGTCGGAGTCTCGCTCGCGCCCGGTCGGCCAGAGCCGCAGAACCCGGCGGCTGTGCTGCGTATCGGGCGCGTCGTGTACCAGCGTCAGCGTCGGCTGTCGCCCGTCATGGATACGCGGTAGCACCGCCAACTGCCGGATATCGCTATCGCTGACCAGCCAGTGCAGCGGCTGGCTCATGCCCAGCGCCGGCGCGGGCTGCCAGCCGGCCTTGCCGAGCAGGCGGCGAAGTTCCGGCGCGTGCGCGGCTACTTGCACATTCAGGGGCGCGCTGTCGCGCCCGGCAAGATCCTTGATACGGGCCTCAAGCTGGTGATAACCGTCGATATCCCAGCGCGCCACCAGATCGGGGGTGCGTTGGGCTTCGGCCTTGGCCCAGGCGCGATAGGTGGTATCCGGCAGAATGCCGGCGACCACCGCGATCATGCCAAAGCCGGCGAGCACGGTAAGTACCGGCGCACCGCCTACGCGTGCCGGGCGCTGGCGGCGATAGCTGAGCACCAGCATGTTCAGCCAGACGAAGGCGATCGCCAGTCCGATGAGCAGATCGCTGGCCCAGTCCAGGCCCAGATAGAGGCGTGCCAGGGCCAGCAGCACCACGCCGGCCACGGTCAGCGAGTGATAGTAGGGCCGTGCGGTCAACGGCTGGCCGGCCGCAATCATGAGCCCGGCCATGCCGTAGACGGTGGCACAGAGGATGAGATCCTGACCGCCGCCGGCCAGAAACAGCGGGTCGGTTGCATCGCCGTGGAAATAATCGCTGGGGGCCGGAATAGCCAGCCACCAGCGCAGCCCCAGCGTGACCAGCGCCGAAAAGCCCAGTGCCACGACCCAGTGGGTGGCCGCACGGCCGTTGCCCATCACCGCGAGCACCGCCGCCAGTACCATCGCGAAAGGCACATAGATCAGTGGCGAACCCATCTGCGCGATGGCAAAGGCGATCTGGTCGGATATCGGTGTCTGCAGGCTCTGAACGATGTAGAAAGCCAGCGCATCGAAGCGGCCGGGGAAGACCGGGCGTTGCCAGCCCCACATCAGCAGATAGGCCAGGGCGGTCGCCAAAAGCAACACGCCGGCGCCGATTGCTAGGGCCGGGATCTCGGGCTGGCGCGGGTCGGCCAGGGCGTTGCCCAGGCGCCCGCGTCGTCGATGGCGCCGGCTCCAGGCAAGCAGCCGGCCGGCATAGCGATGCAGGGCCACACGACCGGCGACCAGCACGAAGCGTACGCCGACGGTGGTGATCCAGACGATGGCGACCACCGCTACCAGCAGGATCGCCAGGCGCGTGGCGACCTGGGCAGCCAGATCCAGCGATGCGCCGAACACCACGCCCGGCAGGATATAACAGGGCGCCCAGATCGCAGTCGCGATCAGGTCCATGATTACGAAGCGGGTCGTCGACAGCCCTGCCGCGCCTGCCACGGTGGGCACCACCGGACGCAGCGCACCGATCAAGCGCCCCATGATGATGGCCTTGCCGCCATGATCGGCCAGAAAACGTTCGCCGCGTGCCACCAACGTCGGTGCACGCGCGAAGCCGGGCAGGGACGATATCCGCCCGCGATAGCGTCGGCCGAGGGCGAAACTGGCGCCGTCGCCCACCAGCGTGCCGATGATGGCCACCGCGAACGTGGCGCCCAGCGGCAACAGATTGGCGCCGATCAGGGCGCCGAAGGCGAACATGAACAGCGCGCCGGGCACCAGCAGGCCAAACAGAAACAGCGACTCGCCGAGAGCAACCGCAAAGACCAGTGCAAGCGCGGCCAGCGGATGGGCCTGCACCCAGGCAAGCAGGGCGGCAAACAACTCGTGTCCCATGCGTCAGCCCCTGCCAGCCGAGCGCAAAAAACCGTGCCTTATCGTTCGCGACCGGCCAATCGGCGGCCGGTCGCCGGCTCGCCTGTGCATGGGCTGTGCCGGTTTATAGACGGCCGTTACCCAGGCAGCGCCCATGCACGACATTTCAGGATGCCGGCCCGTTCAATCGCGCGCGAGCGCGGCGAACGCTGCATCGGCCGCATCCAGGGTACGCGCGATCGCAACGTTGTCATGGGCATGCGAGATGAAGGCCGCCTCGAACGCCGACGGGGCCAGATATACGCCGTGATCGAGCATTTCGTGGAAGAAACGCGAGAAGGCTTCGGTATTGCAGGCGGCCACGTCGTCGAAGCGGCTGACCTGCTTGGCGTCGGTGAAGAACATGCCGAACATGGCCCCCACGCGCTGGGTCATGAACGGGACGCCGTGCTTGGCCGCACGTTCGTCGAGGCCGGCGAGCAGCGTGTCCAGCTGCGGCTCGATGGCCTTGTGGACGGCGCCGTCCTTGAGTCGCGACAGCGTGGCGATACCGGCGGCCATGCCGAGCGGATGGCCGCTCAGCGTGCCGGCCTGATAGACCGGACCGGTCGGTGCCAGGGTTTCCATGACCTTGGTCGGGCCGCCGACCGCGCCCACGGGCATGCCGCCGCCCACGATCTTGCCCAGCGCGGTCACGTCCGGGGTGACGCCGAAATGTGCCTGGGCACAGCCGGGATGCACGCGAAAGCCGGTCATGACCTCGTCGAAGATCAGCAGCGCGCCGTAGCGATCGCACAGTTCGCGCAGGCCTTCGAGAAAGCCTTCGGCCGGCGGCACGCAGTTCATGTTG
>DJIE01000065.1 GCA_002433465.1 Salinisphaera sp. UBA6602
GCTGCGCTCGGACGCCTTGCCGCAACGTCTGTGAGGACTCGAACGCGACCCGCGAGAGGTTGTGCAGAGCTTGCCTTGCCGAAGCACCCGTGAAGCCGTCCGTACAAAAATAGCCGATGACGCACTAAAGTTATCGTGCAGGCCAGCCGATAGGTCGCCGTGGACCCGCAGTGCCGACAGGCGCAAAACATGAGTGAGCTCGCGATCGGTACGGCCAACGCCGCCCCACCTGCCGCATCGGCCCAGGCGGCCAATAACCGGCCGCAGTCGGAACAGGGCGGCCAGACCAGTGCGCCGCCGCTGCGGCCGAAGACCGACACCGACGAGTCGAGACAGGTGGAAGAAAAGTCGCGGGTGGCCGGTCTGCAAGCCCAGATTCAGGCCCTGGAACAGCAGCTGCGCTGGCAGATGCAGGCGCTCGAGGTCGCACAGACCCACGCCACCCAGAGCAGCAACGCCGCTCAGGCCGGGGAGGCGAGCGATGTGGCGGCCAGCAGGGCGTCGGACAGCTCCGATGTGCAATCCGCTCGATCGCGGGTTGCCGGTACCCAGGCGTTGCTGCAGGTGGCCAAGACCCAGCTTTCCCAGGTGCTGGTGGATTCGGGGCGGGGGCTGGCCGGCCACAGCGTGGACGTGAAGGTCTGAGTCGAACGGCGCGTTATTGCCGCGGCATGCAGAGGCGCTAATCGTCTTTCAAAAGCGCGGGCAGTTGGGCGAGCACCTGTTTCGAAAAACCCATGCCCACATGGGGGCCGGTGACCCGGATATGGCGGACATCGTCGCTGAAGCGATCGATACAGGCCTGCCACGCCACCACGCCGTCGGCTTCGCTGTAAATCGCGCGCACCGGACGTTCGATGGGCGTGGCATAGCGCTCCAGCGAGGCCGCTTCCAGCGCGTCTACGGACAGGCCACGGCGTTTATAGAGCCTGTTCACGCTGGTGTATTTCGGCCCGCCTACAACCGGGCTGCCGATGGTCACCACGCGGCGTACGAGTTGTGGGTGCTCGCGGGTGATTTCGCGGGCGATATAGCCGCCCAGACTCCAGCCCACCAGCGCTACCGGTTCGCCGAGCCGTTCGACGAGTGCCTCGAGGCGCTCGACCACGCGCGGCGCCAGCGTGGCCACATCGCCGTGGTTCTTGCCCTGGCCCCAGTCCCAGGTACGAAAACCGCAGCGGCGCAGATAGCGGCGGATCAGCCACATGGTGCCGGGGCCGGCCCACAGGCCCGGCAATAGCACGACCGGCTGGTTATCACCGTTGATATCGCGCGGCAGGCGCCGATAGGTCGCCGGGTCCAGGGCCAGCCGTGCAGGTGTGAATAGCTCGCCCACGAGCAGGCGCCGCGGCGGCGCAACCATGCGGCGGCCGTAGCGGCGCTGGAATTCGGCGGTATCCATGGGTGAGGTGCACAGGCGTGACGAAATTCGAACGCCGAGTGTAACCATGCAGGCCGCGCGCCGTGTGTTGCTCACATGCGTTTCGCGCCGCTATTGCCAGCCGATGCGCCAGGTTTGGTCATCCTTGAGCACGCGCCAGGCCTGGGTGATTCGGCGCCGGGTGAGCACGGCCTCGAGCACGACCTGAACGACGTTGTCGTTGTCGTCGCGCAGCAGATCGACCACGAGGAAGTGTTTTTCGCCGTTTTCGGGTCGGGCGGCGGTCCACTTGCTGTGTTGTAGCTTGTCCGGATTGATGCTGTTCATGTGCGGGCTCCAGATGTTGGGCGCAACGCCTTCACGGGCCGGCGGCCGAAAAACGACTCAGCCGTGAGGTACGCAGCAGACGCCGGCCAAGCAGGGCCGCGGCCACGCTCAGCCCGGCGATCAGGCCGATCCAGTAGCCGTAGACGCCCAGACCTTCGAATACCCCGCTCATGCCACGCCCGAGCAGGTTGCCCAGCCCCACGCCCACGCCCCAGTACGACAGCAGGGTCACCACCATGATGATGCGGGTGTCCTTGTAGCCGCGCAGCGCGCCGGCAATGCTCACCTGAAGCGCATCGGAAAACTGATAGAGCGTGGCGATCAGCAGCAGCTGGATCGCCAGATGCTGGACCGCCGGATTGCTCGTGTACAGCGAGACCGCGAACGGCCCGGCAACCACCAGGATCACGTCGATCACGAATGCCGCCGCCAGCGCGCAGAGCACGCCGTTGAACGCCACGAAGCGGGCATGGCGCAGCTTGCCGCGCCCGAGCGCCTGGCCCACGCGCACGGTCAAGGCCATGCCCAGCGACAGCGGCAGCATGAACAGTACCGAGCTGAAGTTCAGCGCCACGGTATGCGCCGAGATCACGATTTCGCCGTAGCCGGCCAGAAACAGCGCGATCAGCGTGAACAGCGATACCTCGGCAAAGATCGCCACCCCCACGGGCAGGCCGACGCGCAGCAGTTCGCCGATGGGCGACAGCGCCGGCCAGGAGAACGCCGTGCCGAAGCGGGCACGGGTATAGGCCGGCGCCAGCTTGGTATAGAGCAGCATGGCCAGAAACATCGACCACATCGATATCGCGGTCGCGATTCCGCAGCCGGCGGCGCCGCGCGCAGGGATCGCCTGTAGCGTGTCGGGCACGAACGCGCCGAACAGCGCGACCAGCCCGTCGCCGCCAAAGATCAGCACATAGTTGGCGATCACGTTCACGCCCAGGCCGAACAGCGCGAACTGCAGCGAGGCACGGGTATGGCCCATGCCGTCGGAATAGAAGCGCAGCGTTTCGTACAGGGCGATGGCGGGCAGCCCGTAGGCCACCCCGGTCAGATAGCGCATGGCCAGTGCGAAGACGTCGTCGGGCACCGACATGAGCGTGAACAGCGGCGTGGCCAGCGTGCGAATACCCAGCGCACAGGCCAGCCCGAGCACGGCCGCTACCCATAGCGCCTGCTGCACGGCGGGGCGGATGTCGCCGAAACGGCGGGCGCCCACGTGCTGGGCCACGATCGGCGTCAGGCCCATGAGCGTGCCGATCATGAACAGCACTAGGGGTAGCCACAGGCTGGAGCCGATCGATACCGCGGCCAGATCGGTGGCACTGGCATGACCGGTCATCGCCACATCGACCGTGCCCATGCCTACCTGGGCCAGCTGGGCGCCGACGATCGGCAGCGCCAGGCGAATCAGGCGCATGCTTTCGATACGGCGCAGTCTGGCGTGGCGGATCGTGAACAAAACAGCTCATCCCGGCGGTGCGAATCGTGACCCGCATCTCGATCGCAGTTCGAGCGCAGGGGCCGCGATTCTAGCCTACGGGCTGCGACGATCGTCGCACGCGCCGGGTATGCGCTGACATAGGGCGCCCACGGCGGCGCATCGGCCGGGGCCGCCGGGTCAGGCTGCCATCACCCGATCGCGCCCGGCGTTCTTGCCTCGATACAGCCGTTCATCGGCACGGGCGAGCAGGCTCTGCAGATCATCGGACGCGTCGAGTTCGGCAACGCCCAGCGTGGCGGTAATCGATATCGCGTGACCGTTGTGCTCGCAGCGTGCGGCGGCGATCGCGTTGCGAAGACGTTCGGCGATCTGCGTGGCCTCGTCGAGCCCGGTACGCGGCAGCAAGAGCGCGAATTCCTCGCCGCCCAGGCGACAGGCCAGATCGCTTTCGCGCAGTGCGTCCTTCAGGCAGTCTGCAAACGCGACCAGGACCTTGTCCCCGGTTTCGTGGCCGTAGTCGTCGTTTATGCGTTTGAAGTGGTCGAGGTCGAGCAATACCGTCGACAAGGGCGTGCCGTATCGATCGGCCTGTGCACGCTGCAGCTGAAACGCTTCGGACAGGCCGGCGCGATTGCACAGCCCGGTGAGCGGGTCGCGCAGTGCGAGCGCGCGCAGGCGGGCCTCGGCCTGTTCGCGGGTGACCTCATAGGCATGGGACAGCCCGAAGATGCAGGCCGCACAGAGCACGACGTTGGCGATCGCCGCTATCGCATAGACATCGCCGGTTTCCGCGATTTTGACCGCAAAGATTGCCAGCGAGATACACAGGAACACCAGGGTGAACCAGAACCCGGCACGCCGACCGAGCAACAGATAGGAAATCACCGGGATGAGGATCGGCCAGACAAAGACCGTCGGCTCTGCGCGTCGATACCAGCAGGCGAACATCATGGTGGTGCAGAAAGGAATCAGGTAGGCGAGTATCCAGCGGTCCAGGTGGATTTCGGGCCGGCGGATAACCCACAGCAGCAGGGCGGCATAGGCGGCCATCGTCAATTCGGCCACGGCCACCGGATGGTTGCCGACCGTGATGTTCACGCTCGCAAAAAAGACGCCGCAGCCAATCGTGAGCCACAGCAAGGCGCGCAGTACGGCCCTGCGATGCGGCGCATTCGTGGCGGGCAGGGCCAGCTCGACGTCCGCACCCTGTGCCGACTGCCAGCCCTGGCCAGCTGCTGTCTGTTTCGGTATCACCCGTGCGTTCCCGTTCCTGTATCCCCCGGTCGAGTTATAGCGCAAACGGCCATGCCGGGCGAGCCGGGCGCAGGCACGACAGCGGCGGGGCGGCAGTCAGCGAACGTGGCGCAAAAGATCCGATACCACGCGTTCGAGCTGGGCCAGCGAGCCGCATTCGTTGACCTGGTGGCAATGCGCGCGATAGCGGCCCATGACCGAATCGCCGGTATCCCAGGCCACCCGCGGCTCCGGGTTGAGCCAGATCACGCGCCGCGCCCGCGCGTAGATCTTGTGCAGCAGGTCGGTACGGGCCTCACCTTCGTTGTTGCGTGCATCGCCCAGAATAAGCACCGTCGCGCGTCGATCCACGTCGGCGAGGGCGACGCGCTCGAAGTCGGCCAGGGCATGGCCATAGTCGGTGCTGCCCTGGCCGTGTGCCGCCAGGGTGCGTTGCATGGCCTCGTCCAGCTCGTGCTGCTTGAACAGGTCGGTGACCTCGGCCAAATCCGAACAGAAGGCAAACGCGCGTACCCTGGGCAGCACGTCGCCCAGGCTGTAGAGAAACATGAGCATGAAGCGTGCGTACAGCGCGACCGAGCCGGACACATCGCAGATCGCGAACACCTGCGGCCGCTCGACTTTTTTCGAGCGCCAGGCCAGTTCGATAAGCGTGCCGTCGTGGCGCATATTGCGGCGCACGGTACCGGCGACATCGAGCGTGCCCCGCCGTTTGACGCGCTTCTTGCGCGAATGCGCAGCGATGAGCTGACGCGCCATGCGCTCGATCGCCCGGCGCATGAGCGCATCGTCGCGCCGCGAGATCGCCGCCAACCGGGCGCGATAGAGCAGCTGCTCGCGCAGTCGCTCGCCCTGGGCATCGGCATGCAGCAGGAATTGGTGCTCGACATGATCGCGTACGCGAACACGCAGTTGTTCGTAGCGCCGCCGCAGCTCGGCGGCGAGCGCTCGCTCGCTCGCGTGACCCGCGGCTTCGCCGGCCAGAATTTCGTCCAGCAGCGGGCCGCGGCCCATGCTGTCGAGAATGCGTCGGGTGTACAGCCCCTGCTGGGTGAACACCTTGATGTCTTCAAGACCGTGCGCGCGGGCCGCCTGCGACATCGCCATGGCCAGGGCATTGCGCGCGTCGGTCATGAGCTGACGGCCGAGTGGCGAACGGGCGGTGGCCAGAGACGTGCCGGTCGCGCTGGCCTGAGAACCGGTGTCGGTTTCGTCGTTGCCAGCAGTCGCATCCTCCGGCGTCGTGCCGCCGCTGCCGCCGCCACCGCCCTGGCCCTCGCCAGGCGCGGCGGATTGCTCGTTCGCTGGGGCCTGGGGTTCGCAAGGCGGGTCGCGATCGGGCGCCGCGTCTGCGTCGGCGAAGGCGTCGAAGCGGAAGAACTGCTCGAAGCAGGCATCGAAGGCCTCGGCTTCGTCGTGGCTCTTGGCCAGCACCGCGGCCAGGGCGTTCTTGAGCTGGCCGCGGTCATGCCAGCCGATCATCTCGGCGGCACGAAACGCATCCAGTGTTTCCGCGGTGGAGACACGCACATCGGCCGCGCGCAGTGCACGCACGAAATCGGTGAGCGTGCGTTGCACGGCTAGTCGACCACGTGGCGCATGAGCGTGGGCAGCTGGGATTCGACGGCCTCCACGTCGTCTTCGAACTTGAGCAGCACGTTGAGCGTGTCGCGGACCCAGGCTTCATCGAGCGTGTCGGCGTTGAGCAGCAACAGGGTTCTCGCCCAGTCGATGGTTTCGCTGATCGCCGGGGTCTTGCGCAGTTCCAGCGTGCGCAGTTTCTGGACGAAGGCCACCAGCTGGCGACGCAGCGCGGCGGTGACCTCGGGCACGCGGGTTTCGACGATCCGTTGTTCCAGCGCCGGCTCGGGGAAGGGGATATACAGATGCAGGCAGCGGCGCTTGAGCGCGTCGGATACGTCGCGGGTGTTGTTGGAGGTCAGAAACACGATCGGCGGCGTGCCGGCAGCGCGGATGGTGCCGATCTCGGGCACGGTGACCTGATAGTCCGAGAGCATTTCCAGCAGCAGGGCTTCGAATTCCTCGTCGGATTTGTCGATTTCGTCGAGCAGCAGCACGCTGCCGTGCGGCTCGCGCAACGCTTTCAGAAGCGGGCGTGCTTCCAGAAAATCTTCGGAAAAGAAGATGTCGTCGTAGCGATGCAGCTGCGCCACCGATTCGCGCAGCCCGCGGGCACCGCCCAGCGCATCGTCGATCTTGTCCTTGAGCACCTGGATATAGAGCAGCTGCTTGCCGTATTTCCATTCGTAGAGCGCCTTGGCCTCGTCCAGGCCTTCGTAGCACTGCAGGCGGATCAACGGCAGTTCGAGCATGGCGGCCACGGTCTTGGCCAGCTCGGTCTTGC
>DJIE01000143.1 GCA_002433465.1 Salinisphaera sp. UBA6602
CCACTGGAACGACGAAGGCCGTCTTGTCCGACTGTGGCGCTACGCTGACGGTCAGCGCGACGGCGAGCAACGCAGCTGGTTCAACAACGGCCAGCTCAAGAGCGTCGAACACTATCGCGACGGCCAGTACGTCGGCGAAAATCGATGGTACGACCAGAAAGGCCGGCCCGCGCGTTCGAGAACCTATGCCGACGACGGCAGTGGCGAACTCATCGCCTCGACGAGCTACAACGGCGGTATGCCCAGCATATTCATGCACCACGTCGAGCGCGACGGCGAAACACTCAAGATCACGCGCTGGCACGACAAGAACGGCTATGTGATCTCGAAGCGTATCGAAAACCCCGACACCGGCTATCGCGAGAATATTTCGTTCTTCACCAATGGCCGGGTCCGCCGGCACACAGTCGAACGAAACGGCCACCCGGTCGGCAAGCAATACAAGGCCAGCGGCTCGCAAGCCGGGCGCTACACCATCGAACGCTACGACGACAACGGCAAGCGCCACGGCAAACAGCAAAGCTATCGCGATTTCGAGCTGTACGCGTATTCAAGCTTTCGCCATGGCACCCAGGTGGGCGATGCGGTGGAATACGGCTACAGCGGCCAGCGCACCGAAAGCCACTACGACGGCCAGGGCAAGCTTCACGGCACCGTGACAAAAACCGACGCCGATGGCGAACTGCTCTCACGCGCGCATTACCGCCATGGCGTTCAGGTCGGCGACTACGTCGAATATCGCGGCTACGACCGCCGTTTGATCGCGCGCGGCCAGTACGAAAACGGCAAGCGCAACGGGCCGTGGCGGATGCACGAAAACAGTCAGGTCTGGAAAGGCCGCTATCGCAACGGTGTTCGGGTCGGACGCTGGGTGGCCATCACCAAGCAGGGCTATGCCGTCTCGGCCGGGTATTTCGACGACCAGGGTCGCCGCGATGGAACCTGGTACGGCTTCGCCGACAACGGCCGCATGACGGGGCTGGAAACGTACAGCCACGGCACGCGAGATGGGCGCAGCGCAAGCTACGGTGACGACGGCTCGCTGATCTACGAGCAGTACTATCGCGACGGCAAGTACGTGGACGCACCGGACGCGCAAAGCTGAACGCAAGGCCTGCCCGCGTCGTTTCTCGAACGATGCGCGCAGGCCATAGCGTCGAGCGGCCGCGCTGCCGTTGAGCGGGATGAAATCGGGGGCTTCGCGCAGGGTGAAGTTGCGCATTTGATGATCGACGTCGTTGAACGACACACGCGCATCGACCGTCGTTTGGCCAATCTCAGTCTTGTGGCCGAGCTGGGCCCGCGTGGTATCGAAGAATTCGATATCCAGCGACAGCGCCGATGTGCCGGTACGGCCCGTGTCCTGATGACGCAAAAAAACCGGTGGTTTCGCGCGCCGGCCACCGCCGGCCGAAATCCAGGTCGTACGGGCGGCGGTCGTAGCTGGAAGCCCCAATGGTGCCCATCGGCGTCTCGGTATCGCCGGTCTGATCGGTCAGCGCGGACGGCGCATAGTGCAGCAGCGGCTCCATCCAGTTCGCGCCACCGCTGGTATTGCCGATACCGTCGATACGAACCGCGTTGCGATAACCTGCGCTGCCTCGATACTGCATCTGGCCGCTGATACCACCGTTATCGAGCAGAGCGCCATTGGCACGTCGCGCGGGTCGCCGCCGTATCGGCAGTTGCATGCGGCAAATCGCCGCAGCGCAGCTGCGCACAGGGTGTCGGTGTGTCGCACCGATATTGGCGCCGCGCACGCTGCTATGCTGTCAGCCGCTACGTTCGAGACGCTATTCACATGTCCCTCGTTGTCGATATCGTCATCAACACCTGGCTGTTGTTTCTCAAGGCAGCACCATGGTTATTGCTCGGTCTGGTAATCGCCGCCTGCATCCGCGCCTTCGTGCCGCAGGCACGCATCGCCGGCTGGCTGGGCGGGCGCGGTGCCTGGCCGACGATCAAGGCCGCGCTCATCGGCGCGCCGCTGCCGCTATGCTCCTGCAGCGTGATCCCGGTGGCGGTGGGCCTGCATCGCAGCGGCGCGTCGCGGGCATCGACCACGTCGTTTCTGATCGCCACGCCGGAAACCGGCGCCGACTCGGTGGGTGCGTCCTATGCCCTGCTCGGGCCGTTTTTCACCGTGGTACGACCCGTCGCGGCAATCGCCAGCGCAATCATCACTGGCCTGGCCTCCCATCTGATGCCGACCTCGGGCCGCAGCGGCGCGGCCGCAGCCGCAGCCGCTGGCTGTTGTGCCAGCTCGAACATAGACAGCGACTGCTGTGCCTCAAAACCGGCGCAGACGTCGGCCGTCGGCGATTGCTGCAGCACGGCCGCGCCCGCCACGCATCGCTCGGCCGGCGCGGCGGCGGCGACGCGACCAGCCGACCCCTCAACGGGCGCCGGCTGCTGCGGCCCGCGTGAGACGCCGCCGGGCGTTGGCGCACGTCTGGCCGAGGGCATTCACTACGCCATCACCCGTATTCTCGACGAATTCGGGCTATGGCTGCTGATCGGGCTGGTGGTGGCCGGGGTCACGCTCACCGTGGTGCCGCCACAAACCCTGTCCACCTACGGCAGTGGCTTTCCGGCCATGCTCATCATGCTGGCGATCAGCGTGCCGCTGTATGTCTGTGCCACCCAGTCCACGCCGATCGCCACCGCCCTGCTCGCGGCCGGCATGTCGCCGGGGGCCGTACTGGTCTTTCTGCTCGCCGGGCCCGCGACCAATCTGGCCACGATCGGCGCCGTGCGACAGGAGTTCGGCACCGCCTTTGCCGGCTTCTATGTCGGCTGCATGGGCGCCTGTGCACTGGCGTTCGGGCTCGCTACCGATGCCGCGGTCACCGCCCTCGGTATCGATCTGGTCACCGGCGTCGATGCCGAGCATGCGCTTACCCCGTTATGGCTGTCGTTGCCGGCCGTCATCGTGCTGGTCATGATCTCGATCAAGCCGCTGCGCGCGCCGCTGCTGCAACGGCTCCAGCAAGCATGAGCCGTCGCCGCGAACACGGGCGTCTGACTCGCCGGGTGCTGCTCGTGCTGGCCTGTGTCTTCGCGCCCGCGCTGCACGCCGCGACGCACTATGTATTCAGTTACGGTTTCGATAACACGTCGCAACAAACGCCGGCACCGCGCGGCGGCACCACACACGGCGCGCCGGTCGAACTCGACGCGCGCGTGCCCGCGGCTTATGACGCCATCCAGGCGCCGGATATCGAAGCGCGCGAGCGCGATGCCCGCGCCATTCGTGCGCTGGCCGGTGACTATCGCGCGACATTCGAATTCATCGAAACCGCCACGCTCGCGCCCGGCATAGAACGCGACGCCCGACCCTATCGCTCCTGGGCCACCGAGCGCGTATTCGTAATCGCCGATACGCCCACCGAAATCGAGCTGCAGCACATCATGGTGATGCGCTTTGTCGACGATGAGGGACAGATCAGCGAACCGATGGTGATGAAACACTGGCGCCAACGCTGGCAGTGGCAGCCGGCCACGATCTGGCGCTACGACGGCGATCGCCTCTGGCACAAGCATAAGCTATCCGATCGCGAGGCGGCCGGGCGCTGGAAACAGACGGTCTATCAGGTCGACGACTCGTTGCGCTACGAAGCACTCGGGCGCTGGCACTACGACGCCGGCGTGGCGAGCTGGCAAAGCGAACGCTTCGGCCGCCCACTGCCACGCCGCGAGTCCAGCGTGCGCGACGATTACGATGTGCTCGCGGGCCGCCACCGCATCACTCACACCCCGCACGGCTGGCTGCACGAACAAACAGCCCGCAAGATCGCCCATACCGACGGCGATGCCACGGCACTGGCCGAGGAAATCGGGCTGGTGCGCTACCAGCGTATCGTGAATACCGATTTCGACCCGGCCGAAACCTACTGGGCCCGAACCGGCAACTTCTGGGCCGCGGTACGGCGCTACTGGGATCACGCCCTGGCCCAGCATGACCACCTCGAAATCCGCGCGAGCGTCGACGGCACGCCGCTGTTCGCACGGCTGTTCGACGCAGCAGACAAGGCCGATGGCGACGACTCCGACGCGCTTGCCAGTCAGGTCGAATCCTTGATGGCTCCCTATATCGATTTGCGCTGATTGCGTCGAATCGCGTATGCCACTCGCCGGGCTCGGTATCGCCCTAAGTCACTGTCGATTCAATAATCGGCGATGCGATCCGCGGCCTGTAATACCTTGCGGCGCGAATTGCGGCGGCTGACATTCAGCCGGTAAACGAAGGCCAGGATGAACAGCAGGGTCAGCATCAGCACGATAGTCGGCGCGGTGGCGCTATCGATGAAAAAACTCAGATAGGCCCCGCCCAGCATCGAGGCCAGACAGACGGCCACGGAAACGATCAGCATCCACCCGAAACTGCGCACGGTGAGAAAGGCAATCGCGCCGGGTGTGATCACCAGCCCCACGGCCAGAATCAGCCCCACCGACGTCAGCGTGGCAACAATGGTCAACGACAGGCAGACCAGCAGGCCGTAGTGCAGCAGCGTGGTATTCAACCCCGACGCCTTGGCCTGGGCCGGGTCGAAGGCATGCAGCACCAGGTCTTTCCACTTGAGCAGCAACAGCACGGATACGCCCGCGCCGATCACCCCTGCCGTAATCAGATCGCCGCGGCCGATACCGAGCATGTTGCCGAACAGCACATGGCTGAGATGCTCGTTGGTGGGCACCCAGGCATACATGACGATGCCCACGGCGAACATGCCGGAGAACACCACGCCCAGCACCGTGTCCTGCTTGACCCGGCTGTTCTGCGACAGATAGCCGGTCGCCAGCACGCAGGCCATGCCGGCGACGAAGGCGCCCACGATCAACGGCGCGCCCAGAATCCAGGCCAGCACCACGCCGGGCAGCGTGGCATGGCTGGTGCCGTCGCCCATCAGCGCCCAGCCCTTGAGCACGAGAAAGCAGGACAGCAGCGCGGTCGGCGGCGCCACGCATAGCGCGATCCAGAACGCGTTGCGCATGAACGAGAATTCGAACGGCAACAGCAGGGTATCGACGCTCATGCCGAGCGCCCTGGTTGCACGCCGTCTTCATGGGCCGCGGCGCGATGCGCGCCGAGCGCGCGTGCGGCCTTGCGACGGCTGGCGAGTAGCCCGTGCTTGGGCGCGAACACAAAGGCGGCCAGAAACACCAGCGTCTGTAGGGTGACGATGATCCCGCCGGTCGCGCCATCGAGAAAATAACTGATATAGGCACCGATAAAGCTGGTGAGCGTGCCGATGAGCACCGACAGTGCAATCAGGCGCGGAAAGCGATCCGACAGCAGATAGGCGGTGGCCCCGGGGGTGACCACCATGGCAATCACCAGAAAAGCGCCCACGGTGATCATCGCCGCGACGATCGCGGCCGACAACAACGCGAAGAACAGCAGCTTGAGCAGGTCGGGCCGCAGACCGATGGAGCGGGCATGGTTTTCGTCGAAGAACGTCACCATCAGGTCTTTCCACTTCGCCAGCAGCACCGCCAGCGACACGAAGCCGATGATGGCCAGCTGCAACGTATCCTCGGGCGTGATCGCCAGGATATTGCCCATGACGATGGTCTGAATACTCACCGCCAACGGGTTGAGCGACACCATGAACAGGCCCAGCCCGAAAAACGACGTAAAGATGATGCCGATGATCACGTCGATCTTGAGGCCCGAGCGTTCGCTGAGAAACAGCATCGCGCCCGCGGCCAGCCCGCCGGCGATGAATGCGCCCACCGAAAACGGCAGGCCGAGCATGAAGGCGCCGGCCACGCCGGGTACCACCGAATGGCTCAGCGCATCGCCGATCAGCGACCAGCCCTTGAGCATGAGATAGGCCGACAGAAACGCGCACACGCCGCCCACCAGCGCCGACACCCACATGGCGTTGAGCATGTAGCTATAGGTAAACGGCTCGATGAGCGTATCGATCATGCGTCGCGTTCGCGCGGTTCGCGGGTCAGCGGCGCCTGGCGATGGCTGTCGTGCTTGCCCGGATCGCCGTAGTGCACGAAGGGACGCTCGTCGTCGGTGATGATGGACACCTCGCGCGGGTCGTCGTCATCGTGCAAAGTCGCGCCGCCAAGGCTGAAATGACGCAGCACGCCGCCGAAGGCGCGCTCCAGGTTGGCGCGGGTGAAGGTGGTGTCGGTCGGCCCGTAGGCGAGCACGGTCTGCTTGACCAGTACGCTCTGATCGCAGAACTCCGGCACGCTGCCCAGATTATGGGTGGATACAAGCATCACCCGGCCTTCGTCGCGCAGTTCGCGCAGCAATTTGACGATGCGCTCTTCGGTGCCGACATCCACCCCGGTGAACGGTTCGTCGAGCAGAATGATCTGGCCGTCCTGGGCCAGCGAGCGGGCTAGGAACACGCGCTTGCGCTGACCGCCGGACAGCTCGCCGATCTGGCGCTGCCGGAAATCGGCCATGCCGACGCGATCCAGCGCGCCCGCGACCGCCTCGCGATCGGCCCGCTTGGGCCGGCGTAAAAAACCCATATGGCCGTAGCGGCCCATCATCACCACGTCTTCGACAAGCACCGGAAAGCTCCAGTCCACGTCCTCGGCCTGCGGCACGTAGGCCACCATGTTGTTGCCCAGCGCCTGCTTGATCGTGTGCCCGAGCAGACGAATATCGCCCTCGGCCACCGGCACGAAGCCCATGATCGCCTTGAACAGCGTCGACTTGCCGGCGCCGTTCACACCGACCAGCGCCGCGATCGAACCGCGCGGCGTGGTAAAGCTCGCGTCGTAGAGCGCGGTATGGCCGTTGCGATAGGTCACGGTCACATGGCGGGCCACAATGCCGTCGTGCGTACTGTCTCGCGGGGCGGCTCGGCCCGAGTTCGCGGCAGACTCAGCCATGGTGCATGCCGTTAGATAGGTGCGAACGCCGATCATGGCTCATTGGCCACGACCGTGCAGACCGTCGGCAATGGTTTGTGCGTCCACGCGCAGCAGGTCGAGATAGGTGGGCACCGGCCCGTCGGCCTTGGACAGGGAGTCGACATACAGCACGCCGCCGTAGTGCGCACCCGTGTCGCGAGCCACCTGACGCGCCGGCGAGTTATTGACCGTGCTTTCACAGAACACGGCCGGGATATCGTGTTGCCTGACCCCGTCGACCACCTTGCGCACCTGCTGCGGGGTGCCGGTACGCTCGGCGTTTATCGGCCACAGATAAAGCTCCTTCATGCCGAAGTCGCGGGCCAGATAACTGAATGCGCCTTCGCAGCTGACCAGCCAGCGCTGCGACTCCGGAATACGCCCGATACGCTCGCGTAGTGGTTCGATGGTGTCGCGGATCTGTTTTTTGTAGGCCGCGGCGTTGTCGCGATAGGCCTGGGCATGATCGGGATCCTGCGCGATAAGCGCGTCGCGGATGTTGTCGACATAGACTTCGGCGCCCTCGAGCCCCATCCAGGCATGCGGGTTCGGCATGCCTTCATAGTCGCCGGCCGCGATGGCAATCGGGCGCACGCCGTCGCTGAGGGTGGCCGAAGGCACATCGCCCAGATGATTCAGAAACTGCTCGAACCAGCGTTCCAGATTGAAGCCGTTGTAGAGAATCAGATCCGCATCGCTGGCACGTACGATGTCTTGCGGTGTGGGCGAATAATCGTGGATTTCAGCGCCCGGCCGGGTAATCGACACCACCTGCGCATGCTCGCCGGCCACGTTACGTGCCATATCCGCAAGAATGGTGAACGTGGTGGCCACCTTGAAGCGGGCCTCGTCACTGGCGAAAGTGGGCGCTGAAACCGCCCAGCAGCCAACGGCCAGGAGAGCCATCATCCAGCGTCGAATTCCCATGCGTATCTCCGGCACGAATTGAAAACGAAACCAAGACGCTGTCAAACCCGCATGACACTTGGCCCTAAAGTTTAGCCGATGCTAATTTTTCGCGCCAAGGCTGTCAATTGCGTTTGAAGGCCCGCTGGATCGAACACCGAACAGTCAAGGAACACCCATGCCCAGCCACCGTTCACAGGCTACGCCGAAATCGTCGATGCACCCGGCCAGGCGCATGAGGCGCTGGTCAGGCCGCGCGCTGGCCCCCACCCTGCTCCTCGGCGCTGGCATAGCCGCCGCCGGCCCATCCCAGGCCGAATCCACGTACGACGCCGACGTAAGCGGGGCGCCGGATATCGCCACCCGCGATACGCTGCTCGGCGATATGGGCGGGCTGCGCCCCGCTGCACAAGCCCGTGGGCTGAGCTTCGATGCGGTGGCCATCGGCGATTATTCGATCGTACTCGACGGCGGCGCGGAGCCACGCGCAACCGCCGCGCGCTATCTGATCGAGGCCGGCATCGAGCTGGATACCGAGGCCGCCTTTGGCTGGCCGGGCGGCACGCTGCGCGCGTCCTACCTGGGCTTTCACGGCGACAACGGCAACCTCGACAGCGGCGATATCCAGGTCTATTCCAACATCGACGAAACGCCGCTGGATGCGTTCTATTCGCTCTGGTATCGCCAGGATCTGTTCGACGAGCGCCTGGCCATCAAGATCGGCAAGATGGATGCCAACGAAGACTTCGCCTATGTCGACAACGGCGATCAGTTCCTGAATTCCTCGCCCGGGTTTTCGCCCACCATCCTGGCGTTTCCCTCCTACCCCGATCCGGCCACCGGCATCGCGTTGTTCGCGGAGCTACCGGCCGGCGTCTATGCCCGTGCCGGCGTCTATGACGGCTCCAGCCTCAACGGCCGACGTACCGGTACGCGCGGGCCGGACAATTTTCTGGGCGACGACAGCGACCGCTTCAGCGTTGGCGAAGTCGGCCTCGAGTACCGGCTTGCCGAGCTGGACGGGCGGCTGGGATTCGGCTATTGGCGGCACGACGGCGACTTCCCTCGTTTCGACGGCGGCGTGGATGACAGCAGCGACGGCGTGTATCTGGTCTGGGACCAATCGCTCTACGACGACCCGGCCTCGCCGCTGGCAGTCGACGGCTTTGCCCAATATGGCCGGGCCGACGAGCAGGTGAGCGAATTGGCTTCGCATATCGGCGCCGGGGTTCAGGTCACCGGCCTGATCGCCGACCGTCCCGACGATCTCACCGGTTTGATGGTCAGCCGGGTGGATTTCTCCGACGCGCCGGGGGCCGGCTTCACCCAGGACCACGAAACCGCGCTCGAAGTCTTCCACGCCGTTCAGGTCACGCCCTGGATGGCGCTCAAGCCGGACTTCCAGTACATCGTCAACCCCGGCGGCATGGGACTGGACGACGCCAGGGTCGCGACCCTGCGCGGCGAGATCGCCTTCTAGCCACGGCCGGCCCGACATGACGGCACGCGTTTGACGTAGAAGCCCGGGCGGCCTAAAACGTTCGCCATGAAATTCGGCGTCATCGGCGACATACACGGCTTCTGGGACGAACGCGATACCGCGTTCTTCAATGCCAGCGACTACGACATGCTGTTGTTCGTGGGCGACTTCGCGCGCGTGGTCAACAGTCTTCCCGTGGCGCGCCAGCTCGCCGCCCTGACCAAGCCGGCCTGGGCCATTCCGGGCAATCACGACGGCGTAGGCCTGTGGCAGCTGCTTGCCGAGGTCAAGAACCGGCCCCTGGCGGCGCGGCTGGGCGCCCGCGGTATGCACAAACGCGTACGTCAGCTCGACGAGGCCCTGGGCGGCGTCCGTCTGGGCGGCTATACCCTGGCCGAACTCGATCGCGACCTGGGCCTGCTTGTCGCCCGTCCGCATGCCATGGGGCCCGACCGTTTCTATTATCGCCACTATCTGAAATCGGCTTTCGGTGTCACCGATTTCCAGGCCAGCGCGGACAAGCTATGCGCGCTCGTCGACGCCGCCCCCGAAAACCTCATCGTGCTGGCCCACAACGGCCCGGGCGGCCTGGGCGATACACCGGGTACGCCCTTCGGCTGCGACTTCGACCCGGAACACGGCGACTTCGGCGACCCGGATCTGCGCTCCGCCATCGACCATGCCCACGCCACGGGCCGGCACGTTCGCGCGGTGCTGGCCGGGCATATGCACCATCGCAGCAAGCATACCGGCGCCTGGCGCGATACCTGGGCTCAGGACGCCGCCACGCTCTATCTCAATGCCGCACGCGTGCCGCGTATCGAAGACGACGGCGCAAGGCGCCACCATATTGCGCTCACGGTCGACGCCGATACAGTGCAGGCCGAAACCGTGTTCGTCGACAACGCCGGTCACGAGGTCAGCCGTTGCCCGCTCGGGCGCGCCTGAGCGCGAGATCGCTAGCGCTCGCTTGCGATCAAGCCGCACAGGGGTAACGTCATCACCAGCATCAGCAGGCCCACGCCGGCATAGCTCGGCCCGAAACCCAGCAGGCGGCCGAGCTCCAGACCGGCGGCCGGGCCGAGCGCGCCGCCGAAATCGCTCGACCACTGATACACCGACAACGCCCGGCCGTGCAGATGCGCAGGCGCGACATCGCCGAGCAGCGTCAGCAAGGGAATGGTCAGCCCGCCCGAGCCGACGCCGATCACCATCAGCGCCGCGGCCGCGGTAAGCGATGTACCGGCCAGGCCGAGACCCACGAAACCGATGGCCACCAGGGCCATGGCCGGCAGCAGCAATCGCGTGCGCGATGCCGAGCGATCGAGTATGCGCCCCGCGGCCAGCGACGCACCCGCCCGAGCGGTCATGAGCACCGCCATAAGCAGGCCGGCACTGCCTTCCGGGCCCAGCCCGAATACGAACAGCCCGCGCTGATCCACCAGCACCGCGATGGTGGCCAGCAGCACGCCGGATACGGCAAAGAACAGCAGCGCGTTCGCGCCCCAGATGATGCGCAACGTCTTCACGCTTAGAAGCGCACGCCACTGTTCGCGCGTGCTTTCGCTGTCCGTGCTCGGCCGTTTTTCCCCCGCCTGTGGCGCCGGCGTGGGTGGCAGCAGGAACAGCGTCAACGTGGCGGCGGCCACGCTCAGCGCGGTGGCGGTTAAAAACGCGGCGTTGGCCGAGGCCGCATCGGCGATCAGTCCGCCGATGACGAGCCCCGCGGGCAGCCCCAGGCTGATGGCCGTACGCACACGCGCGGTCATGCCACCTCGGCTGGCGCGTGGCGCGATGGCCATCACTGCCGCCAGGGTGCCCACCAGCAGCAGCGAGGAACCGATACCCCAGATGACGCGCCCGGCAAGAAACCACAGGCCCGGCGAATCGGCCACGAGCCCCACGGAGAAGGCCAGCGTACCGGCGGCCTCGATGGCCAGGCCCACCGCCACGGGCCAGCGGGCGCCAAAACGATCGAGCAGACTGCCGGTGACCGGATTGAAACCCAAGCGGGTGATGCGGTTGGCCGACAGGATCAGCCCGATCATGAACCCGGAAATACCCAGATCCATACCGATCACCGGGAGAATCGGGAACACAACGCCACCGCCCACGCCGCCCAGAAAGGCGATGCCGGCAATCCCCCACCCGGTCGCGGGGCTTTGTTTAGGTTGCACCGGCGCGCTGAAAATCAGCGGCTGGCCCGCGATACGGCTTCGGCAGTCTGTATTTCAGCCGCGTCCGCAGCCCGGCCGTAGCGCGCGGCGACCAGAGCGCACACAATCAGCTGCAGCTGATGGAACAGCATCAGCGGCAGCACGGCACTGCCCAAGGCGCTGCCCGCGAACAGAACCTTGGCGATGGGAATACCGCTGGCCAGGGATTTCTTGGAACCACAGAACAGCAGCACGATTTCATCCTCGCGGGAGAAAAAGCGCCGGCCGACCGCGAAGGTCAGGCCCATCACGATCGCCAGCAGCACGGCACATACCACCGCGATGACCGCCAGTGCCGACAACGGCGTGCGCTGCCAGAGCCCTTCCACCACCGACGCACTGAACGCGCCGTAGACCACCAGCACGATCGAGCCCTGATCGACGAACTTGACCAGCCTGGGGTGTGCGGCCACCCAGCTGCCGATCCAGCGCCGCGCGATCTGGCCGACAACGAACGGCAGCAGAATCTTGACCAGAATATCGACCACGGCGTTGAGCGAACCACCGCCGCTGATCGACTCGCTGCTGATCAGCAACCCGGCCAGCAACGGCGTGATGAAAACGCCCAGCAGGTTGGACAGGCTGGCGCTGCACACGGCCCCCGGAATATTGCCGCGGGCCACCGAGGTAAACGCGATCGACGACTGTACCGTCGACGGCAGCAGGCACAGGAACAGCACCCCTGCGAGCAGTTCCGGCGTGAGCCAGCCCGCCAGCAGGGGCTGCGACACCAGACCGATTAACGGAAACAGGGCGAACGTGGCCAGCAGCACCGCCACATGCAGTCGCCAGTTCGTCGCACCCGCATAAATGGCGTCGCGCGAGAGCTTTGCCCCGTGCAGGAAGAACAGCAGCGCGATGGCGGCGTTGGTGAGATAGTCGTAATAGACCGCCGCGGTGCCGTGGATCGGCAGAAAACTCGCGAGCGCGATGGCGCACAGCAGCGCGAGGATGAATCGATCCGGCAGGATCCGCTTGAGCCAGCTTAATTTCTGCATAGCGCAATTATACCGGCCGCGCCCTGGCCTGTTCACGCTTCACGCCCGACGGCCCGAAACCGCGCCGGCCGAAGCCATACCACGCCTGGCGTGCGTGCTGGTCGTGGCAGAATGGTGCGATGCCCGAGTTGCCCGAAGTCGAAACCACGCGCGCGGGGATCGAACCGCATGTGCGCGGCCAGCGCGTGCGTACGGTCGTCGTGCGCCAACCCCAGCTGCGCTGGCCGGTGTCCGAGGCGCTGGCGCGGGTACTGCCGGGCCAGCGCATCCGCACCGTCCATCGGCGCGCGAAATATCTGTTGTTCGAAGCCGAGACCGGGCATGTCTGCCTGCACCTGGGCATGTCCGGGCGGCTGCGTATCGTGCCCGCCGATACGCCTGTGGCCACGCACGATCATGTCGATATCGTGCTCGACAACGACTGGACGGTGCGCTTCAACGACGCCCGGCGTTTCGGTTCGATATTCTGGCTCGACGAGCCGCCGCAGACGTTCTCGCTGCTGGCCCATCTGGGCCCGGAACCGCTCGGCGATGCGTTCGACGGCGACTGGCTCTATGCCCGATCACGCGCACGCCGCGCGCCGGTGAAGACGTTCATCATGGACAGCGCGACCGTGGTCGGCGTGGGCAATATCTATGCCTGCGAAGCACTACACGCCGCCCGTATTCATCCCCGCCGGCCGGCGGGGCGCATTGGCAGGACGCGTTACCATGCCCTCGCAGCGGCCATACGGCAGGTATTGGCCGATGCCATCGTGGCCGGGGGCACGACATTACGCGACTATATCGGCGTGGACGGGGATACCGGGTATTTTCAGCTGCGCCTGGCCGCCTATGGCAAGGCCGGGCAGCCCTGCCCGCGCGGCTGTGGGCCGATCCGTCGTGAAGTCATCGGCCAGCGCAGCACCTTCTTCTGCCCGGTCTGCCAGAAATGAACGCGCTGTTCGGGCGCACCGCTTTCTACTGCCTGGATTGAGTCCATGCGCTATATCGCTTTAATCGCCTTCATTGTCGCCACCGTGGGGTTCGGCTATCTCACCCTCGGCATGCCGCGTTATTTCGGGCTGTTCTTTCTCATCAGCGTGGCTTTTCTGGGCATGGGGCTGCACGACTTCTTCCAGCGCGAACATGCGCTGCTGCGCAACTATCCCCTGCTGGCGCATTTCCGCTGGATGATCGAAGCGATCCGCCCCGAGATCCGCCAGTACCTGCTGGAGTCGGATACCGAGGCCGCGCCCTTTTCGCGTGAGCACCGCTCGCAGGTTTACCAGCGCGCCAAGAACGTCAACGACGCCGACCCGTTTGGCACCGAACACAACGTCTATGCCGAAGGCCACGAATGGCTGGTGCATTCGATCGCGGCCAAGACGCCGAGCGAGACTCCGCCGCGGGTGCGTATCGGCGGCCCGCAGTGCAGCCAGCCTTATGAGGCCTCTACGCTCAATATTTCGGCGATGAGCTTCGGCTCGCTGTCGGCGAACGCGATCCGCGCGCTCAACCTGGGCGCGGCCAAGGGCGGCTTTGCCCACGATACCGGCGAGGGCTCGGTCAGCCGCCACCACAAGGAATTCGGCGGCGACCTGATCTGGGAGATCGGCAGCGGTTATTTCGGCTGCCGGCGCGCGGACGGCGGCTTCGACCGCGATCAGTACGTCCAGGTCGCCAACGATGACCAGGTCAAGATGATCGAGATCAAGCTCAGCCAGGGTGCCAAACCCGGCCACGGCGGCGTACTGCCCGGCTCCAAGGTCACCCCCGAGATCGCCGAGGCACGCGGTATCGACGTGGGGCAGACCTGTGTTTCGCCGCCGTCGCACTCGGCATTTTCCACGCCGATCGAACTGATGGAGTTCATTGCCGATCTGCGCGAGGGTGCGAACGGCAAGCCAGTGGGCTTCAAGCTCTGCGTGGGCCACGGCTGGCAGTTCATGTCCATCGCCAAGGCCATGCTCAAGACCGGCATCACCCCGGATTTCATCGTCGTCGACGGCGCCGAGGGCGGCACCGGCGCGGCCCCGCTGGAGCTGGCCGACCATGTCGGCACGCCACTGCGTGAGGGCCTGGTGTGGGTACACAACACGCTCGTCGGCGCAGGGCTGCGCGATCGTATCCGTATCGGCGCCTCGGGCAAGATCACCTCCGGCTTCAAGATGGCCGCGAACATGGCCCTGGGCGCGGACTGGTGCAACTCGGCGCGCGGCTTCATGTTCGCGGTGGGCTGCGTACAGTCAGAATCCTGTCATACCGACCGCTGCCCCACCGGCGTAGCCACCCAGAACAAATGGCGCCAGCGCGCGGTGGTGGTGCCCGACAAGGGCGAACGCGTCTACAACTTCCATCGGCGTACGGTCGCGGCCATGCAGGAAGTCGTCGCCACGGTCGGCCTCGACCATCCCGGCCAGCTCCGCCCGGAACATCTGTGCCGGCGTACTACCGACTCCGAAATCCATACCGCCGACCAGGTCTACCGGTTCCTGGAAACCGGCGAGCTGCTCACCCGCCAGGGCGACGGCCGCTACGAGCAGGCCTGGCGCAAGGCACAGGCGCATAGTTTCCTGCCCGCGATCTAGGCACCGCGCCCCGAGGACCCGCGAACGATACGGATACGCGCAGCGCCGACGCATGCGCTACGCTCGGTCATACCGTTCTCACCCAGGGCGCTCTGCGCCGGGAGTACTGATGACCGTAACGACCGTTCACCGGCCGGCCGAGGCCCCGCAAACCGCGGCCGAGGTTCGCGACTATGCCGGGCAATACTCGACCACGCGCTTCTGGACCAAGGTCTCGCGGGTCGCCAAACGCGCCGGCTACGAGCTGCTGGAAAAGGCCCTGTGGCTGCACTATGCCGCCCAGCGCCCGGAGACGCCGCGCTGGGCAAGGGTCACCGCCTACGGCGCGCTCGGCTACTTCATCCTGCCCATGGACGCGATTCCGGACTGGCTGTTCGGTTTCGGGCTGACCGACGATCTGTCCGCCCTCGCGCTGGCGGTGGCGGCCCTGTCGCAGTACATCAACGACGACGTGCGCCGCCGTACCGCCCAGAAGCTCGATCAATGGTTCGAGCGCCCCGCTTACAAACGCCCACTGCGGCGAGTCGAGTAACATCATGACGGTCAAAGATTTTTCGGGCCGGGTGGCGCTGGTGACCGGCGCCTCGGCCGGGGTCGGCGAAGCCACGGCCCGCGCGCTTTCGGCCGCGGGGGCGAAAGTCGTTATCGCTGCCCGGGGGTTGGAAAAGCTCGAGCGCGTCGCAGCCGATATCGACGCCACCCCCATCGCCGCCGACGTGGCGAGCGAGGCCGGCTGTCGAGCGCTCATCGAGCAGGCGCTGGCCGTGCACGGGCGACTCGATATGCTGGTCAACAACGCCGGCTGCCATCATCGCGGGCCGGTGGCCACGCGCAGCGCCGACGAAATGGGCCAGATGGTGGATACCAACCTGCGTGCCCCGCTGATGCTGTCGCGGCTGGCGCTGGACGCGCTCGGCCAAAGCGACGGCGCGGCCATCGTCAACGTGGCGTCGATCGCCGGCTATATGCCGCTGGCCGGCAGTGCGAGCTATTCGGCGACCAAGTTCGGGCTGCGCGCCTTCACCTATGCCCTGGCCGATGAACTCGCCGATACCGATATCAGCGTGAGCGTGGTCTCACCCGGCCCGATCGCCACCGGTTTCATCCTGGAGGATATCGATTCGGTGTCCGATATCACCTTCTCGCAGGGCATGAGCACGCCTGAGCAGATCGCCGAGCTCATCCTCGCCTGTGCCCGAGACGGCCGTGTGGAACGCGCACGCCCGGCCATGAGCCGGGTGATGGCCACCGCCGGCTATCTGCTGCCCGCCCTGCCTCGCATGCTGCATCCGCTGCTCGCCGCCAAGGGGCGTCGGGCCAAGGATCGCTACCGACGCAAGGCGTAAAATCACCCACTTGCACGGCTCTGCGGCGGCGCGCACAGTACGCGAACCCCCTACGAACAAGGATTTAACTGATGGGCATCATTGCATGGATCATCTTCGGCCTGATTGCCGGCGCCGTCGCCAAGCTGCTCATGCCCGGCAAGGATCCGGGCGGCATCATCGTGACCATCGTCATCGGCATACTCGGCGCGGTGCTCGGCGGCTTCATTTCCACTGCCCTGGGCATGGGCACGGTATCGGGCTTCAACCTCGGCAGTTTCTTGATCGCCATTCTTGGCGCCATTCTGCTGCTGTGGCTGTATCGCGTGATGAAATCGCGTTGATTGACGCGTTGGTTATATAAAACCGGCAACCGGCGCAGCGATGCGCCGGTTTTTTTATGCAGATCGATATCAAGGTCGTACCCGGCGCATCGAAGGATCAGATCAGCGGCTGGCTGGGGTCCGCGCTGAAGCTGCGCGTGCGCGCCGCGCCTGAAAAAGGCAAGGCCAACCGCGCCGTTGTCGCACTGCTGGCCGAGGCTCTAAACGTTGCGCCGGCCGCGATACGTATCGAGCGCGGCCATACACGCGCGCTCAAGCGTGTCGCCATCGACGATATCGACGCGGGCGAATTCGCCCGGCGACTGGGCTCGCCCGCGCCATGATCGTCGTCTATTGCACGCTGGCCGCGCTGGCCGCGATCGGGGTAATGCTGCTCGGCCATGCCACGACACGCCTGCGCCGACGGCGTGTATTCACCGCCACCTGCTCGGGCGCCTGCGGCGGCCTGTGTCTGGCGCTGACCGCCCTGGCCGGCGCCCTGCTGCTCAACCTGCATACCTACCAGCGCCTGAGCTACGAACAGCCGGTGGCACAGCTGAGCTTCCAGGCGCTGGCCGACCAGCGCTTTCAGGCAACGCTTGCCACCGATAACGGCCCGCCTCGGCTTTTCGAGCTGGCCGGCGACGAATTCCAGCTCGATGCCCGCGTGCTCAAATGGCACGCTTGGGCCAATCTGTTCGGCTTCGATGCCCTATTCCGGCTGGAGCGCCTGAGCGGTCGATATCGCGATATTGCCGATGAGCGAACCCAACCGCGCAGCGTGGTGGCCCTCGACGCCGAGGAACCGGGAGTCAACGCCTTCGCGCTTGCTAGGCGCCTTCCCGGCTGGGCGAAGGCGGTCGATGCCCGTTACGGCAGCGCGACCTACGTCCCCATGGCCGATGGCGCGCGCTACCAAATCACCCTGACCCAGAGCGGACTGATCGCACGTCCGGCCAATGCGGCCGCCCGGGCTGCGATCGAACGCTGGTAGTGCCGCGGCTCAGACAGTGCCGCTGGTCGCGGTATTCATGCGCGCATAGGCGCCGGTGACATGGGCCACCAGCGTGTCGAAATCCTGCGAGAACAGCTCAACCCGACAGGCCACGCTGCGCCGGCCCACGCGGAGCAAGCTGGCGCGCGCCAAC
Organism: Salinisphaera sp. UBA6602; assembly: GCA_002433465.1. Lineage (GTDB taxonomy): Bacteria > Pseudomonadota > Gammaproteobacteria > Nevskiales > Salinisphaeraceae > Salinisphaera. Next base: position 17,855 of record DJIE01000143.1, read on the forward strand.
ACGTCGGCGGCTTTCGGCCGACGCAGAAAATCGATATTGAAATGGCTGGTGACCGCGTATTCGCCGTCCGGCACATGCGCGATGATGGCGGCATACATGGCCGCATCGGCGGCGGTCATGAGCACCGGCCCGGATATGGTATCGCCCAGGCGGGTCATGCCCGCGTCGTAGGGCAGGCAGATATCGGCATGGGCCGCCCCCACCGCGAGCACGCGAAAGGCAGGCCGACCGGGCGATCCGACGTTGCGTCGTATCACCGTTTCGATCTGGCCTGCGTCTTTGAGGCTCACGGTGCGCTTTCGGTTTCCGAACGCGCTTCCAGCCGATCGAGACGCTTTTTGAGCGCGACGGTCTGGGCGAACGCGACGGCAGCCAGCGAAAAGCCGACCGTGCCGAATACGAAGGCGAGCATCACGAAGGTGGGCAACGGCGTCTCCCGAATATGAGCCACAAAGGACGGTACTGACGAACCCGCCACGCCTCAAGTCGACCACAGGCCGGCCAGGCCGTCCCAGGCCAGACGCAGTGCCAGCACGATCATGATAGCCCGCACTGCCTGGCGGAAACCATGCTCGGAAAACACGCCGTGCAGCCGGCGCCCGACAAGCGTACCCAGCAGGGCTGCCGCGGCCATGGGCACCAGCAGATCGAGCCGTGCGAACGCATTGAAACCATTGAGCGAAAACGCGCCGATCTTGAGTAGATGACTGCCGGTCTGGGCGACCGCCAGGGTGGCGATGATCTGTTCCTTGCGCCAGTCGTCGCGAAGAAAGAACGGTGCTACCAGCATGCCGGTGGCCCCCACCACCGGGCCCAGTACGCCGGCGATCGCGCCGGCCGCAAGCAGGCCGCCCCGCCCGTGGATCTTCAGGCGTGCCGCCCAGCTCGGCCAGACGGCCAACGCCACGAAAAGCGCCAGAGTCAGCCGAATCCAGTCCGGGTTGGCATCGACCACCCAGGGCGCGACCAGAAACGGCCCGGGCACGGCCGTGAGCGCGAACAGCGCCAGCGCCGGCCAGCGCACATGGCGGCCATAGGCGACGCTGCGCGAGGCGTTGGCCGCGAACTGCACCCCGGCATGCAGCGGCAAAGCCAGGGCCGGCTGCATGCCCAGCGCGAACATCAGGGCGATCAGCAAAGTGCCGCCGCCCATGCCGGCCATGCCCGACAGCACGGCGGTGACAAAGGCGGCCGCGACCAGCAGGGCAGTCAATGCGAAAGCGGCCCGCGCTCGCTCCTAGCGACGCCAGGCATGAAACCGCGCCAGCCAGGGAAAGACCCACTCAGGCGCATGCGCTTTTTTCCATTCGCTGGCGGCAAAACGGTTGGCCTCGGCCAGGGTCGGATAGGGATGAATGGTCGCCAGCATCTTGTTCAGGCCGATGCCGTGCTTCATCGCCGATACGAATTCGATGATCAGCTCGCCGGCTGCCTCGCCAACGATGGTGGCACCCAGAATCGTATCCTTGCCGGGCACGGTCAGCACTTTCACCACGCCCTCGCGGGCCGATTCGGCGATTGCGCGATCCAGGCCGGCCAGATCGTAGCGGGTGACTTCGTATTCGATGGAGGCGGCGCGCGCGCTGTTCTCGTTATGCCCCACATGTGCGACCTGGGGATCGGTGAACGTACACCAGGGCAGCTTGGAATAATCCACCGCAAAGCGCTTGAAGGCGCCGAACAGGGCATTGACCGTGGCATGCCAGGCTTCGTGAGAGGCCGCATGGGTGAGCTGGTAGCCGCCAATGGCGTCGCCACAGGCATAGATGCTCGGCAGCGCGGTCTGCAGATATTCGTCCACCGCGATACGCCCGTCCTTGATCAGGCCCAGCTCTTCCAGGCCCATGCCCTCGGTGCGCGCCTTGCGACCGACGGCCACCAGCACCCGGTCGCAGCGAATCTCGGTCTCGCGCTCGCCCAGCTTGCAGGTAAGCACCGTTTCGCGGCTGTTACGGCTGGCCGCCGTCACCTTGAGGCCGGTTCGCACGGTCACACCCTCGGCAACGAGCCGATCGCGCATCTGCGCGCTGATATCGTCGTCCTCGACCGAAAGGATGCGCTCGCCCTGCTCGATGAGCGTCACCTGGCTGCCCAGCCGTGCGAAGGCCTGGGCCATTTCGCAGCCGATCGAACCCGCCCCCATCACGGCCAGGCGCTCAGGCAGCTCGGTGAGATCCCAGAGGGTGTCGGAGGTGAGATAGTCGATATCGGCCAGTCCGTCGATCGCCGGTACGAACGGCACCGCGCCGGTCGCCAGCACGATATGACGCGCGCTCAGCCGCTGGCCGTCGTCGGTTTCCACGGTCCACGGGTCGACCAGCCGGGCGCCGGCCTGAATACAGTCCACCCCCAGCGACTCGTAGCGCTCGACCGAATCATGCGGCGCGATCGTCGCCACCACCGACTTCACCCGATCCATGACGTCCTGGAAATGAAAGTTCGCGCTGGCCGAGCGAATGCCGTAATCCCGGCTATGGCGAATCTCGTGCATCAAGCGTGCACTACGTATCAGCGCCTTGGAGGGTACACAGCCGGTATTCAGGCAATCACCGCCCATCCTGTTCTTTTCAATAAGCGTGACCTTGGCCTTCACGGTGGCTGCAATCAGCGCGGCCACCAGCCCGGCCGAGCCGGCGCCGATCACGATCAGGTTGCGATCGAAATGCTTGGGCTTGTCATAGCCGGCGAGCGCCTTGCGCGAAGCCATGAAATCCAGCGTCTTGCGGGCGATCAGGGGAAACAGACCCAGCAGCACGAAAGAGCCGATCAAACCCGGCGACAGCACGCCCGACAACGATTCCACCTGACCGAGCTGGGTGCCCGCATTCACGTAGACGAGCGTGCCCGGCAGCATGCCGAGCTGGCTCACCCAGTAGAAGGTGCGCGTGCGAATCGGCGTGAGGCCCATGGCCAGATTGATCACGAAAAACGGAAACACCGGTACCAGCCTCAAGGCGAACAGATAGAAGGCACCGTCGCGCTCGACGCCGCGATTGAGCGCTTTCAGGCGCTGACCGAAGCGCTTTTGAACGCTTTCGCGCAGCACGAAGCGCGCGATGAGAAAAGCCAATGTGGCGCCGATGGCCGATGCGAACGACACCAGCAGCGTGCCTTCGACCAGGCCGAACAACGCGCCACCGACCAGCGTCATCACCGCTGCCCCCGGCAACGAGATGGCCGTAACCGCGACATAGATCGCGAAGAAACCCACCGCGAACAGCAGACCGTGGGCGGCAGCCAGCTCGCCGAGCGCGGCGCGCTGGCTTTCGAAACAGGCCAGGCTGAATACCTGATCGCTACAGGCCGCCCCGAGATACTGCCCCGGGTTCACCACGAACCAGGCCGCGATGAGCGCGATAACGAAAACGGCCAGGCCGATACGGGTGATGGTCATCGATTGCTTTCCTTTCAAACGCCTGCGAGCTTCGGCACCGACAGGCTATGTCGTTCGGGCGATTACGCCGCGACAGCGCATCCAGACGCCGTGTGCAGGCCCGCTAATAAAGCCCAACTATCGGTACAACATGCCCATGCCTGAAATCACGGCACGTCTGCTAGACTCGCCGCTCATTTTTACACGGTCTTCGCCGGCCGCATTCGCCCGAATAACCATGCACGAAACCGACAACCTCCGTATCAAGGGCATTCAGGAATTGATTTCTTCGCAGGCGCTACTCGAAGAGCTGCCCGTGAGCGAAGCCGCGTCCGAGACGGTCTACAACACGCGCACGGCCATCCAGAAGATTCTGCACGGCGAGGACGACCGCCTGCTGGTCGTAGTCGGCCCCTGCTCCATTCACGACGTGGACGCCGCGCTCGAATACGCCAAGAAACTGGCCGATGCGCGCGAACGCTATGCCGATGATCTGCTCATCGTCATGCGGGTGTACTTCGAAAAACCGCGGACCACGGTGGGCTGGAAGGGTCTGATCAACGACCCGGACATGGACGATTCGTTCAAGATCAACAAGGGCATCCGCCTGGCGCGCGAGCTGCTGCTCAAGCTCGCCGACCAGGGCATTCCGGCGGGCGTCGAGTTTCTCGATCTGATCTCGCCGCAGTATCTGGCCGATCTGGTGGCCTGGGGCGCGATCGGCGCGCGCACCACGGAAAGCCAGGGCCATCGCGAGCTGGCCTCGGGGCTGTCCTGCCCGGTCGGCTTCAAGAACGGCACCGGCGGTTCGATCAAGATCGCGGTGGATGCCGTGGGCGCGGCCCATCATCCGCACCATTTCCTGTCGCTGACCAAGGAAGGCCAGTCCGCGATCTTTGCCACCGACGGCAATCGCGATACGCATATCATCCTGCGTGGCGGTGCGAACGGGCCGAACTACGACGCCGATTCGGTCGCCGGCGCGGTCGCCCTGCTCGAACAGGCGCAGCTGTCGGGCCGCCTGATGATCGACTTCTCGCACGCCAACAGCCGCAAGCAGCACAAGAAACAGCTGGAAGTCGGCGACGACGTGGGCGGTCAGATCGCCGCGGGCAGCCGTGCGATCTTCGGCGTGATGATCGAATCCCATCTCAAGGAAGGCAACCAGAAGCTGGTGCCGGGCGTGGAGCCCGAATACGGCGTGTCGATCACCGATGCCTGCCTGCACTGGGAGGATACCGATGCCCTGCTCGGCGAACTGGCCAAGGCCGTGTCCGAACGCCGCGACCTGCGCAACAACGGCGACGACGACTGACCCCTGTTAACCAACACGGGGTTCACGAAAAAGCCGCCCGAGGGCGGCTTTTTCGTGTCCGGGAAGGGTCGGCGTCTACCAGTACGGCCCCGGCAGCAGCGCGGCCAGCACGCGCCCCGGAATATTGGGCTTTTCGGCCTCGCCCGAGCGCCCACCGCGGGCGGCCTTGGACGAGGGGAACATATGAAACGCCTTGTGCAGCACGAAGTCGTTCACCTTGGGCCACAGGGCATAGCTAATCTGGGCGGTGGTGCCCAGCGGCGAGGCAATGCGCTTGGGCTTTTCCAGGATCGCGCACACGATCATGTCGGCGGCCTGCTCCGGTGTGAGCGTGGGCACATAGTCGTAGAGCTTGGTGGGCGCGATCATGGGCGTACGCACCAGCGGCATGTAAATAGTAGTCAGATCGATATTGCGCGAGGCGACTTCCGGCGACAGACAGCGTGAAAAGGCGTCGAGCGCGGATTTGGACGCCACATAGGCCGAAAAACGCGGCACGTTGGTCAGGCAGCCGATACTGGAAATATTGATGACGTGCCCGGTGCGGCGTTTCGCCATGGCTGGCAGGAAATTGAAGATCATGCGGATGGCGCCGAAGTAGTTCAGCTGCATGGTGCGTTCGTAGTCGTGGAAGCGGTTGAGCGACTCGAACACGCCCCGTCGTATCGAATGCCCGGCGTTGTTGATCAGAATATCGACGTGATGATGATCGGCCAGAATCTGTTTCGTGCAGGCATCGATGGCTTGCATATCGTTCAGATCGCAGGGATACGCCACCGCCCGACCGAGGCCGATCTTGTCCACGATGGCCCGGGTTTCCTCGAGCTTGTCGGGTGTGCGTGCCACCATGCAGACCGTCGCGCCGGCACGGGCCAGCTTTTTCGCGGTCATGAAACCGATGCCGCTGGAGGCGCCGGTGATGACCACCACCTTGTCCTGCATGCGCCGCAGCAGCTTCTCGGGCACATGGAAATCGCAGTCCATATGCATTTCCCAGTAGCGCCACAGCGTCTCCGCATAGTCTTCCAGGCGCGGACAATGAATACCGCTGCCCTTGAGCGCGGCCTGGGTATTCACGTCTTCGAACACGGCGCGATTGTTTACGTAGCCGAGTATCGACAACGGCACGCCGATACGCTTGGAAATGCTCTTTTCCAGCCACTCCGCCTTGGGGATATTGCCGGCCAGACGCTTGAGCTGGTGCTCGATATTGGCCGGCCACTCGTGGGTCGGCAAACGACGCACGATATCCGGGCCGTGGGCCGCGCGCATGAAGATGCGCAACATTTCGCCGGCGGTCGGCGGCTCGTTCTGGATAAGAAAGAATGCCTGACCGTCGAGGTTGCGCTTGTGGGCAATATGCACCATCGCATCGACGACATAGTCCACCGGCGCCACCGGCATCTGCCCGCCCTCGATACCGAGTAGCGGCATCCACTTGGGCACGTTGTCGCGGATGCGCTTGATCGGCTTGAAGAAATAATAGGGGCCGTCGATCTTGTCCATTTCCCCGGTTTCGGAATGGCCGACGACCATCCCCGGGCGATAGACCCGCCACGGCACCTTGCAGTGCTCGCGCACGATCGCCTCGGACTGGAACTTGGTCCGATAGTAGGGATGGCGGACCTGCTGGCCCTCGTCGAACATCTCGTCGGTGAACACGCCTTCGTAATCCGCGCCGGCCACTGCCACCGACGAGACATGGTGGAAACAGGGCTTCTTGCCGGATTCGTTGGCCAGCGCACCCGCGAGGGCGACGATATTCGCCGTGCCCTCGTTGTTGACCTTGTCGGCCTGGGCGTCGGTCATGTTCATGTCGTAGACCGCGGCCAGATGAAAGACATGATCGATAGTGCCAGTCAGGTGTTCAAGCGCTTCGCGGTCGATCACCCCGCGCCGGGTGATATCGCCCCAGACCGGGATCAGGCGGTCCTCGCTCACGCCCAGCCTCTCGCACAGGCCGGTATAGCGGTCGGCGCTGGCCCGGCGCATCAGCACATACACGGTCGCATTGCGCCGTGTCAGCAGTTTTTCGACAAGGAAACGACCGATGAAACCGGTCGCACCGGTCACGAGATAGTTCATTATTGCTTTGTCCTGGTCTGGATATCGTCCTCGGCGCCACCGCTGGCGGCGTCGCTCGCATCGCTGACGGTAAACCCATGCGGCCCCCTTGCGCCACTATTACGATCGCGCGATCGCTTCTGACACAATGCGTCGACGCGCAATAGCCCACCCAATCAGGATGCATCCATGAGCGAAACCATATTTTCCAAGATCATCAATCGCGAGATCGATGCCGATATCGTCCACGAAGACGACCAGTGCCTGGCGTTTCGCGACATCAACGCGCAGGCGCCGATGCATATCCTGGTGATCCCGAAAAAGCCCATCGACATGCTTGTTAACGCCGAAGCCGACGATCAGGCGCTGCTCGGGCATCTGCTGCTGACCGCACGGCAGGTCGCCAAGAACGAAGGCTATGGCGAGGCCTTCCGACTGGTCGTCAATAACGGCGAGGCCGTGGGCCAAAGCGTGTTTCACTTACATGTACATATCCTGGGCGGACGCGACTTCGCCTGGCCGCCGGGCTAAGCGTGCCTTGCAAGGGGATGAATCGACCCCATCAATGAAGACACAGCTGCTTTGTGGGCCGAGTCCGCGCGCGCTAACATGGCGCGCTTTGGATCGGCTCGCGGGCCGATTCGCCTGACTGGAACCGCAACACGATGAGTACCGTGGCCAAGGCGCAGGGCGCCAGCAAGAACACCGCTTCCAACGCGCGCGAGAGCGCACGTACCGGCACAGAGATCGAAGATGTCCAGAGCCGGGCCGATCCCCGCCATCTGGCGATCAACAGGGTCGGCATCTGTGATATCCGCCATCCCGTGTCGATCGAACAGCGCGTGGGCGGCCATCAGAGCACGGTGGCCACCTTCGGCATGTACGTGAACCTGCCCCACCATTTCAAGGGCACGCACATGTCCCGCTTCGTGCAGATTCTCAACGCGCACGAACACCAGATCACCGTCGACTCGTTCCGAACCATGCTCGGTGAGATGACCGAGCGTCTCGAAGCCGACAACGGCCATATCGAGATGAGCTTTCCCTACTTCATCGACAAGTACGCGCCGGTGACACGGGAAAAAGGAGTGATGGACTACAACGTCACCTTCATCGGCGATCAGCGCGGCGAGCGTACCGATCTGTATGTCGAAGTGAAGGTGCCGGTGACCACCCTGTGCCCCTGCTCCAAGGATATTTCCGACTATGGCGCCCATAACCAGCGCTCGCTGATCACCATCCGCGTGCGCGCGACCGAATTCTTCTGGCTGGAAGAACTCATCGAAATCGCCGAATCGCAGGCGTCATCCGAGCTTTTCGGCATTCTCAAGCGCGTCGACGAAAAGGCAGTCACCGAGCGAGCATACGAAAACCCGAAGTTCGTCGAGGACGTGGTGCGCGATATCGCCCAGTGCCTCAACGACGACGCGCGGTTTCGTTATTACGTTGTGGAGTCGGAGAACTTCGAATCGATCCACAACCATTCGGCTTACGCGATGATCGAACATGACAAGGATCAGCCCGCCAGCTGAGCCTTCGCTCGATTCGAAGTCCGGCTGACATCAGCGAGCGCATCCCGCGGACAAGCCGCGGGAACCCTGCTCTATCGTCGCTGAATCAGCCGACTCCTCATCGATCCACAATCACTCGGCTTATGCGATGATCGAACACGACAAGGA
>DJIE01000215.1 GCA_002433465.1 Salinisphaera sp. UBA6602
GCGCAAAGCACGCCGGCGCGACCGTGACAGGTTGTGCAGAGCTTGCCTAGAACGCCGCCCGCCGATAACGCCGATAGCGCGGATACCAGAAATGCCGCTCGACCCGTTCGACAATCGTTTCATCGCTGGTTGTCAGGGCCACGCCATCGGCCTGGGCCTGCTTGGCCACGGCAAAGGCGATCGACTGGCTGAGTTCGCGCACGTCCGACAGGGCCGGCAGCAGCGCGCCCTCGCCGGTCGTGCCCAGCGGCGAATTCTCGGCCAGCGCCCGAGAGGCCGCCATGAGCATGCCATCGGTCACATGGGCCGCGCCGGTCGCAATTACGCCCAGGCCGATACCGGGGAAGATATAGGCATTGTTGCATTGTGCGATCGGGCGCTTTTCGTCGCCGACGGCCACCGGGTCGAACGGGCTGCCGGTGGCGACCAGGGCCTCGCCGTGGGTCCAGTCGAGAATCTCCTCAGGCGTGGCTTCGACCTTCCATGTGGGGTTGGACAGCGGCATTACCAGCGGATTAGAGCAATGCTGGTGCATGGTCTCGATCACCCGCTGGGAAAACAGGCCGCGCTGGCCGGACACCCCTATCAGCACCGTCGGCCTGGCGTTGTCGATGACGGTAAGCAGCGGGTCAGTATCGGTGGAATCGTTCCAGTCATCGACCTTGGACTGGCGCTGGGCCAGGCGACTCTGGAAGTCGTAGAGGCCGCTCATGGCATCCGTGATCAGCCCGTCGCGGTCGACCATGTAGATTCGGGCACGGGCTTCGCTTTCCTCGAGCCCGGCATCGGTCATGGCCACCACGATCTGTTCGGCAATGCCACAGCCTGCCGAGCCCGCGCCCACGAACGCGATGGTCTGCTCTGCAATCGATTCCTGTTTGGCCTTGCAGGCCGCCAGCAGCGAGCCGACCACCACCGCGGCCGTGCCCTGAATATCGTCGTTGAAGCAGCACAGCTGGTCGCGATAGCGCTTGAGCAGCGGCATGGCGTTGGCCTGGGCGAAATCCTCGAACTGCAGCAGCACGCCGGGCCAGCGGCGTTTGATCGCCTGTACGAACAGGTCCACGAACTCGGCGTACTCGGCATCGGAAATACGTTCGTGGCGCCAGCCCATGTACATGGGGTCGTCGAGCAGATCCTGGTTGTTGGTGCCCACGTCCAGCACCACCGGCAGCGTATAGGCCGGGCTGATACCGCCACAGGCGGTATAAAGCGAAAGCTTGCCGATGGGAATGCCCATGCCGCCGATGCCCTGGTCGCCCAGGCCCAGAATACGTTCGCCGTCGGTGACCACGATCACCTTGACGTTGTCCTTGGTGGCGCTGCGGATGATGTCGTCGATGCGATGACGATCCGGGTAGCTCACGAAAATGCCGCGATGGTTGCGATAGATTTCCGAGAATTTCTCGCAGGCACGCCCGACGGTGGGCGTATAGATGATCGGCATCATCTCTTCGAGATGTTCTTCGAGCAGGCGAAAGAACATGGTCTCGTTATCGTCCTGGATGCCGCGCAGGTAGATGTGCTTGTCCAGATCGTTGGTACAGGTCTGATACTGCCGATAGGCCCGCTCGACCTGCTCTTCGATGGTCTCCACGTTCTGTGGCAGCAGGCCGATCAGGTTGAAGGCCACACGCTCGTCGGCATCGAAGGCGTTGCCCTTGTTGAGCAACGGCATTTCCAGCAGCGTCGGGCCGGCATAGGGAATATAGAGCGAACGTTTCTCGACGTCTTTGGTCATTCAATCACCTGGAATATCGGTCGGTTATCGTTACACCGCCGGGCATGGGTACCCGTGCGCCGTGGCTGCACCCGCTGCGCGTGCCAGTCGGCGGAGCAAGTTTAGCGCGCCGGCCGGCCACAGCAACGCTGCAGCGCAGCACCCCGCTGTCTCGTACGCCCGGTCGCGCCGGACTGCGTGGCCAACTACGCCGCTGCGCACGAGCCGGCCACGCACCAATCAGTCGCTCGCGCCAGTCAACTCAGCCACATCGTCTGCTTCGACCACGCTTTGCTGGCCACCCCAGCGACGGCGCAGATAGGTCGCCAATTTTGCGATTTCGGGATCGCTGAGCGCGTCGCCGAAACCGGGCATCGCCTGAACGCGTTCGTAGCCGGTGAACGCCCGTGCGTCGATCCCGTCGTGGATGATCTTGACCAGGTTGCGCGGACTATCGAGCCGCAATGCGGTATTGCTGGTCATCGCGCTCGCCACATGCGGCGCGCCTTCGCCATCGGCGCCATGACAGCCGGCACAGCTGTTGAGATAGAGCTGGCGGCCCGGGCTGTCGTCGACGGCGGTCGTCTGCGCCACGTGCGCCGCGGCCGGCGGATTCTCGCCCAGCAGATAGCGGCTCATCGCCTTCAGATCGTCCTCGTCGAGATAGCGCGTGCTGTGGTGAAAGACCGGATACATCTCACTGTACATGCTGCCTTGGCGACTGCGGCCTTCGCGCATGAACTCACGCAATGACGCATCGTCCCAGCCGCGCGCGGCAAGCGCCTCGGCTTCTAGGCTGGGCGCCTGCCAGCCCGCAATGACGGCCCCTTGCAGATGACGATCGCGCTTGAGCGCACCCAGTCGGCCGCGCGGGGTATGGCATTGCCCGCAATGACCGAGCGTATCGACCAGATAACGACCGCGCTGGTTGTCGGCAGCGCGCCGCTGGCCGGCGTCATCATCCGGAGCGTACATCCAGTTCCAGAAATTCAGCGTCCAGCGCATCGAGTACGGCCAGGCCAGATCGGTCTGCGGCGACGGTACGTGCACGCCGTCCAGGCTCATGAAATAGGCATACATCGCATCCGAATCCTCGCGCGCGATATCGTGATACGAGGTATAGGGCATGGCCGGATACAGCTGCGTGCCGTCGGGTAGTTCGCCCTGGGTGAGCACGTGATAGAAATCGTCGGCGCTGTAGTTGCCGATGCCGTATTCGTCGTCGGGCGTGATGTTGGTGCCGTAAACCTTGCCGAACGGCGTTTCGATCGCGCGCCCGCCGGCGTAGGGCGTGCCGCCTTCGGCGGTATGACAGGCCGCACAATCGGCCGCGCGGGCCAGATACTGGCCGCGCTCGATCTGTTTCGCTGTCGCCTGACTGGCGGCCCAGCCCGTGCCGGTACTCACGGCAAGCACGAGCGCCGCTAATGTCTGTCGATAGCCGGCCATGTTCAGCCCTCCACCGTGGTGCCGGGGGTAGCGAGCACCGCAGCGCGTACCGCGCGAAAATAACGCACATAGCCGGTACAACGACACAGATGCGATTCCAATGCATCGCTGATCGTCGCCTCCAGCTGCGAGCGCGGTACCGGCTCGCGTTGCAGGCGCTCGACGAGCACCGTGGCCGCGTTCACGAACCCCGGCGCACAGTAGCTGCACTGAAACGAGAAGTGATCCAGAAACTGCTGCTGAACCTCAGAGAGTTTGGCTACATCGCCGTTTTCATCGCGCGTGGCGTGGCCTTCGACGGTGCGAATGGATTTACCCTCGAAGTAATGCGCGCCGGTAATACAGGTGCGGATCTCTTCACTGCGCCCATCCTCGTGATCGACGATCACCGTGCAGGCGCGACACACGCCGATGCCGCAGCCAAACCGGGTGCCGGTGAGATTGCGATACTCGTTGAGGTAATCGAGCATCATCAACTGCTCGGGGATGTCCTCGACGGGCTGTTCGATACCGTTGACGGTGACATGCAACGGCTTGCTGACGATGGGGTCGGTAGTACTCACAGAACCTCCCGGATCCGCTCGGGCGTAATGGGCAGACGATGAAAATGATGGCCGATGGCGTGGGCGATGCCGTTGCCGATCGCGCCCACGACCGGAATCATCACTACTTCGGCAATACCCTTGGGCGGGTCGGTACGCGATAACGGCGGCAGGATATCGGCGCTCTGCTCCCACACCGCGACTTCACTGGCCCGGGGCACGTGATAACGGTTGATGTTCCAGGTGCCGTTACCCGGGCCGTCCTCGTAAAGCGGCATGTCTTCGTAAAGGGCATGACCGATGCCCATGGCGAGCCCACCCTGCAGCTGGCCGGACACCAGTTCCTCGACGATGGTATTGCCGCACTCTAAAAACGAATGATGATTGAGTAGCGACACCTCGCCGGTGCCGGTATGTACGGCAAGCTCCACGAGCGTGGCGCAGGCGCTGTAATAGGTCACCCCGGCATTGTTGCGCTGGGTGGGCGGGAAATACGGGTTCGACCGGGTCAACAGTTCGAAGCCTCGCTTGCTGGTCATCCGCGCTTTCTTCTGCTGGGAGGCACCGTCGCCGTAGCGCACCGCCAGACCGTCGAGCGGCAGATTCTCGCTGGTGCCGTCGATCCGATAATCCGCCCTCGACCATTCCCAGCGATTAAAGGCATGGGCCATGGCGCCAGTCACCCGGCCCGTGGCATGGGCACGCTCGGCCAGAAACGCCAGCGACAACGGCTCCATGCCATTGGCTGTGAGCTTGCCCTGTTCCCAGCGCGCGTCCTGTTCGCGCACGACATAGGGCGCGGCCTGGCCGCCGCCGATGCCGCGCTGCCAGTATTCGAGCGCGACCGGCCACAGGCCGTGTCTGAAGATTACACGGGCCGCTTCGATGGTCGGAAACGACAGATAATAGGACGAGTTGCTCGCACTGGAGGCCTGCTGGAGCATCGGCGTCCAGCGCGGGTCGGTCTGTGCGGCCTCCTGTTCCGACTGCGACATCACATACGGATTGCCGCTCGAGGTCATGGCCAGGTCGTCCCACTCGGTTTCGGCGGTGTGGACCGTATTCGCAGGCTGTCCAAGCCATTGGGCAACCACCGCGGCCTGGCTGGTGGAATATCCGGTACCCATTTCAGCCCCGGTATTGCGCACTTCGATCGAGCCATCGGCATTCAGGCGGACCTCCGAGAACACGCCCTCGGCGCCGTGGCCGAAATCCTTCTGGACACAGGCAAAGCCCACGCCATAGCGCTGCTCGGGATGGTCGGCCTCGAAGGCCTGCTTGCGCGCCGCGCGCTGGGTCCAGATCTCGTGTTGGCGGGCCCTGTGCAGAATCTCCTCACCGCGCAGATGCCCGGCCGGGATCGCGCCCTGGGTGTTCTTCATGCCCGACTTGAACACGTTCGCCAGGCGCAGTTCGAACGGGTCCATATCAAGATGGTCGGCGATTTCGTCGACCATCAGTTCGGTCGCGGCCATGGTCTGAATGGTGCCGTAACCGCGCATCGACCCGGCTTCGGGCATGCGCGAGAATTCGGCCGTGGCGGTGAGATCGCTGTTGGGCATGTAATAGATGCCCTGGGCGGCCGTGGCCCCCACGAACGCCACGGAATTGGAGAAATTGGCACGCCCACCGCCGTTGGCGGTCAGATTCTGCTTGAATATCTGAAACTTGCCGGTTTCGCGCTCGACCGCCAGACGATTTCGAATCGTGAACGGATGGCGCTTCATGGTGGCCTGGAACTGCTCGTAGCGATCGTTGGCCAGGCGTACCGGATGGCCATCGCCATAGAGCCCGGCGATCAAGCCGTAATACGGAAAGATGGAGTTGTCCTTCGAGCCGTAACCCACCGTATAGGTCGGGTGCAGAAACAGGCGCCCGCTGGCAAAGGTGCTGGCCGAGTGCAGCTCGGCCATGCGTTCGACCAACTCGGCCGGCGACTGGCTGCCACAGACCAGATGCATGTCCCCGGCCTCGGCATCGAACCAGCAATTGGCGTTGTCGGCTTCCATGGCGAAATGATCGATATAGGGCGTTTGATATTCCGCCTCGAACACCAGCCAATCGTCGGGCGGCATATCCAGCTGCTCGGCGAGCTGGTTGGCGTGATACATCGCGCGCTGGCTGTCCTTGCCGTTTTCCAGCGCCTGCGGCCACACCGGATGGCGCTTGCGAAAATCCGGGTAGAGCACGGTTTCCTGCAAGGCGGAGAAACGATCGGGCGCATAGGGTGTATCGCCGCCCACCCGGATATAACGAAAGGCGCCATAGGGCGGTTTTTCCGGCAGCGGCGTTTGTTCGCCGTAGACCACCACATCCTCGGCTGCGCGTACCCGCGCCTTGGCCACGGCAAAACGGGCGAAATCGTGGTAGATGCACAAGGCTACCGGATAGCCCAGATAAAGCGGCGTCTCGCCGGCGGGCAAGAAGAAGGCCGGGCCGTAGTACTCGGGCACCTGGATATTGTCGCGGGCCATGTCTTCAGCGGTGACCACGCGATCCGGTGCCAGCCCGGCCGCTTCCAGCGCGGACAGATCGATGCCCTGATAGCGGCGATCGCAGCGGGTGGCGCGAATGATGAATGCATGGGCCTGGGTATCGGGCCAGTGCGGCATGTCGCGGGCACGGATATCGCGGGCAAAGACCTTGCTGCCGGTGACCTTGGCGATCCCGTCGAGCCGGAATTTCATCCCGGTGCCGGGCCGCCAGGCCTGCGCCGTCGGCGACAGGATGTCCTGTTCGAACAACGCCGCGAAGCTCGGGCTCGCCAGGCTGGCAACATAGGTACTCACGCCCGCCACGACCGAGTGCTTGAGAAATCGACGACGGGATTGATTGAATTGGGGCATTGTTTCGTTGTTGTCTGGTTGAAACAGAGTTCGGGCGCCGCCGCCGGCTAGCCGTTGATCAGCGCGGTCGCGGCAGCGTTATGGCGTGCCACCAGCTGCGGGATATCCACGCCGAGCAGCTGCCCGCGATGGACCCGCAGTCGGCCATTGATCAGGCTCAGATCCACCCGCGGCGGTAGGCAGAAAACCAGTGCGGCCAGCGGATCGTGCACGGCGCCGCCGGCCAGCGGCAGGCTGTCGAGGCGATAACCCACGATATCCGCGGCCATGCCGACGGCGAGATGGCCGATGTCATTGCGCCCGAGCACCTCCGCGCCGCCGCGCGTGGCAAGACGCAATGCCTCGGTCGCACTCATCGCCTCCGGGCCGTTTTGCAGGCGCTGGAGCAACATCGCCTGGCGCGCCTCGCTGAGCATGTGCGAACTGTCGTTGGAAGCCGAACCGTCGACCCCGAGGCCCACGCGCGCGCCGGCGGCCTGCAGCGCCTTGACCGGGGCCACGCCCGAAGCCAGCCGCATGTTGGAACTCGGGCAATGCGCCACGCCGCATCGATGCGCGCCCAGCCGCGCGATCTCGGTTTCATGCGGATGCACCATATGCGCGAACCACACATCGTCGCCGACCCAGTCGTTGGCCTCGGCATATTCAACCGGCGTCTGGCCGAACAGCTCGCGGCAGTAGTGTTCCTCGTCCAGGGTTTCGGCCAGATGGGTATGCAGATGCACGCCATAATGCCGCGCCATCTTTGCCGTTTCGCGCATGAGATCGGTCGACACCGAAAACGGCGAGCAGGGCGCGAGCACGATACGGGTCATCGCCCCGGCGCGATCGTCGTGATAGGTCTCGATCACGCGCTGCGAATCCGAGAGGATGAACTCCTCGGCCTCGACGGCATGATCGGGCGGCAGCCCACCGCGCGACTGCCCGACCGACATCGAGCCGCGGGCGGCATGAAAACGAAAGCCCATCTCCCGGGCGGCATGAATCTGGTCGTCGACGCGGGCATCGTTGGGCCAGATATAGGTATGGTCGGCCGCGGTCGTACAGCCGGAAAGCATCAGCTCGGCGATGGCGATACGCGTGCTTACGTCGATCGAGCCGGCGTCCATACGCGCCCAGATCGGATAGTGGGCGACCAGCCAGTTGAACAGGTTGCTGTTCTGCCCGGCCGGCAGGTTGCGCGTGAGCGTCTGATAAAAATGATGATGGGTATTGACCAGCCCCGGGATCAGAATATGACCGCTGGCATCGATCGTCTCGTCGGCATGGCCGGTTATTTCATCAGCGGTGCCGATCGCATCGATTCGCCCGTCGACGATGCGGATACTGGCATCGCGATGCAGGGTGTCGTGGTCGTCCATGGTGGCGATGAACGCCGCATTGCGTAGCACGGTAGTGGCCATTCGGTCGGCTCCTTGATTCGGGCGGGCGGGCTGGATTCAGCTGCCGCGATAGGTGCTGTAGCCGTATGGCGAAACCAGCAGCGGTACGTGGTAATGCGAATCGGCATCGGCAACGCCGAACCGGATCACCACGTCGTCGATGAAGGCGGGCTCGTCGAGCGTTTCCCGCCGGCCGGCGAAATAGGCGCCCACCGAAAACACGAGTTCGTAGCGGCCCACGGCAAATGCGGCATCGGCTACCAGCGGTTCGTCACAGCGTCCGTCGCTATTGGTAGTGGTCCGGGTGATCGTATGCGCGCCCTCGGCATCAATACGCCGGACCACGATATCGATCCCCGCGCCCGGACAGCCGTTGGCCGTATCGAGTACGTGTGTCGTGAGATAGCCCATCATCTTCCTCTAGTCGTTGATACCGGCGCGTTCGCGCCCGGTGTTCAATCCCGGCCGGTGGCCGGCTCGTGCTGGCGGGCGGCGGCGTCTTCGAGCGCTGCGCGCGCGGCCGTATCGTCTTCTTCTGCGACTGCTTCCGGACCGTTGAGCAACAGGTTGGTCACCACGGCGGCGACCGTGGTCAGCAGAATGCCGCTATGGACGATCGGCCCGGTCCAGTCGGGAAACACGGCAAAGAAACCCGGCGCGGCCAGCGGAATCATGCCGAAGCCGATCGATACCGCAAACACGAGCTGATTGCTGCGCTGAGCCATATCCGCCTTGGTGATGATATTGATACCGGCCGCCGCGACCATGCCGAACATCACCAGCCCTGCCCCGCCGAGCACCGGCTTGGGAATGGAGGCGACCACGAATGCCGCCTGCGGAAACAGGCTCAACAGGATCAGCACGGCACCCGATACCACGGTGACGAACCGGCTGGTCACGCCAGTCATGCCGACCAGACCGACGTTCTGGGAAAACGAGGTATGCGGAAAGCCGTTCAGAAAACCGGCGATCGTGGTCGCGATACCGTCGCCATAGAGGCCACGGTTGAGCAGCCCGCGATCCACCGGCTTTCCCACCATTTCGCCCAGGGCCAGACACATGCCGGTGGATTCCACCAGCGTGACCACCATGATGATGCACATGGCGATGATCCCGGACAGCGGAAACTCGAGCATGCCGAAATGCAGCGGCGTGATGATGCCCACCACCGGCTGCGACCCAAGCCCGTCGAGGCTGACCACGCCGAGCGGCAGCGCGACGATATAGCCAACTAAAAGCCCCAGCAAGACCGAGATATTGACCCAGATTCCGCGCCCGAGCCGGTTGATCGTCAGAATACAGGCGAGCACGAATACCGCGAGGCCCACATTGACCGGCGCGCCGAAATCCTCGGCGCCAACGCCGCCCGCGGCCCAGTTGATGCCCACCGGCATCAGCGAAATGCCGATCGAGGCGATCACCGTGCCCGTGACCAGCGGCGGAAAGAACTTGAGTAAGCGGGTAAAGAACGGCACCAGCAACATGCCGAAAATACCGGACACGACCGTGGCCCCGAAAATACCCGCGATGCTCACTTGGCCGCTGGTCGCCATGGCCACCATCGGCCCGACCGTAACGAAGCTCGACCCCATCACGATCGGCATACGGATACCGAAGACCCAGATGCCCAACGACTGAATCAGCGTGCCGATTCCGCAGCACAACAGGTCGGCCATGATCAGATACGAGATATCCGCGCGCGACAGCTCGAGCGCGCCGCCCACAATTAGTGCGACGGCGATCGTGCCGGCATACATGACCAACACGTGCTGGATCCCCATGGGCACGAGCTGGACGAACGGCGGTCGGCGGTCGGCCGCACACAACTCGGCATCACTGGCCGTGTTCGGCACGTCTGACATCGAATCCCCTCCTGGCGGGCCGTACGCGCAGATAATCCGCGCCGGCTTTATTTTTTGTATCGAATGCCCGCACTGGCGCACAGCGCGCAACGTTGCGCGGGCTGGCTGCGCGCACGTTCGAATGCTGCGGACACGCGTGCGCGCCGTGAAGACAGACCGGGAGGGCGCAGGGCTGGAAGCCCACCCGCCGGTTCATACGCCACAGCACGCGCGCGACGCGGCGGGCATACGCTTTGCTCATGCGATGGGACGTGTCGACGGAATCGAATAGCGTGCTGTCCTCCCCATATTGAATACAATTTCTATCGATACGTGGAACATTAGTCAAATCAGGATTCGATACAATCAGCCCCGAATATTGCATTTAGTCGGAGCGATGCGTGGCTTTGCGCATTGATTCGATCAACCAACGATCGTGCCAATCTGGAGACAGCGGATGACCGATACCGTCCCACTACGCCCTGCAGCCATGAACGAACACGAATTCGTGGACTGCTTCGGCGATGTCTACGAACACTCGCCATGGGTCGCACGCGCGGTCTGGCACAGCGCGGATCACGCTGTCCTCACCCAGGCCGAACGCCTGGCAGCGGCGATGCGACAGGTCGTCGAACAGGCCGACGAAACGCAGCAGACAACACTTATTCGCGCGCATCCGGATCTGGGCGGCAAGCTCGCCGTCGCCGGCGGGCTGAGCGCGGCCTCGGCACGCGAACAGGCGGGGGCGGGTCTCGATGGCTGCACGCCCGAGCAATACGAACGCCTGCAGGCGCTCAACGACGCCTATACCCGCAAGTTCGGTTTCCCGTTCGTTGTCGCGGTCAAAGGCCTGACGCGCGAGGATATTCTTGCGGCCATGCAGGCACGGCTGGATAACGACGGCGCCAGCGAACGCCGCCGCGCGCTCGACGAAATTCACCAAATCGCGCGTTTTCGCCTGGCGGCCCGGCTCGATCAAAAAATGGCCGGGACCTAGCCGGGACTCAATCGCCGCCGTCGGCGAATATCGCGCGCAGATCGATATCGCGGTCGCGGCGCTCCAGGCCAAGACGCTGCTCGCAATCGACCAGGTGATCGACCATGGTGCGCACGCCGTGCGCGATATCGCCGCCGATCATCGCATCGAGCAGGGTCTGGTGCTCATCGTAGGTACACACGGTGCGCTGCATCGGCTCGTAGAGGCCGATGATCAAAGATGTGCGCCCGATCAATTCCTTGAGAAACGCCTTGAGCACCTGATTGCCCGCGATCTCGGCGATTTCCAGATGAAAGGCCCCGGAATAACGGATCCAGTGCCGACGGCTACGTTCCTGATGTGCGGCATGGTCCTTGAACACGAGACGTTCCAGCCGTGCGCGGCCATCGTCGGTCATGCGTTGCATCGCCGCTTCCACGCTCGCGGCCTCGACAATCCGACGCGACTCGAACACATCACGGGCCTCTTCGACCGTGGGGCTTGCAACCATCGCACCGCGATTGGGCCGGATGTCGACCAGCTTTTCACTCGCCAGACGAAACAAGGCCTTGCGCACCACGGTCCGGCTCACCGAGAAGATATCGCCGAGACTGTCCTCGGGGAGCTTGGTAGCCGAGGGCAGGCGCTGCTCGAATATCGCGTTCGCGATCGCGCGATAGATATCCTGATCCGTACGCCGGCCCGAGGGGCTGGCGATCTCCTGGGCATCGAGCAGCGGGTTCTGCGAGTCGCTGACCTCGGGCATCGCGATCGTTCCTTGCGGCTGGGTCTCGGCAGGCCGAGCACACGGATTGAAAATGGGCGCTTTGCTGACGACCATCAATACCGGCAGATGTTCGTATCCACCGGGCGACGATCGCCGCGCCCATCATACGCGGGACGCCGCCACGCGCGGCAGGCCGCGGCCGATAGCGACACCGTGGGGAGCCACAACGCGAATGGGTCGGTCAGCCTGTGATCCTGTCCCTGTGATGCCAGCGTACGACTTGCGTTCAATGCCCACCCTATCCGCCCGCGACCCCTAGGCCTACCCGCTGTGGCCGAAGCCTGCAGTGACATTCGTGCCGGTCGCGATGGCGGTCTCGGCGCGGGCCGCCCCATCGCGACAGCTCTATCGCCAAATCCCATTTTGTATACAAAAAACAGGTACGGTTGTACTCTGCTTTTACCTTCGTTGTGTCGACCACCCTCGACCGATCGACCATGCACACTGGCGCATTACAGGCGTTGGCCAAGGGCCACGCCATCCGTCCAGAGGATATGAATGCAGGCTTTTCTGATTGAATTCGGCAACATGTTGCTGCGCTGGCTGCATGTGATCGCGGCCATCGCCTGGATCGGCGAATCCTTCTATTTCGTGATGCTCGACAACGGCCTGAAAAAGCCGGCCGAAGCCGAAGACGCCCGGCGCGGCGTCGCCGGCGAAATGTGGGCCGTGCACGGCGGCGGCTTCTACCACAACCAGAAATATGCGAGCGCGCCGGCCAAACTGCCCGACGACCTGCACTGGTCGTATCTCAAGGCCTATACGACCTGGTTGTCCGGTTTCGCCCTGTTCGCCCTGCTCTATCTCACCCGACCGGAGATCTATCTGGTCGATCCACAGAGCGCCTGGACCTGGGCCGCGGCCATGACCGGCTGGCAAGCGAATATCGCCGCGCTCGTCTTCCTCGCGCTGGGCTGGCTGGTCTATAACGAACTGTGCAAACGCATCAGCCCCACCATGCAGCGCGACGGCGTGCTCGGTGTGGCCGTGGCGCTGATGATGGTGGCCGTGGCTTATCTGGCCACGCATATATTTGCCGGGCGGGCCGCATTCGTGCTGGTGGGCGCGGTGATGGCCACCGCTATGGCGGCCAACGTCTATTTCTGGATCATACCCGGGCAACGCCGCATGGTCGCCGCCATGACGCGCGGGCAAGCTCCGGATCCGCTGGATGGCAAGCGCGGCAAACAGCGCTCGGTCCACAACACCTATTTCACCCTGCCCGTGGTGTTGCTGATGCTCAGCAACCACTATGCATTCCTGTATACCGACCCCTACGCCTGGGTCGTGATCGCGCTGTTCATCGTGGCCGGCGCACTGATCCGACAGTTTTTCGTGTCCATGCACGCCGGCCACATCCGGCCGGTGTTCGCGATTGTCGGCGCCCTGTTCATTGTCGCCGCCTTCGCGTTGACCGCACCGATCTCATCGCTTTCATCAGCCCCGGCCGGTACGGACCGGGCGGCCCGTAGCGATACCGGCGACGCCACCGCCTTCGCCCGCGTGCACGACATCATCCAACAGCGCTGCAGCGAGTGCCACGCCGAAAACCCGAGCAGCGAGAGCTTCAGCGCGGCGCCGGCCGGCATCATGCTCGATAGCGACGCGCGCATCCGGGCGCATCGAGCCCAGATCAAACAGGCAGTGGCCAGCGGCTACATGCCGCTGGGCAATATCACCGGCATCACCGGCGAAGAACGCCAGGCGATCGCGAACTGGCGCGAGGATGGTTCCTAGGGTCTGACGGCCTACTGGCCCGCAGTTTTCTAGATCGGCGGCCGGGCATACTGCGCAAACGAGCCATGCCGGGCTTTGAAACGCGCGAACTCGCGGTCGGCCTGCTGACGGCGCGCCGCGGCATCCGTTCCGAGTTTTCGGTCGACCTGCTTGACCGGCGTTACGAACAGCATGACGACAACTCCTTTGGCATAGCCGGCAATACCGGCCTGATCGATGCTGCGCACGATAATTATGGCCACGCACATCATCATCCGGTTTATCGGCATATCGCCTGTGCCGGGCAGGCATAAACCAGGCAAGGCGTATGGACAAGACCACGGAAATGACGATCTTCGTGCGGGCGGTGGAAGCCGGCGGTTTTTCCGCGGCCGCGCGTCAGCTTGCCCAGACTCCGTCGGCGGTGAGCAAACAGATCCGTCGGTTGGAAGAACGGCTGCATACCCGGCTGTTTCATCGGACGACGCGCCACATCCATCTGACCGAAGCCGGACAGCATTATTACAAGCGATGCACCGAGATTCTGCGTGCGATCGAAGAGGCCGAAAACGCGGCGAGCGCGATGAGCACCGAACCCTGGGGCAGGCTTCGTGTCGCCGCCACCGTCTCCTTCGGTCGGGTAGAAGTCCTGCCGTTGATCAATGAGTTCATGACGCGTTACCCGCAGATCGATATCGAGTTCGAACTCACCGATCGCCATGTCGATCTCATCCAGGATGGCTTCGACGTGGCCATTCAGTGGCGCGAACAGGTCGACGATCCGGATGTCGTCGCCCGTCGTCTGTGTATCAACCGCCGCATCATCTGTGCCGCACCGGCCTATCTCGAACGAAACGGCATCCCGCGCACCCCCGAAGATCTCATGGCACACAACTGTCTGACGTTATCGACACTCGACGAATTCAACGACTGGGCCTTCACGGACGCCATACACGGCGCGCGCGTGCTGCGCGTCCACGGTAGTTTTCGTGCCAACACCGCCGATGCCCTACATGAGGCCGTGCGCTCGGGCGTTGGTCTGGCCAGACTTTCGCACTGGCTCGTGGCCCCGGATATCGCGGCCGCGCGGCTCACGCCGGTACTGCCGGAGTACCCACACGACGACTCGGCTTTTTTCGTGCTCTATGCCCATCGGCGCTATCTGTCGCGCAAGGTGCGTGCATTCGTCGATTTCCTGATCGAGAAATTCACCTCGATTGCGCCCTGGGAACAAACCACGCCAACGCACTCGGCATCCTCTACGCCATGATATAAAACGGCCTCGTTCGCCACGGAGTTCGCCATGCCCGTCACCCTGTCCGTTCAAGACCTGGTCGCACGCGCACAAGAGCGTGTTAACACGCTCTCGCCTGATGCGGTGGACCAACGCCGCGTCAACCCGGGTGTGCTGCTCGTCGATGTACGCGACGTGCGCGAACGCAAACGCGATGGCCATATCCCCGGCTCATTGCACGTGCCGCGCGGCATGCTGGAATTCTGGGTCGACCCGGAAAGCCCCTATCACAAGCCCGAACTGGCCCAGGCACAGGCGTTGATCCTTTACTGCAACAAGGGCTGGCGATCGGCGCTCGCGGCGGCCACGCTGCAGGATATGGGGCTGGGTGATGTCGCCCATATGGACGGCGGCTTCGATCGCTGGGCCGAGCAACAGCGCGAAATCGAGCGTGACTGAACGCGGGCCCCGGCACGTCCGGCCCGAGGACGCCGGGCCGCCATCGTTACAGCCGTCCGTCGGCTACGCTGGCCAGGGAGCAGACAGCGCGTGTCGCTAGCGGCGCTCTTCACGCTGTGTGTTCTGGTCGCAGCGTTCTGTGCGCTTGCGCTCACGTCGATTGCGGTCGATGCCGTACTGGTGGGCGCGTTGATCGCCCTGCTGCTCAGCGGCGTGATCGATGCCCAGTCTGCGTTCGCGGGCTTTGCCAATCCGGGGGTCATCACGGTGGCCGCACTCTATGTAGTCGTCGCCGGCCTACGCGATACCGGCGCAACCCAGATGCTGGCGGCCCGCGTGCTGGGCAAACCGCGTTCGATCGCCCATGCCCAGGCCCAGTTGATCGTGCCGACCGCGATTCTCAGCGCGTTCCTGAACAACACGCCGGTGGTGGCCGCGCTTATTCCGGCGGTGTCCGACTGGTGTCGCAAACACCGGCTGTCCGTATCGCAGCTGCTCATGCCGCTGAGTTTTGCCACCATTCTCGGCGGGACCTGTACGCTCATCGGCACCAGCACCAACCTGCTGATTAACAGCCTGCTGGTACAACAGGGCCTGGGCGACGGCCTGGGCATGTTCGATCTCGCCTGGGTCGGCGTGCCGATCACCGTGATGGGCGGCTTGCTCATGATCGGCGCCAGCCGCTGGCTGCTGCCCGACCGCACGCCGGCTCTGGACCGTATGCACAACCCGCGCGAATACAGCGTGGAGATGATGGTCGCGGCTGGCGGTGCACTGGAAGGCCAGACCATAGAAGAAGCGGGTTTGCGCCAGCTGCCCGGCATGTATCTGGCCGAAATCGAGCGCGATGGCCACCTGCTGCCGGCGGTGTCGCCGCGCGAGCCGCTGCAGGGCGAAGATCGGCTGGTGTTCGTCGGCATCGTGGATTCGGTCGTGCATTTGCACAAGACCCGCGGGCTGGTGCCGGCCACCGAACAGATCTTCAAGCTGGATACGCCGCGGCGTGCCCGGGTGCTGGTCGAAGCGGTGGTGTCGCACAGCTGTCCGCTGGTGGGTCAGACCATTCGCGAAGGCGGTTTTCGTGGTCGCTACCATGCCGTGGTTCTCGCCGTGGCACGCGACGGCGCCCGTATCCGGCGCAAGATCGGCGATATCACCCTTCGGCCCGGCGATACCCTGCTGCTGGAAACACGGCCCTCCTTCGCGACCCAGCAGCGTCATTCGCGTGACTTCTTTCTGGTGAGCGCGATCGAAGACTCGCAGCCGCCCCAGCACCAGCGCGCCTATGCCGCGATTGCCATCATCGCCCTGCTGGTGACCTCGGTGGCGATCGGCCTGCTCGACATCCTCGACGCCGCACTGGCCAGCGCCGCTCTGATGGTCTTGAGCGGCTGCTGTTCGCTGCCCTCGGTGCGCAAGACTCTCGACTGGTCGCTGCTGGTGGCCATCGGGGCCGCGATCGGCATCGGCTCCGCGGTCGAGCAGACCGGTCTGGCCGAGACAATCGCCGGCGCCTTCATTAGCCTTGCCGGCGACTCCAGCCACGCCGCACTCACCGGCCTGTTCGTGAGCACGGTGCTGATATCGTCAATCGTGACCAACAACGCCGCCGCTGTAATCATGTTCCCGATAGCGGTCACGCTGGCCCACGGGGCATCCCAATCGGCGATGCCCTATGCCGTGGTCGTAGCCATTGCAGCTTCAGCCAGCTTTCTGACCCCTATCGGCTACCAGACCAACCTCATGGTCTACGGTCCCGGCGGCTATCGGTTCACCGATTTCCTGCGCCTGGGCGCGCCGCTGACGCTACTCGTGGGTGCCGTCACCATCGCCCTGGTGCCCTGGATCTGGCCACTGGCCGGCTGAGCCTCGGCTGGCTGTAGCGCCGCGCGTGGCGTTTTGCACACCGGCTTTTGACAACACTGTGGATAATCCGTTGGTGCAGTCGCGAACGCCTTGCAGCACGGGCGTTAGAACCGTATTGCTCAATAATTGACCAGTCGACACCGATACAGTTGCGATTGCCTGGTAATGCGTCGATGGACCCAGCCAACACCTTCCGATCCACGGCGCAGCAAAGACCTCGTGGCCGGCCCATACTTTACCCACAAAAGCCCGGGACAACCCTGTGGAAAAGATGCGCGCAGAGCGCGCGATCGCCCGTGGCAGCTCGCTTCTGCGGCTTGCGATCAATTTTCGATCAGGCCCGTTCACGCGCCGTCATGCACACCGCGCATTGCACGCGCTAGCTTTGATATGCATTCATGGGCTTTCATCACACAAACGGAATCCGTTCATGCCCTATCTGCAACTCGATGTGCCTAGCGCCTATCCCCAGGAAACCAAGCGCACCCTGGCCCGGCGGCTCGGCGAAACCTATGCCGAGCGCATGCACACAACGCCACGGCGTGTGAGCGTGGGTTTTCGCGAGCTCACCGATGGCAGCCTCTGGCGATGCGGCGAGGGCGAGCCGGAGCCTGGCGTGGTAATGATGTGCGATATACGTCGCGGTCGTCCGACGGAATGGCGGGAGCAGCTGGCGGTCGCCCTGCTCGACCTGTGCGTGGAACACCTCGAGGTGCCGCGCGAGCGTATCGCTATCGAGTTCACCCAGCATGCCGGCGACGAAATGTTTCGTGACGACGAAGGCTGGGCACGCGACTGGAGCGAATCGGAAGCCGAATCGGACGCCTAGGCCCGTTCTATAGCCCCATCCTGCGACGATCACCGGTGTTCACAATCGGGCTGGACAAACCTGTGGACAACCCGTAGCCAGAACGCGAAAAGCCTTGTCGGGCAAGCATTAGCAGCCCTCTGCGCAATTATTGACCAACGGCGGCAGGCCTTGACGGGCATAGGTTTTGACGATCCACGCACTGCTTAATTATTGGCCAGGGTTTGTACACACAGCCTCTGGATAACACTGTGGACAAACCGCGCATAGTCGACGCAAACGCCGGTCGTCACAGTGCTGTCACACCGGCGGCTAATTTATGCGCAGAAACGAACCGCCCGCCCTCGATTCGCGCGACCGAGCGCAGCGGCTCTTGCTGTCGTGCACCCGCCCGAATACGGCAGCGGATATACGCCGCTCAGGCGACGAAGGGTTCATCGACCCGGCACGAACAAGCCTTCATGCCAAAAAAATAGCCCGTGGCTTATTCAGCCACGGGCTATTTGCTCTCCAAGCGCCTCGCTAGGTGTCCCCTGGCGCGTCGCCCGTTTCCTCGGGCGCGGCGTCATCGCCCTTGCGACGCTGTTTACGCTGCGAATCGTCGGGGTGATCTTCCACACCCGCATCGATAATGCGCAGATTGGCGGGCGGTGCCTTGCCGTCCCGATCCTCGCCAAAGTAAAGCGTCTGGTGCGGGAACGGAATCTCGATACCGGCACGGTCGAAGTGCATCTTGACCAGGCGATTGAAGGCACGCCCCACGCCCCACTGGGTGCCGGGCTTGGTCTTGATCATGATACGGATATTGACCGAGCTGTCGGCCAGCGCCGTGACCCCGGGGACGGTCATGTCCTCGAGGATATTGCCGCTGACGTTCTCGTCGGCCTTGAGTTCTTCGAACGCCTCGCGCAGGTGGTACACGGCGTTGTCGATATCCTCGCGATAGCCGATGCCGTACTCGGTACGGAAGTAGGCAAAGTCACGCTGGTAGTTGGTGACCGTGCTCGCCGACGAGAACGGCACGATATGGTAGGAACCGTCCAGATCGCGAATACCCACCGACCGGATGGTGAGTCGTTCCGCGGTACCCGTGATACCGCCCACGGTCACCACGTCGCCGGTGTTCATTGCGTTTTCCAGCTGAATGAACACGCCGGTAATGATGTCCTGTACCAGCTTCTGGGCACCGAAACCGATGGCCAGGCCGAGAACACCGGCACCTGCGATCAGCGGCCCGATATCCACCCCGATCTGGGATAGCGAGATCATCAGCGTCATGGTGATGATCACGATCGCGAGCGCGTTGCGGAACAGCTCCAGCAGCGTTTCCTGACGCGCGCTGGGCTTGCCGGTGCCGGTATTCGGGTTGAGCCGGTGCTCGATGATGCTCGCGGCGATCAGCCACAACAGCGCTGCCGCAAGCAGAACGATGGCCACCCGCGTGAGTGTCGATACCGTGCGCAGACCCACGTCGGAGGCCAGCCATGCGCCGAGATCGAACAGGTCCCAGGCGTTGGCCACGACCAGCGCGAAGGCGACCAGGATCAGTACCCGAATGACCTTGAGCGCTGTCGGCACGTAGGAATTCACCCGTGCCTCGAGCATGGGCAGCTTGCTGCGCACGTTGTCCGAGAAGGTCAGGCGCTTGCCGATCGCCTTCGACAGCAGCCCGGAAATACCCAGGGCCACCGCGGCCGCCACCAGCGTTTCGAGCGTGGCCGAAAGCATGAACGGCAGCGCATTGGTCGGGTCGACCTGGCTGGAAACGAACAGGGTGGTGAAATAGGCCACGGCCAGAATCACCCACAGCTTCGACATGAGTCGGAACAGCACCCCGAAGAAACCGATCGACGCATTTTCCGACATGCGTTCCAGGCGCTCGTTGAACAACTGGCGGTTCTTGAAGATAACGGCCAGCGCATAGATATACGCGCCGCCCATCAGCAAAAAGCTCACCACCGCGCCCAGGAAGAACGACAGCTGGACGTTGATGATCGGCACCAGCACCAGCAGGCCGTAGCCGATAATGCCCACGAACCAGCGCAGCCGAATGCTCCACCAGTGGGCCACGGTGCTGGGAATGTTGATCAGCCGCAGACTGTCGTAGCGCGCCGCGAACACCGCGCGAATGGCGACCTTGGTGAGCTCGACAAGCGCGAACGCGTTAATGAACAGCGACTCACGGGTACCGATACTGCCTGCTTCGCCAAAGGCATAGAGCCCGGCGAGATAGCCCGCGCCGCAGGCCAGTAGCACTACGGCGATATCCACGATCACGGCCAGTACGATCGCCGTGCCGCGCCGAATGAGTACACCCGCGCCGGTTTCGGCGCGTTGGGAAAAGCGGCCGATGGCCGAAAACAGGGTGCCGGCCAGAAACCGAAGCACGAAGAACGAGGCCACGGTCGCAACCGCGACCAGGGCAAAGGTCGTCAGTGCGGTCACGAACGCCGACATATCGAATTCCGGCCCAGGGCCGCGGTCTTCGTCCAGCGAGGTCAGCATCGTCCAGGTTGCCGATACCCGCTCGCCGATGACTTCTGCCCAGGCCGCGGTGGTCTGGGCAAACTGGCGGGCAAAGGAGACACGCTCTTCGCTGGCAGCGGCCTGCTCGGCGCCGGCCCCGTCGCCGGCTTTGCCCAGTGCCGGGTCATCGCCTGTCTCGGGCGGCGCCGGCAGCGGGCTATCCGCGTTCTCGCCCTCGCCGGCCTGCGCGGCCTGACGCAGCTGATCGACAATCTTAGCGCGGGATTCGTCGTTTTCGAGCAGATCCGCAAGCTGGGTTAGCGGCAGCACCTCGCTGGCGTTGTCGCCGCTCGGCGCGTCGCTCTGCTGGGCCAGCGCCTGCGGCGCAATGACGGTCGCCATCAGAGCAAAAAACAGAACCAATATTCGCAGGGCGTCCGACGCGGACCGCGAAACACCAACTCGATTCATAAGATGTCTTTCCTTGGCAGGAACAGCAGGACGTAATGGCCGTTACCGCAGTCGAAAGCGCGCCAGCCAGCCTTAATTCACGGCGTATAATGAATGCAGCGGCTGCATGTGACAAATGACATTGTTCGCCGTAGCGCGTCGAGCAGCCTCGCCGGACGCGCCGGTTCGAGCGAGCCAGCGCAAGCGGAAAAGGCGTCGTTTCTGCGCTCGGAGCGATTCGCCGCCCGATCCGCTCGAGCCGAAATCTGGGAATACGAGCCCATCCGGATAGCCAGCGCAGCAAGCGAATAACGTCGGGCCGCCGCGTTCGATGCGCATAGCGCAGCGCCCGTTTCGCCCATCGCGCTCGCCACGCAGCCTACGAAAAACATCCGCAAGCGAGGACGATATACGCCC
>DJIE01000113.1:0-1352 GCA_002433465.1 Salinisphaera sp. UBA6602
TTCTGCAAGGCGTTCAACGCCGAGACGCAGGATATGGAGCCGGGTCTGCCGACGCCGGTTGTCATCACGGTGTTTTCGGATCGCAGCTTTTCGTTCATCAAGAAGACGCCGCCGGCGGCAATTCTGTTGAAGAAGGCAGCCAAGATCACCAGTGGTGCAGCGGATCCGCTGCGCAACAAGGTGGGTACGGTCACTCGTGCCCAGGTTGAAGAGATTGCGCAGACCAAGTGGGCGGACCTCAACGCGGCCGACATGGATGCCGCGGTTCGCATCATTTCAGGCAGTGCCCGCTCGATGGGCATCAAGGTGGAGGGCTAAGCCATGGCGAAGATTTCCAAGCGCAAGGCCGCCATCCGCGACCAGATCGACCCGGTCAAGGTCTATCCGGTGGATGAAGCCCTCGATCTGCTCAAGAAGCTCTCCAGCGCAAAGTTCACCGAGTCGGTCGAAGTGGCCGTTAATCTCGGCGTGAACGCGCGCAAGTCGGACCAGAACGTGCGTGGCTCGACGGTCATGCCCAACGGTACCGGCAAGAGCGTGCGCGTGGCCGTGTTCACCCAGGGCGAAAACGCCGAGAAGGCCAAGGCCGCTGGCGCCGACGTGGTCGGCTTCAACGACCTGGCCGAACAGGTTCAGGCCGGCGAGATCAACTTCGACATGGTCGTGGCGACGCCGGACGCGATGCCGGTGGTCGGTCGTCTGGGTCAGATCCTGGGTCCGAAAGGGCTGATGCCGAACCCGAAAACCGGCACGGTCACCACCGATGTCGAAACCGCGGTCAAGAATGCCAAGGCGGGTCAGGTTCAGTACCGTACCGACAAGGCCGGCATCATCCACTGCGCGATCGGCAAGGTCGATTTTGAAAACGCCGCGCTCAAGGAGAATCTGGCTGCGCTGATCGCTGATCTGCGCAAGGCCAAGCCGGCCAACGCGAAGGGCGTGTATTTCAAGAAGGTGTCGTTGTCGACGACGATGGGTCCCGGCCTGGCCGTGGATGCCGGCAGCTCGACGGCGGCCTAGGTAGAGATTCTGGCGCTACGTCCTCTGTGGTCGTGGCGCCGGTCAGGAAGTTCTTTGTAGCGCAGCCCGCTCTTTGGATGGCTGCGTCGTCAAAGACCGTTAGGCGAGCCGAAGGTGTCGGCTCTTAAAGGCGGCCACGCCAGCCTACGCAGATGACGTGTGTCGTGCGGTGCTTTCGAGTGCCAAGCGGCAGTCGTCGACGGGCACGTCTTCGGGCGTGTCCGGTCAATCATCCGGCGGCATGTGCCGTCGGTTTGCTCAAGGAGTGATGACTATGGCCATGAGTTTTCAAGCCAAGCAGGCCATGGTGGCAGAAGTCAGCGACGTGGCGA
>DJIE01000113.1:1744-3249 GCA_002433465.1 Salinisphaera sp. UBA6602
CTTCGCGTGAACGCCCGTGAGGGTGGTGCGTATCTGAAGGTCGTCAAGAACAGTCTGGCCAAGCTGGCCCTGAAGGGCACCGAATACGAATGCATGAGCGATGCGTTCGTCGGGCCGGTCATTCTGGGGTTCTCCCTGGAAGATCCGGGTTCGGCGGCGCGCGTCGTCAGTGATTTTCGTAAGGATCACGAAGCCCTGAAGGTAACGGCGATCTCGTTCAACGGGCAGCTGCTGCCCGGCGAACAGCTGGATCGTCTGGCCAAGCTGCCGACCCGTGACGAGGCTCTGTCCCAGCTGATGCGTGTCATGAAGGCGCCCATCGACAAGCTGGCCCGGACCACGCGCGAGCCGGTTGCGAAGCTTTCCCGCACCGTGGCTGCAGTCCGCGACGAAAAGCAGGCTGCTTGAATCATTTGAATCGGGCCGATTGGCCCCAAACGTATTAGGAGCGAATAATGGCTGCTACGAAGGAAGAAGTACTCGAAGCGATCTCCCAGATGTCCGTGATGGACGTCGTCGAGCTCGTCGAGATGATGGAAGAGAAGTTCGGCGTATCCGCGGCTGCCCCGGTGGCCATGGCTGCGGCTGGCGGTGGCGGCGGCGAAGCCGCGGCGGCCGAAGAGCAGACCGAGTTCGATGTGGTTCTGGCCAGCTTCGGCGACAACAAGGTTGGCGCCATTAAGGCTGTCCGTGCCATCACCGGCCTGGGCCTCAAGGAAGCCAAGGAAATGGTTGAATCCGCGCCCGCCACCCTGAAGGAAGGCGTTGCCAAGGAAGAAGCCGAAGAAATGAAGACCAAGCTTGAAGAAGCCGGCGCCAAGGTCGAGCTTAAGTAAAGCAGGACGCGTCAAAGGAATTGTTCGACACGATAATTTGACGCTTTCGCGGAATTGGCTGGTAGCGGTGACGCTGCCGGCCTTTTCCCGTTGCCTCCGACCGAAAGCGCGCGATACCGGCTGCGAAACAACTCACGGTTTTGCAGCAAGTCCAACCAGAGGGTTGAGTGACATGGCCTACTCGTTTACCGAGAAAAAACGTATTCGCAAGGACTTTGCGAAACAGCCTTCAGTGCTGGAAATGCCGTTCCTGCTGGCCACCCAGCTGGATTCGTACCGGCAGTTTCTGCAAAAGGACCTCGATCCCGAAAAGCGCGCCGGTGTGGGGCTGCATGCCGCGTTCTCATCGGTGTTTCCGATGTCCAGTCATTCGGGCAGTGCTGCGCTCGAATATGTCAGCTACCGGCTCGGCCAGCCCGTGTTCGACGAGAAGGAATGCCGTGTTCGCGGCATGATCTATTCCGCCCCGCTGCGGGTGACCGTGCGCCTTATCATCTACGACAAGGACAGCAAGGCCAATCCGAAGCCGGTCAAGGATATCAAGGAGCAGGAAGTCTACATGGGCGAATTGCCGCTCATGACCGATACCGGCACCTTCATCATCAACGGTACGGAGCGGGTGATCGTCAACCAGCTTCACCGTAGTCCCGGTGTGTTCTTCGACCACGA
>DJIE01000113.1:3641-4765 GCA_002433465.1 Salinisphaera sp. UBA6602
TCGTGGCTCGATTTCGAGTTCGATCCGAAGGACAACGTCTACGTGCGCATCGACCGCCGCCGCAAGCTGCCGGCGACGGTGCTCCTGCGCGCGCTCGGTTACGACACCGAGCAGATGCTGGAGATCTTCCACGAAACCAACATGTTCCACCTGTCCGACAAGGGCGTGGAAATGGAGCTGGTGCCGGAACGTCTGCGCGGCGAAACCGCGACGTTCGATATCAAGGCCGGCTCCGACGTGATCGTCGAGGAAGGCCGCCGTATCACGGTGCGCCATATCCGCAAGCTCGAAGAAGCAGGCGTGGATCGGCTCGAAGTGCCGGAAAGCTATCTCGTGGGCAAGGTGCTCGCGCGCGGCATTATCGATACCGACACCGGCGAAGAGCTGGCCCCGGCCAACACCGAGCTCACCGAAGAGCTGGTGGATGCGCTGCGCATGGCGGGTATCCAGGACGTGCCGACGCTGTACGTCAACGATCTGGATCATGGCCCGTACATGTCCAACACGCTGATGGTCGATCCGAGCACCACGCAGCTGGAAGCGCTGGTCGAGATCTATCGCATGATGCGTCCCGGCGAGCCGCCGACCAAGGATGCCGCAGAAAACCTGTTCGGCAATCTGTTCTTCAACGAAGACCGCTACGATCTGTCGGCGGTCGGTCGCATGAAGTTCAACCGTCGTCTGGGCCGCGAAGAGGCCACCGGCGAGTCCGTGCTGTCCAACGAGGACATCATCGACGTGCTCAAGGAGCTGGTGTCGATTCGTAACGGCATCGGCCAGACCGACGATATCGACCACCTGGGCAACCGTCGCGTGCGCTCGGTGGGCGAGATGGCGGAAAACGCTTTCCGTACCGGCCTGGTGCGCGTCGAGCGTGCCGTGCGCGAGCGGCTGTCGATCGCCGAATCCGAAGGCTTGATGCCCCAGGATCTGATCAACGCCAAGCCGGTGGCGGCCGCGGTCAAGGAATTCTTCGGCTCCTCGCAGCTGTCGCAGTTCATGGACCAGAACAACCCGCTGTCCGAGGTCACGCATAAACGCCGCGTGTCCGCGCTCGGCCCGGGTGGTCTGACCCGTGAGCGCGCCGGCTTCGAAGTGCGCGACGTGCATCCGACCCATTACGG
>DJIE01000113.1:5114-5519 GCA_002433465.1 Salinisphaera sp. UBA6602
ACGCCGGAAGGCCCGAACATCGGTCTGATCAACTCGCTGTCGGTGTATTCGCGCACCAACGAATACGGCTTTCTGGAAACGCCGTATCGCAAGGTCGAGAACGGCCGTGCGACCGAAGAGGTCGAGTATCTGTCGGCGATCGAGGAAGGCCGCTACGTCATCGCCCAGGCCAACGCCCGCGTCGACGACAACGGCGACCTGGTCGACGAGCTGGTTTCCTGTCGTCATCTGAACGAGTTCACCATGGCCTCGCCGGACCGCGTCCAGTTCATGGACGTGTCGCCGAAGCAGATCATGTCCGTGGCTGCATCGCTCGTGCCCTTCCTGGAGCACGACGACGCCAACCGCGCGCTCATGGGCTCGAACATGCAGCGTCAGGCTGTGCCGCTGCTGCGCAGCGACTCG
>DJIE01000048.1 GCA_002433465.1 Salinisphaera sp. UBA6602
AAGACCGGCACGCTCACCGAAGGCGCGCCGCGCGTGGTCGCTATCGAGACGGCGGGCGGTTTCGACGAGGCCGAACTGCTGCGCCTGGCCGCGAGCCTTGAGCGCGCCAGCGAGCATCCGCTGGCGCGCGCGATCTGCGCGGCCGCCAGCGAACGCGAGCTGTCGCTCGAACAGGCCGGCGATTTCGAATCGATCACCGGCCGGGGCGTGGCCGGGCGTATCAACGGGCGTACGGTTCAGGTCGGCAATGCCGCACTGATGACGCATTACGGCATCGACACCACGGCACTGACGACCCAGGCCAACGAACGCCGCGGTAGCGGCGAAACGGTGATGTGGATCGCCGTCGACGGCGCCCTGGCGGGCTTCGTGGCCGTGGCCGACCCGATCAAGGCCAACACCCGGGATGCGGTGGCCATTCTGCACGAGGCCGGCCTGCGTCTGGTGATGCTCACCGGCGACAGCGAAGCCACCGCAAAAGCGGTCGCGGCCGAGCTGGGCATCGACGAAGTCCATGCCGGTGCCCTGCCCGAAGACAAACACGCCCTGGTGGAAAAACTTCAGCAACAAGGGCACCGCGTGGCCATGGCCGGCGACGGCGTGAACGACGCGCCGGCGCTGGCCCAGGCCGATGTGGGTATCGCCATGGGCACCGGCACCGATATCGCCATGGAAAGCGCGCCGATTACGCTGGTGAAAGGCGATCTGCGCGGCATCGCCAAGGCCCAGCGACTCTCGGCCCAGAGCATGCGCAATATTCGCCAGAACCTGTTCTTTGCCTTTGCCTACAACGGCATCGGCGTACCCATCGCAGCGGGCGTGCTGTATCCGCTGCTGGGCACCCTGCTGTCGCCCATGCTCGCCGCGGCAGCGATGAGCCTGTCGTCGGTGTCGGTGATAACGAACGCGCTACGCCTGCGCGCAGCCTCGCTCTAACCGATCTTTGTTGCGAGTGGCCACGCCCGTGACCCGTGCATGCCCGCAATTACGTGGTTGTCCCGATAGCCGCGCGGGGTCAGTGCGGGCACAGTCGCTGGCCAGTGGATACGTTTGACGGCGTATCCGAATCGAACGACAGAACAGGGATTGCCCATGCAGACCGAAGATTTCATTGCCCGCGTAGAACAGGCCAGCGGCGTTAACGATCGCACCGTAGCCACCAACGTGACATTCGCGACCATCGAATCGCTGTGCCTGCACCTGCCGCAGGAAGAGATTCGCAAGCTCACCTCGCAGCTGCCGTCGGAACTGTCCCAGTCTGCGCTCAAGGGCGGCCAGCAGCACACCGGCGATGCCGAAGGCTCGGTGGCCCTGGACGATTTCTATAGCAAAGTCGCCACCCGCGCCAATATGGACGCAAACGACGTGCAGGAACCCGTGCGTGCGGTGATCAATACGCTCAAGCAGGCGGTAACCACCGGCGAATTCGTCGACGTCACCTTCGACCTGCCGCCCGAGCTGAATACGCTTCTGGCCAGCTGATACGCCCTAGGGCAGACGCGACGCCGGCCCGCCCCGGGCCGGCGCATTTTCAATCTGCGCGAGCTTGCGCATCGCGATCGTGCCGACCAGCGGCCCAAGCGCGAGCAGTGCGAACGCATACGACCAACCCATGGATTCATGCACGATCGGTATCAGCCAGATCGTGGGGATGGTCAGCACATAGCCGATGGCCTGCTGCAGCGTCAGCGCGGTCCCGACATAGCGCTGATCGCCCAGCTCCGTGATCGCGGTCGAGAACTGGGCCGAATCGGCTACCACCCAGAATCCCCAGATCAGCCCCACGATCAGAATGAGCGGCCAGGCGGTGGTCGGAATGAAACCGATAATCAGCGCACAGCCGCCGGATACGACCATGGCCAACACGGTGGCTTTGCCGCGCCCCCAGCGATCGCCCAGAATACCGCCCACCCAGCAGCCAACCGCCCCCACCCCGATGGCGGCAAAGGTGGCGACCGCGCCCAGCGCCCGGGGTGCCTCGAACGCATTCCTATCAAGCACATCGCCAAGAAATACGCCGAACCAGGCCCACATGGCATAGAGCTCCCACATGTGGCCGAAGTAGCCGATACAGGCCAGACGCACCGGCCGATCCGAAAACACCTGCCAAGCCTTGCGCGGGTCGAACACGGCACGCGGGAAGTCGAACGGCCCGTCGCGGCCGAGATAGCGGGCGATCACGCCGCCGGCGAAGGACATGATCGAACTCGCGGCGATCACCACCCGCCAGTCCAGCCCGCCCAGTCCGTTGACCAGATGCGGCGCGCCCGACCCGAGGGTCAACGCACCCACCATGATGCCCAGCGCCGTGCCGCGCTTAAGCTTGAACCAGGTCGCCATCGCTTTCAGGGCAGGCGGATAGACGCTGGCCAGGCCAATGCCGGTGAGCACGCGCAGTAATACGGCCAGGGCCACCGGCGGGGCCAGCAGCAACGCCGCGTTGGAGATCGCGGCCAGCAGCGCGCCGTAGAACATCAGCCGGCGCGGCGCCATCCGATCGGCGATATTGAAAACCGCGCTGGCCAGCGCGCCGATCACGAAGCCAAGCTGTACCGCGATGGTCATCCAGGCCGCCGCACCCGGCGATAGGGCCCAGCCGGCACGCAGCTGGGGCACGACCGCGGTGGCCGAAAACCAGGCCGTCATGCCCAAAAGCAGCGCCGCCGCGAGAATCAGCAATGCCTGCCAGCGACCCGCGGGATCAGGCACGCCGCTGCTCGACGCTTTCACCGTCATCGTTCGGGCTCGACGGGCGCGCCACCACGCACACGCCACGAATATCCCGGGTGGTCGATCAGCAAGGTCTATCCTCCGGTTCGCGGTTCAAAGCGGTCTTGACGCCGCCTGGGTATGGCATAGCACATGCCCGGCCGGCGGTAAAAGCCATACTTCGCACAAAGGCCGGGCGGGTTTGCGGTACGCTTTGGAGGTGGCCAGATCGCGCACGCGATGTTCGGCGGCGAAACACGCGACCCTACGCGTGCCAGGGGGGCATCTTGAAAAACCTAAGCGCAGATATGATCGCAGACGAAGCACTGGCGCTCGACAGTCAATCGCTGCGTGTTCTGCTCGCCCGGGTGTTTGCCGAGGTCAGCGAGGCCGTCATCATCAGCGACGTCGACCGACGGGTGGTGATGACCAACGAAGCCGCCAACCGCCTCTTTCGTTATACCGCAGCTGAATTCGCCGGCCTTTCCACGGCGGCGTTATACGAGCGGCGTGAAGATTTCGAGCAGCTCGGCGCGACGCGCTACAACGCCCAGGCCGACGACGCCCGTCATACTTATCTCATGCGCTATCGGCGTCGCGACGGCAGCGTGTTCGAAGGTGAAACCACCGGCGGTGCGATCCGCCACGGCGACCGCGGTAAGCCGCTGTTTTTGGGAATTATTCGCGACGTATCGTCGCACATCGCCACGAACAAGGTGCTGCACTCGCTCAACCAGATCACGTCCGATCCGACGCGTGGATTCGAGCAACGCCGGCGTGAGATCGTCGAGCTGGGCGTCCAGCATTTCGCCATGGCCTACGGGGTGGTCGCGAAAATCGACGGCCAGCGCTACGAAGTCAAAGAGGCGGAATCGCCGGACGGCAGCATCGCCGTCGGCGCTATCTATGAACTGCCCGATACGTACTGCTATCACGTGCTTTCGAAGCGGGGTGCGTTCGGCGTTCATCACGCCGGCGAAAGCAAGCTCAAAGCCCATCCCTGCTATGCGAAATTCCGGCTCGAGTCGTATCTTGGCGCGCCGATCACCGTGGACGGCCGTGTTTATGGTGTGTTGAGTTTCTCCAGCTCCCTGCCCTCGTCACCCTTCAATCAGCAAGACTATGACCTGATCGCCATGTTCGCCCAATGGCTGGGTCATGAAATCGCCCGCGAACAGGATCTCGCCGCACTCCGCCATGCGCACGAACGACTTCAAACGCTTGCCACGCAGGACGAGTTGACCGGTCTGGCCAACCGGCGGCTGCTCTCCGAGCAGCTCGATCATGAACTCGATCGCGGCCAGCGCTATACGCGTAACCTGAGCGTGGCCCTGATCGATTTCGATCACTTCAAGCAGCTCAACGACCGCTACGGCCATGCCGCCGGCGATGCGGCGCTCAAACTGTTCGCCGATATCGCGCGCCAGACGCTGCGCAACAGCGACACGATCGGCCGCTGGGGTGGGGAGGAATTTCTGGCCCTGCTACCGGAAACAACGCTGCCCGCGGCCGCCAACACGCTCGAGCGCCTCGTGGCTCGCGTACGCGATACCCCGCTTGAAATCGAAGGCGAGCAAATCACCCTCACCGTCTCCGCCGGGGTGACCTGCGCCCAGAGCGACGAGACGCCGGCCCAGATCCTCAAACGCGCCGACGATGCGCTGTATTGCGCAAAGGACGACGGCCGGGATCGCGTGAATTACGGCTAGAGCGCGCGCCTGACCGCGACCACTCAAGTTGCCGATACAGCCGCCGATCAAACGTCGTAATACCAATTCTACTTGCGCAGATCCGGCGTAGCCGATCTGCCCAGTATCGCGCGCGGCGAACGGGCCATGAGTATGATCGACAGCGTGACGGAGCTTGAGGCGCTTGCCACGGGCATCGCCATCGTCGATGACGACAACGTCATCACGTATTCCAACACGACGTTCGCCCGGCGCCTGAATATCGACACGCTGCCGCGCCGGCTCACGGATATCGCGCTGGCCGAAGCCCGTTCGCGCGATCTGCTCGAATGGCAGCTGCGCGATATCGGCGAATCCGCATTGACGATCGAAATCGCGCCAGGCCGTTCGTTGACGCTCTATATCGGCGCCCGCCGCGATGGGCAGCGGCTGGTGATTGCCGCCATCGGCTGGCCACACCGCGACGAGTCCACGCTCGACCTCGCCGCCCAACTCGACCCGCTGACCGGCTTCGGCAATCGCCTGATGTATGCCGAACGCCTGCGTGAATTCGAAGCGCTAGGCGCGCGTTACGCAGCCGTTCTCGTTATCGATCTCGATCATTTCAAGCAGGTCAACGACACGCTCGGCCACGGCGCCGGCGACGAGCTGCTGGTTCTGGTCGCCCAGCGTATTCGGGCATCGACCCGTGGCAACGATACGCTCATCCGGCTGGGCGGCGACGAGTTCGTAATCCTCATTCCGGACGAAAAACGGCGCGAAGGTCTCGAAGCGCTGGCTCGGCGGCTGGTCGATCTGCTCGGGCGCCCGTTTCTTGTCGATGGCCATCAGATCAATATCGGTGCGAGCATCGGTATTGCCACACTCCTGGGCGACAGCGCGCAGCTACAGGATCTGCTGCGCCATGCCGATCTTGCCCTTTACGAGGCCAAGCATCAGGGGCGCGCTGGCCACTATGTGTTTCAATCCCATCTGGAACAGCGCGCATTCGACCGCCGCGACTTCGAAGTCGACCTACGGCGCGCGCTCGGTCTGCGCCAGTTCACGCTCCACTACCAGCCACAGACCTCGATGCGCGAGCAACGCGTGATCGGCTTCGAGGCGCTGATCCGCTGGGAGCACCCCACACGCGGTCGGGTCTCCCCCCTCGAGTTCATCCCGCTGGCCGAAGAACTCGGCGAAATCGCATCCATCGGCCGCTGGGTGATCCGACAGGCCTGCCAACAGGCCATGACCTGGGGCGACGAACGCCTGAGCGTGGCCGTGAATGTCTCGCCGGCTCAGTTCGCCGACGACGCCATCGTCGACGTCGTTCGCGATGCGCTCGCCCACAGCGGGCTCGCACCGGCGCGTCTCGAGCTTGAAATTACCGAGGGCCTCTTCCTCGAAGAATCGGAATCGATTATGCGTCGGCTGTGGGCTATCCAGGAACTTGGCGTGGCCATCGCGATCGACGATTTCGGCACCGGCTACGCATCGCTCGGCTATCTCAACAGCTTCCCGTTTTCCAAGATAAAAATCGACAAGTCGTTCATTCAGGCCGAGCCTTCGCCGCGTGCAAAGGCCTTGATCAGCGGCATTCTTGCCATGGGGTCGAACCTCGGCATGGCCACCACGGCCGAGGGCATCGAAACACTCGAACAATACCGCCAGCTCGAACACGAAGGCTGCAATCTGGCCCAGGGCTACTACATTGCCCGGCCCATGCCGGCCGAGCAGATCGCCGACTTTCTCGGCCAATTCCGCCTGTCCGCCGCGCAGGCGAGCTAGCCTTCAGGAGACACGATGCCCGATACGCTCTACCGCCTCGTTTATATGAGCCGTAACGATATTAGCGACGAGATCGAACCGCAGATCGGCGGCATTCTGGAAATCTCGCGCGAAAACAATCGCCAAGCCCAGATCACCGGCGCACTCATGTTCAATAGCGGCTGTTTCGCCCAGGTGCTCGAAGGCCCGCACCATGCGATCCAGGCCACCTTCGAACGCATCCAGTGCGACGAACGCCATTCCGACGTGACAGTGCTGTTGTTCGAGCCTTCGGATGCCCGTGTATTTTCCAGCTGGGCAATGGCCTACGTCGGCGCACAGGCCGCGGCGGAGCAACGTTTCGGGCATCTAGGGCGTGATAGCG
The DNA here is from genome assembly GCA_002433465.1 of Salinisphaera sp. UBA6602. Lineage (GTDB taxonomy): Bacteria > Pseudomonadota > Gammaproteobacteria > Nevskiales > Salinisphaeraceae > Salinisphaera. Next base: position 6,532 of record DJIE01000048.1, read on the forward strand.
GCTTCGAATTCGCAGCACTCGATGGCAACGAAATCTTTAACGTGCTGCGTGCAAACCTCTACGACGCAGAGCCGGGCGAGGGCGTGTCGTCATAAGATATGACGTCGCATTGCCCGCGCCGGGCGTGTCAGGCAAGGCGCGGGCCGCCGAGCGTGGCGGGCCACGGTCAAGGTCCGCAACGCCGCATGGCGCGTCCGGCGCGGACAACCCGGAGGGTCGACGGCCAAGCCGCGGCAATTCGGCGTTATCGCTCGCTTACGTGGCATGACCACGCTACGCTCGCGATGCCTTGTCTTGCCGCGGCTTGGCCGCCGATGCGCCGCCTTATCTTATGACGACACGCCCCAGGGCCTCTCGACCTTCCTGTCATGCCGGCGCGCACGCGACGCGCAGGGGCGACCCGGGCAGTCGTCTCTAACGAACATGCGCGTTCGAACATGCGCGTTGGAGACGCATTAACGGCTGCGCTACCCGAACCCGCACAGCCGCGGATGCCTCGCGCCGCTGGCCAGCCTTGACCGCAACGCCAGCGACCACCGACCGGCAACGCTTGCGCCGATCCATGCAAGCCACCATCTGCATACGGCATTATTCGGCTACAACCCGTTATTTAGACCGGGCCGGCCGATACGGCAACGCCCCTTAGTCACCCAGGACGCTATCCATGCTGCAAAGCGCGAAAGGCCGTTACGGCTGTGTCACCGCCCCGCATCTGTCGGCCGCTCTGGCCGGGCGTGATGTACTGGCCGCCGGCGGTAGCGCCATTGAAGCCATGGTCGCGAGCGCAGCGACCATCGCCGTGGTCTATCCGCATATGAACTCGATCGGCGGCGACGGTTTCTGGCTGATCAAGAAACCCGGTCAGGCGCCGATCGGCATCTCGGCCTGCGGGCGTGCTGCAGCACTGGCCACGCCGGACTGGTATGCCGGTCACGGCGAGCATGAACAGATCCCGGCCCGCGGCGCCCGCGCCGCGCTGACGGCGCCGGCCACGATCGCCGGCTGGCAGGCCGCGCTGAACCAGCTCGAGCGCGAGCCGATGGCGTTGAACACATTCCTCGCGCCCGCGATCGCCCATGCCCGCGACGGCTTCGTGACCACCGGCAACCAGGCGGCCTGCACTGCCGCCAAGGCCGACGAGCTGCGCGGCGTGCCCGGCTTCGCGGATATTTTCCTGCCCGGCGATCGCGCACCGCGCGAAGGCGATATCTTCTATCAGCCGGCCCTTGCCAACACGTTGGAAACGCTGGCCCGCGAAGGCCTGGACAGCTATTACACCGGCTCGCTGGCGGCAACGCATGCGGCCTATCTGGAGGCCATGGGCTCGCCGCTGCGTGCATCCGACCTGGCGCAATGCGCGGCCGATATCGTCGCCCCGCTGTCCACGCCGCTTTCGGTGGGCACCATCTACAACATGCCGCCGCCGACCCAGGGCGTGTCTTCGTTGATGATTCTGGCTTTGTTCGACCGCCTGAAAGTGGCCGAGGCCGAGGGCTTCGATCATCTGCACGGTCTGATCGAGGCCACCAAACAGGCGTTTCTGATCCGTAACGCCGAACTGGGCGACCCCGATCACATGAGCCGCCCGGCCGAATCCTGGCTGGAGGCCGCGCATCTGGACGAACTGCACGGCGCCATCGACCCGCGCAAGGCGCTGGACTGGCCCTACGAAGCCAAGGCCGGCGATACCATCTGGATGGGGGCGACCGACGCCGACGGCACCATGGTCAGCTTCATTCAGAGCGTGTTCTGGGAGTTCGGCTCGGGGCTGACCTGCCCGGACACCGGGGTGACGTTCCAGAATCGCGGGGCGGGCTTTTCGCTTGAACCCGGCGCGAACCAGCTTGCCCCCGGCAAGCGCCCTTTCCATACCCTCAACCCGGCCATGGCCGAACTCGACGACGGCCGGATCATGGCCTACGGCACCATGGGCGGCGAAGGCCAGCCGCAAACCCAGGCAGCGGTGTTCTCACGCTACGCGCTGCATGGCATGCCGCTGCAGCAGGCAGTTACCGCACCGCGTTGGTTGCTAGGCCGCACCTGGGGCGAATCGAGTACCAATCTCAAGCTGGAAAAACGCTTCGATGATGAGCTGGTCGCGGCGCTGGCCACGGCGGGCCACGATGTCGAGGTTTTGCCCGACGCCTTCAGCGACACCATGGGCCACGCGGGCGGCATCGTGCGCCACCCAGACGGGCTGATCGAGAGCGCTCACGACCCACGCAGCAACGGCGGTGCCGCTAGCGTATAAAGCCCACTGGCGAATTTGGCGAGTTTCGCACATGCTGAACTTGGGCAGGCAGCCTATTGTCATTAGCCATAAGAAGGCCTAACGGTGATAGGCTAGTCTGCCAAGTAAGCCTCTGATTAACGGTAACCAGAGGGAGAGGAGACCCCCATGGCGAAAATAGAAAAATCCCCCGACGAATGGCGCAAGCAGCTCACCCCAGAGCAGTACCGGGTCGCACGGGAGAAAGGCACCGAACGGCCGTTTACCGGTGACTACCAAGTGAGCGATGCCCAAGGTATCTATCACTGTGTTTGCTGCCATGCACCGCTATTTGAAAACGAGCACAAATTCGATGCGGGCTGCGGCTGGCCAAGCTTTGACCGGCCGCTAGGAACGCGCTGCGTCGAGGAGCACCGCGACACCTCCCACGGCATGATTCGCACCGAAGTGGTCTGCTCTCACTGCGATGCCCACCTAGGCCACGTATTTCCCGATGGGCCGCCCGAGACCACCGGCTTGCGCTACTGTATCAACTCCGTCTCGTTAGAGTTTCACCCTGACGAGTAACCACTGAAAGGAAGCACGGCAAGGCGGGCACCATCTGCTAGAATGGTCGCCCGCTTTTTTTATGCTTGTATTTTTGTGCTTGTAGGAGAAACCCATGCTCGGCTGGTTCCCCGGACATATGAATAAGGCCCGCCGCCAGATCAAGGACGCGCTGCCAGAAATCGATGTGGTCATCGAGGTGCTCGATGCGCGCCTGCCCTACTCCAGCGCAAATCCCATGCTGGCCGAGCTGACCCGCCATAAGCCGGTGCTGAAAATTCTTTCCCGCGCCGACTTGGCCGACCCCGTTCGTACCGACGAGTGGGTGGCCTTTTTTGACGCCCAGGCAGACACTCGCGCCCTGGCGATTACCACCACCAATACCCGCGAGCTTAAGAAGATCCCCAAGCTCTGCCACGAACTGGCGGGAGCGGTGCGTGCCGACCGCGACGTGCGCGTGATGGTGATGGGCATCCCTAACGTAGGCAAATCGACGCTGATTAACGGCCTAGCCGGGCGCAAAATTGCCAAAACCGGCAACGAGCCGGCGGTCACCAAGCGCCAGCAAAAAGTACGCATTGATGGTCGAGTAGCGCTCATCGACACCCCTGGGGTGCTCTGGCCCAAAATCGAAGACCAAGCCAGCGCCTACCGCTTGGCGGCCAGCGGCGCGATTCGCGATACCGCCATTGAGTATACCGATGTGGCCATTGTTGCCAGCGCGGAGCTTGCCAAACGCTACCCCGCCGAGCTAACCGCCCGCTATAAGCTAAAAGCGCTGCCCACCTACGAAGCCCCCGTGGTGGAGGAAGTCGACGCCGACGGCCCGAAAAAGCCTGATTTTCTTGCTATTGCCGGGTTTGACGGCCACGCCATTCTCAAAGAAATCGCCGGAAAGCGCGGCGGCCTGCGCCCTGGCGGCGAAGTAGACCTGCACCGCGGCGCGGAAGTACTGCTGCATGAGTTACGCGATGGCAGGCTTGGCCGCGTCACGCTGGAAACCCCGGCAGATATTCCGCCGCCGCCAGCGCAAAACGACCAAGACAGCCCGGCCTCATCCGACGCATAATGAGCCACACGTCAAACACTTCCACGGCACTGGACACTTTTGGATAACGCACCCCATGGACACCCCGCAGCCTAGAGAATCACACACGCTGAAAAAATCACACAAACTGCACAACGTTTGCTACGACATTCGCGGCCCGGTACTCGACCACGCCAAGCGCCTGGAAGAGGAAGGCCAGCGAATCTTGAAGCTCAACATTGGCAACCCGGCACCGTTTGGCTTCGAAGCGCCGGAAGAGATTTTGCAGGACGTGATGCGCAACCTGCCCACCGCCCAGGGCTACTGTGATTCCAAAGGCCTCTACTCCGCCCGCAAGGCGATTATGCAGGAGTGCCAGCGTAAGCAGATTCCTGGGGTGGGTATCGAAGATATCTATATTGGTAATGGCGTTTCCGAGTTGATCGTCATGGCCATGCAGGCGCTGTT
>DJIE01000074.1 GCA_002433465.1 Salinisphaera sp. UBA6602
GGGCGTGTGCCAGGACACCTTCCTGGCCTCGGCCTGGGCGAACGTACGCACGCTGCGCATGGCCGACGGCCCGGACGAAGTGCATTTGGACAGCATCGCCAAGCTCGAGCTGCGCCGTCAGCGCGCGGCCCGCGGCTAGCTTCATGCACGCCGTGCCGGTGGCCCGCAGGCTGCCGGCACGCGTTCGTTAACGTCAGGAGAATTTGATGTCCAATCTGTTTGACTTGAGCGGCAAGGTTGCCGTGATCACCGGCTCGAGCCGGGGTATCGGCAAGGCGATTGCCTGGCAGATGGCCGAGCACGGCGCCAAGGTCGTGATTTCCAGCCGCAAGAGCGAAGCCTGCGAACCGGTCGCCGAAGAACTGCGCAACGCCGGCCACGACGCCATCGCGATTGCCTGCCACGTGGGCAAGAAAGAAGACCTGCAGAACCTCGTCGACAAGACGAAACAAACCTATGGCCAGATCGACGTGCTGGTGTGCAATGCCGCCACCAACCCGGTCTATGGCACCACGGCGGAACTGTCCGACGAGGCCTGGGACAAGATCATGGAAACCAACGTGCGCGGCACGTTCTGGCTGTGCAACATGGTGCTGCCCGGCATGGCCGAGCAAGGCGGCGGCAACGTCATCGTGCTGTCGTCGATCGCCGGTTTGCGCGGCAACACCGTGATCGGCGCCTATGGCGTATCCAAGGCGGCCGAAGCGGCGCTGGTGCGTAATCTGGCGGTCGAGTGGGGCCCGCAGAATATTCGCGTCAACGCCATCGCACCGGGATTGGTGCGTACCGATTTCGCCAAGGCGCTGGTCGAAGACCCGAAACGCCTAGAACAGGCCGAAAAGCGTACGCCGGTACGCCGTATCGGCGAGCCGGTGGATATCGCCGGCGTGGCGATGTTCCTGGCCACCGATGCCAGTGCTTATGTCACCGGGCAGACGCTCGTCGCCGACGGCGGCGAGACGATCAGCTGAACATGGTGGATCAGAGTCAGGCCGGCGCGCCGGAAATCGTCGCGGTGCGCGAGGCGCACCGCTTCGATGAGGGTGCGCTCGAACAGTATCTTCGTGACCATGGGCTCCTCGAGGGCGGACTCGAGGTTCGCCAGTTCCAGGGCGGTCAGTCGAACCCGACCTATTTTCTGACCACGGGCAGCGCCGACGCGCCGCGCCACTACGTATTGCGTAAACAGCCGCCGGGCAAGATTCTGCCGTCGGCGCATCGCATCGATCGCGAGTACAAGGTGATGTCGGCCCTGGTCGACGCGCCCGGCGTGCCCGTGCCGCGCATGCACGTGCACTGCGAGGATGCCGACGTTATCGGCACGCCGTTCTACGTCATGGACTATGTGCCGGGCCGGGTGTTCGGCGATCCGGCCATGCCTGAACTGGCGGCCAGCGAGCGCGGCGAGATCTATCGCGGGCTCATCGATGCGCTGGCCGCACTTCACGACGTGGACGTCGATGCCGTCGGGCTGAACGAGTTCGGACGGCCGAACGGCTATGTCGAACGCCAGATCAAGCGCTGGCGCGGCCAGTACGAGGCCTCGGCGACCGAGACCGACCCGAATATGGATGCGCTCGGCCAGTGGCTGACCGACCATATTCCCGAGGACACCACCCCGGCGATCGCCCATGGCGACTTCCGTATCGGCAATCTGCTGATTGCGCCGGACTCGACCGACGTGGCCGCGGTGCTCGACTGGGAGCTGGCCACCATCGGTCATCCGCTCGCGGATCTGGCCTATGCCTGCATGCCGTACCACCTGCCGCACGGTGTGGCCGGTGTGCGCGGGGTCGAAGGGCTGGATCTGGCCGCCCACGGTATTCCCACCGAAGCCGAACAGCTCGAGCGCTACCGCCAGGCTCGCGGGCTCGCGCCGATCGACGACTGGCCGGTATTCGTGGCGTTCTCGCTGTTTCGTACCGCGGCGATTCTGCAGGGTGTGTATGCGCGGGCGTTGCAGGGCAATGCGAGCAACAGCGATGCCTTGAACGTTGGCCGCCGTGCCGGCCTGATCGCCGAACGCGGCTGGGCGGTCGCGCGTGCCCATGATTGAACGAAGGTTACAGGCGCGTGCGAGACTGGCGGGGCCGATATCCGACAGCCATAGAACGCCATGAAGCCGATTCGCCGAATACTGCTGACCAACGACGACGGCGTCGAGGCGCCGGGGCTGGCCGTGGCCGAACGCATCGCTGCCGCGCTCGCCGAGGACGTCTGGGTGGTCGCCCCCATGGCCGACCAGAGCGGCGTGGGGCAGAGCATATCCATGCACCACCCGCTACGGGTGACCGAATACGGCAGCCAGCGTTACGCCCTGACCGGCACGCCCGCTGATTGCGTGATGGTCGCCATGGCCGACTGGCTGCGCGACGAGCCGCCGGACCTGGTGCTGTCCGGGGTCAACTGGGGCGCGAATCTGTCCGACTCGGTGATGTATTCCGGCACGGTGGGCGCGGTATTGGCGGCTGATCATCTGGGCTTGCCGGCGATCGCCCTGAGCCAGGTCTTTCACGATCGCGGCGCGCTCGACTTTTCGGCCACCGAAGCCTATGCAGCGGAGACGATACGACGCCTGTGGAGCGCGCGCGATGAAGTCGGCCGCTGTTGTTGGAACCTGAATTTCCCCATGCAGGCCGCGGAGTCGATCCAAGGGCTACGCTTTACCCGCCAGTCCACGGGCACGATCGTCGGCCCGCGACTGATCGCGGGAGCGGACGGTCGCGGACTGGCTTATCACTGGCTGAGTTTCGAACGCGATATCACCACCGTCGCTGATCCAGCGTCGGATGTGGTGGCGCTGCGTGACGGCTATGTCTCGGCCACGCCGTTGCACGGCAGCCGCTGCGACGAAGCCCTGCTTGAACAGCAAGCGCTGACCGACGCTTGGCGACTGGACATCAGTCAACGCGCGGAGTAAAAAAGCGGCTTCAAAAAACGAAATAGTATTTCAAGTTAAAGACGCCACGCTGCTGCCTCGCCTGCGACCGATCATTCGTGACGCAGGCGGCGTTGCGGCACCGGCAACGCAAACCGTGGCCTGTCGAACACCGATCAAGAGTGGGGCAGCGCCAAACGCTGGAAAGCGAGGAGACCACTGCTATGTTCGATCGGCATTATGCCGCCTGGCCTGCCAACCTGCCCCATTCGCTGGGGCTGCCACAGACCAGCCTCTACACCAACCTCGAAATCTCGGCGCGGCGCTATCCCGAGCGACCGGCCATCGTTTATTACGACACGCCGCTGAGCTATCGCGAACTCGATGAACAGGTCTGTGCGCTGGCCGGCTATCTGCAGGCCCAGGGCGTCAAGCGCGGCGATCGCGTGCTTTTGTTCATGCAGAACGCGCCGCAGTTCGTGATCGGCTACTACGCCATTCTGCGTGCCGATGCGGCGGTGGTGCCGGTCAACCCCATGAACCGCAGCGTCGAACTCGAACACTATGTCGAGGACACCGAGGCTACCGTATGCATCTGTGGTCAGGAGCGCTACGAAGCGGTGGCGCCGCTGCTGGATAGCGGCAAGCTTGGCCACGCGATTGTGGCCAACTACGGCGAATATGCGAGCGCTCCGACCGATCTCGATCTGCCGGCCGAAGTGAAGGCCGAAACCCAGGCTACCGGTCGCGACAACGCCGTGCTCTGGGCCGACGCCCTGAACGCCGGCCACACGCCGAGCGCCCACGAGGCCGGGCCCGACGATCTGTGCGTGCTGCCCTATAGTTCGGGTACCACCGGCGCGCCCAAGGGCTGTGTGCATACCCATCGCACGGTCATGGCCTCGGCGGTACACAGCGTCTACTGGAGCCGTAGCACCTCGGAAGGCAAATCCCTGGCCACGCTGCCGTATTTTCATGTCACGGGCATGCAGAACGGCATGAACGCGCCCATCTTCATCGGCAGCACGGTCGTATTGATGACGCGCTGGGAACGGCGCACGGCGGCGAAGCTCATCGAGCAGTACAAGATCACCCGCTGGACCAATATCGTCACCATGGCGATCGACATGCTCTCCGACCCCGAGATCGAGAAGTACGATCTGTCGAGCCTGGAGAACATCGGCGGCGGCGGTGCAGCGATGCCGGCGGCGGTGTCCGACAAGCTGTTCAAGCTCACCGGCCTGCACTACATCGAAGGGTACGGGTTGTCCGAGACGATCGCGGCGACCCATATCAACCCCTTCGACGCGCCCAAGGCCCAGTGCCTGGGCATCCCGGTGTTCGATGTGGATTCGCGCATCATCGATACCGAAACGCTGACCGAACTCGGGCCCAACGAGGTCGGCGAGATTGTGAGCAACGGGCCCCAGGTGTTTTCGGGCTACTGGCGCCGGCCCGAGGAAACCAAGGCCGCGTTCATCGACCTCGATGGCAAATCGTTCTTTCGTACCGGCGATATCGGCTATTACGACGACGAGGGCTATTTCTTCATCGTCGACCGGGTCAAGCGCATGATCAACGCCTCGGGCTACAAGGTATGGCCCGCGGAGGTGGAAAGCCTGATGTATCGTCATCCGGCGATTCGCGAGGCCTGCGTGATCTCCACGCCCGATCCGCGCCGCGGTGAAAGCGTGAAGGCCTGCGTGGTACTCAACAGTGCCGACGCGGCCAGCGCCGAGGACATTCGGGAATGGTGTCGGGAAAACATGGCGGCCTATAAAGTGCCGCGTGTGATCGAAATCTGCGAGACCCTGCCGCGCTCGCCCACCGGCAAGCTGATGTGGCGCGCGCTACAGGAACAGGAGTGGCCGCAGGCCACCGGCTAGGGCAAGGCCGGCGAGTTCGACAACGAATAAACACGCCGCGCCCGAGCGCGCGGCCCACGAATTGGACAAGGAGTAGTTATGAGTGAAGTGGTTTCCTACGAACGCGATGGCGACATCGGCGTGATCACCGTCGATAACCCGCCGGTCAATGCCCTCGGGCATGCCGTGCGCCAGGGCATCGTCGATGCGTTGGACAAGGGCCTGGCCGATGACGGTGCCAAGGCGCTGATGATCATCGGTGGTGGCCGGACCTTCCCCGCCGGTGCAGACATCCGTGAATTCGGCAAGCCGCCGCAGGAACCGAGCCTGCCCGACGTGGTGCAGACGCTGGAAAACAGCGACAAGCTGCTGATCGCGGCCGTGCACGGCACCGCACTCGGCGGCGGTATGGAAATCACCCTCGGCTGCGATTATCGCGTGGCCCTGGATTCGGCCAAGATGGGCCTGCCCGAGGTCAACCTGGGCCTGCTGCCGGGCGCGGGCGGTACCCAGCGCCTGCCGCGCCTGATCGGCGCCAAGGCCGCCATGCAGGCGATTGTCGAAGGCAAGCCGATGAAGGCGGCCAAGCTCAAGGACATGGGCGTGGTCGACGAAGTCGTTTCCGGCGATCTCAAGGCCGAAGCCATTGCCTATGCCGAGAAGCTGGTTGCCGACGGCGCCCCGCGGCGTAAGGTCAGCGAGCTGGCGGTCGAGAAGGAAAGCGACAACGTCTTCTCCGAGTTCGAGCAGTCGATCGCGCGCAAGAAGCGCGGCTTCCTGGCGCCGTTCCACTGCATCAAGGCCGTCCAGGCCGCGACCGAGCTGGATTTCGCGGCCGGCATGAAGCGCGAGCGCGAGCTGTTCACCGAACTGCTGAATTCGCCGGAATCCGCGGCCCAGCGCCACGTGTTCTTTGCCGAGCGTGAAGTGGGCAAGGTGCCCGGCATTTCCAAGGAGACGCCGCAGCGCGAAATCAAGCAGGTCGGCATCATCGGTGCCGGCACCATGGGCGGCGGCATCGCCATGAACTTCCTGTCCGCCGGCATCCCCGTGAAGATGCTGGAAATGAAGCAGGAAGCGCTCGACAAAGGCGTGGCCCTGATTCGCAAGAACTACGAAGCGACCGCCAAGAAAGGCCGCATGACCGAGGAGCAGGTCGAAAAGTGCATGTCGCTGATCAGCACCTCGCTGTCCTACGACGACCTGTCGGATGTGGATCTGGTCATCGAGGCCGTGTTCGAGAACATGAAGGTCAAAAAGCAGGTGTTCGGCGAGCTTGATCGCGTCTGCAAGGACGGCGCGATCCTGGCCACCAACACCTCCACGCTCGACGTCGACGAAATTGCGCAGTCGACCAAGCGCCCCGAAGACGTCATCGGCATGCACTTCTTCTCGCCGGCCAACGTCATGAAGCTGCTCGAGAACGTGCGCGGCGAAGCCACGTCGGATGAAGTCATCGCCACGGTGATGGATCTGTCCAAGCGTATCGGCAAGGTCGGCGTGCTGGTCGGTGTGTGCAACGGCTTTGTGGGCAACCGCATCCTGCACAAGCGCCAGGCCCAGGCCGTCAAGCTGGTCAATGAAGGCGCAACGCCGTCGCAGGTCGACAAGGTGCTGTTCGACTTCGGTCTGCCGATGGGCCCGTTCGCCATGGCCGATCTGGCCGGCCTGGACGTGGGCTGGCGTATTCGTGAAGGCCTGCGCGAGGACGATCCGGAAAACGCACCCGAGCGCGACTGGATGGACGCCCTGGCCGAGCAGGAACGCTGGGGCCAGAAGACCGGCGGCGGCGTGTTCGATTACGCCGAAGGCGATCGTACCCCGCGTCCGTCCGACACGGCCATGGCCGAGATCGAGAAGTACCGCGCCGAGAAGGGCATCGAGACCCGCGAAGTCAGCGATCAGGAAATCCTGGAGCGCTGCCTTTACGTGATGGTCAACGAAGGTGCCAAGATTCTCGAGGAAGGCATCGCC
>DJIE01000057.1 GCA_002433465.1 Salinisphaera sp. UBA6602
CAATGAGGCAGGCGCTGCGCTCGGGCGCCTTGCCGCAACGTCTGTGAGGACTCGAACGCGAACCGCGAGAGGTTGTGCAGAGCTTCCCTGCCACGGCTGTGACCGGCTGAATGCCTGAACCGCGGGCACACGCCCGGTATTCGGGCGTGCCGCGGGCCCTGGCCGGTTGCAAACGCGCCGGCTACGCCGTTTGCGCGGCCCGCCTGTTGTGTTCACGTTCAGCCGCAGCCGCGCTGCGATTCATCGAGCGCACAAAAAGAAAGCCGCACGATGGCGGCTTTCTTCTTAACGGTTATGCGTCGTGCGAGCGCTTAGAAGCGACGCGGACCGCGCGGACGATCGTCGCGCGGACGGGCTTCGTTCACCCGCAGGGTGCGACCACCGAGATCCTTGTTGTTCATGCCTTCGATGGCCTGTTTGGCATCGTTGTCGTCCGGCATTTCCACGAAGCCGAAGCCGCGCGAACGGCCGGTCTCGCGGTCCATGATCACCTTGGCCGACGATACTTCACCGAACGCTTCGAAAGCGCCCCGGAGTTCGTCGTCATTGGTGTTCCACGACAGATTGCCCACGTAAATATTCATCTCGACTGATCCTAGCGATACCGTGTCATTATTTCTGAAAAACCGTACGGACTCGTCAACGACACCAAACTAAGACCAACGGAGAACGGCCAAGCCGAACAATTCCGAGTCTACATATTTTTCGCTGCTTGCAATAGCTCAATGCGAAAAAAATTTCAAGCATTCCAAACCGCCCGCAAGCCGGCGTGTCCGGCCGTTGCGGCGGTGTGACGTAATGCTAGCTGCAATTCGGCTTGTTGGGCGCCTGCTGGTAGAGCTGCATGGCCTGGTTCATGTGGCTCTCCAGATTGTTGATCCGGTGCTGGTTGGACGGATGGGTCGACATGAATTCGGCCGGCTTTTCGCCGCCGGCCGCGGCCATGTTCTGCCAGAGCGCAACCGACTCACGCGGGTCGAAACCGGCCCGCGCCATCAGTTCCAGCCCGATCGTATCGGCTTCGCTTTCCTGGGTACGCGAAAACGGCAGCAGGATGCCCACTTGCGCGCCGAGGCCGAGCGCCGACATCACGGCCTGGTTGCCGCCCCCGCCGGAGCCACCCAGAAAGGCCGATACCACCTGCAGACCGCCCTGGGTCGCGGCCTGCTGCGATACGCGTTCGTTGCCGTGGTCGGCTAGTACGTGCCCGACCTCGTGACCGATGACCGCGGCTAGCTGATCGTCGGTCTTGGCCACGTCCAGCAGGCCGGAGTAAACGCCGATTTTGCCGCCGGGCAGCGCGAAGGCGTTGACCTGGTCGTCCTTGAATACCGTGACTTCCCATTCGCCGCCGGTCACGCGCGTGATCGCGTCGGCCACGCACTTCACGTAGCGATTGTCCGCAGTGCTGGTATCGATCGGCTCTTCCTGCTTCATCTGCTGATAGCTCTGGATGCCCATCTGCGCAATCTTCTCCTCGGAAAAGAGCTTGAGCTGGTTGCGCCCGGTGGGCGAGGTCGCACAGGCAACCAGCAGCAGCAGTAGCGAAGCGACGTAGATTCGACGCATGGTCGGTTTTCTCCCGAAAGCGGGCCGTAAAACGGCGGTTGCTCGTGTCTGACAGGCATAGATTCTAGCGCGACGAGCTTGCGCGTCCATGAATGCCCGGCCGGGCGTCACGGCGCATTGGTTACAATGCGCGCCATGGATGACGTATCGACAATTCTCGACTCTTTGAACGAAGCCCAGCGTGAAGCGGTGGGCGCGCCGCCGGGGCATATGCGCGTACTTGCAGGCGCGGGCTCGGGCAAGACTCGGGTCTTGATTCATCGTATCGCCTGGTTGATCGGCGTCGAGGGCGTATCGCCGCAGTCGATCCTGGCCGTCACCTTCACCAACAAGGCGGCGGGCGAAATGCGCGCCCGGCTCGAGCCGATGCTGCGCGTACCCGCACGGGCGCTGTGGGTGGGCACCTTTCACGGCATCGCCCACCGGCTGCTACGCCTGCATTTCAAGGAAGCCAAGCTGCCCCAGGCGTTTCAGATCATCGATTCGGACGATCAGTACCGGCTGGTGCGGCGCACGCTCAAGAATCTGGAAATGGACGAGCAGCGCTGGCCGCCGCGCCAGATGCAGGGCTTCATCAACAGCTGCAAGGAGGCCGCCGAGCGCCCGCGCGATCTGGCCGATACCGGCGACTATGCCCGCAGCCAGATGATTCGTGTCTATCAGGCCTATGAAAGCGCGCGCGAATCGGCCGGCCTCGTGGACTTTCCAGAGCTGCTGCTGCGCGCCTACGAAACCTGTCGCGACAACGCCGACCTGCTGGCGCATTACCGGCGGCGTTTCAGCCATATCCTGGTCGACGAATTCCAGGATACGAACGCGCTGCAATATGGCTGGATCCGCCTGCTGGCCGGCGATAGCGGCAAGGTGTTCATCGTCGGCGACGACGATCAGTCCATTTATTCCTGGCGCGGCGCGCGGGTCGACAACATCCTGCGCTTCGAGGAAGACTTCAAGAACACTGCCACCGTACGCCTGGAGCAGAACTATCGCTCCACGGGCACGATCCTGGGCGCGGCCAATGGCCTGATTGGCCACAACCTCACCCGTCTGGGCAAGGAGCTGTGGACCGCCGGTGCCGATGGCGAGCCGATCGATATCTATGCGGCCTTCAACGAGTACGACGAAGCCCAGCATGTCGTCACCCGCATCCAGAACTGGATCGCCGACGGCGGCAAGCGCTCGGATATTGCCATCCTCTATCGCTCCAACGCCCAGTCGCGCGTGCTCGAGGAGCGGCTGATCGCGGCCGAGATTTCCTATCGTATCTACGGCGGTCAGAAGTTCTTCGAGCGTGCCGAGATCAAGGATGCGCTGGCCTATATGCGGCTGCTGCAGTCCCGATCGGACGATGCGGCCTTCGAGCGCATCGTCAACACGCCCACCCGGGGTATCGGCGCGACCACCGTCGACAAGATCCGCAGCCATGCCCGTGCTGGCGCGATGAGCCTGTGGCAGGCCGCTTTCGACCTGGCCGAGAATGGGCTACCGGCCCGTGCCGGCAAGATGGTCATGGCCTTCATCGAACTCATCGATACGCTGGACGCCGAGATCGAGGGCATGGCCCTGCACGAAATCGCCGAAAAGGTGATCGTGACCACCGGCCTCAAGGCGCACCACGGCAAGGGCGGCGACGAAAAAGCCGAAGGCCGCAAGGAAAACCTAGACGAACTGGTGTCTGCCGCGCGCGCCTATGCGGCCGATGACGACGACACCATGGACGAGATCACCCAGTTCCTGGCCTATGCCTCGCTGGAAGCCGGCGAGAATCAGGCCGGCGAATGGGATGAGTCGGTCCAGCTGATGACCCTGCACTCGGCCAAGGGCCTCGAGTTTCCGCTGGTGTTCATGGTGGGCCTTGAAGAAGGCCTTTTCCCGCATCAGCGCTCGGTCGACGACGACAACGGCCTCGAGGAAGAGCGCCGCCTGTGCTACGTCGGCATGACCCGGGCCATGGAGAAGCTGCATATCTCGCATGCCGAGGTACGGCGCCTGCACGGCAGCGAGAATCTGTGCGCGCCGTCGCGTTTTCTGCGCGAGATTCCGGCGGATTTCCTGCGCGAAGTACGCCCGCAGGCGGGTATCAGCCAGCCGGTGTTTCGTCCGGGCAGTATCGCCAAGTCCGAACAGCGCGCGGCCGGGCTGTCGCTCGGCCAGCGGGTCGCGCACAAGAAATTCGGCCAGGGCACGGTGCTGGCCTTCGAGGGGGATGGCGCCCGTGCCCGGATTCAGGTCAACTTCGACGGGGTGGGCAGCAAGTGGCTGATCGCCGGCTATGCCAAACTCGATCCGGTATGACTTGATCGGTAACTAAAAAAACCGCGCTCGGGGGCGCGGCCATTGGGGGAAGCGATATGGGATTGGGCCGTTTGCGGGCATGCGGGGCGTCCTGCCTGCTGTTTTCTACGATGTTCTGGATCGCGCCGGTGTGCGCGCAGGCCGACGACGCGCAGGCGCCGCAGCCACTGGCGTTTTCGGATCAGTCGCCCACGGTCGCGATCTACGGGCTGCCGCGCGCGGACGGCTATACCGTGGTCGAGCCCGGCGCCTGGCGGGGCGGACTACGGGTAGATTTCACCAGCCACTACACCGAACAGAACAGCGGCAACGAAAGCCTTTTGTTCGACGGCGAAACCACCCGTGCCGCGCTGGTATTCGAGCGTGGCCTGGCCAACGACTGGCAGGCCAGTATCGAAATACCGTTCGTCGACCATAGTGGTGGCTTTGCCGACGGGTTCATTGACGATTTCCACGATTTGTTCGGTTTTTCCGACGGCGGGCGGTCCGGCGCGCCCCGCGATCGCCAGTCGTTTCGATATGAGCGCGATGGCCGGGTTGCCCTCGATGTAAGCGATTCCCCGTCCGGCGTGGGCGATGTCAGGTTGGGCCTTAAAAAGCGCCTGGCCGGTTTCGGCGACTGGGGCATGGCACTTGCCGGCGAACTCAAGTTGCCGACCGGCGATGCCGATCGGCTGACCGGCAGCGGCGCGGCCGACGTATCGCTCTGGGGCACGATTGGCAACAACCAGAACGGTTTGTCGCGTTGGCGCATGCTCGCCGGCGTGGGTGGCCTGTATTCGGGCGAAGGTGATGTGCTCGAAGACCAGCGCGTACAGGAAGTCGCCTTCGGCTGGGCCACGCTGGGGTATGCGGTGCTGCCCTCGGTCGTGGTCAAGGTACAGGGCTATGCGCATAGCCCGTTCTATGAAGATACCGATATCGAAGCGCTCGACGGCACCGCGGTGTCCGGCGCGCTGGGCGTGGACTGGCAGCTCAGCGAGCGTTCGCGCATGGAATTTGCGATTATCGAAGATCTGAACACCGGGGTTTCGCCGGATGTGAGTTTTCTGCTGGGTTTGCGCCACGGTTTCTGACGCGGCCCCGCTGAATGGGGGAGCCAATGAATAATCGTTATTTCCAGGCGCTGCGGTATCTCGCCGGCCTAGCGATGCTGGGTGTCCTGCTATGCGGCATGCCAGCACTCGCCCAGCCGGGCGGCGTGCAAACGAGCACGCCGGATATCGTGGCCCAGGCCATGCCGGCAGGCGAACGCGGCGCGCGCTTGCGGGTGGGCACAAAACACGCGCCGCCGTTCGTGGTGGATAGCGGCGACGGCCGTTTTTCCGGCGTGAGTATCGTGCTCTGGCAGGCGGTCGCCCAACGTCTGGGCATCGAATACGATTACGTGCCGAGTGATCTGGCCGGGCTGTTCAGCGGCCTCGAAGACGGCGACCTGGATCTGTCGGTTGCGGCACTGACGGTCACCGCGCCCCGCGAAGCCCATATCGATTTTTCCTACCCGTTCTATTCGACCGGCCTCGCGATCGCCGTACCCGCGAATGACGGCAGTGCGGTTTGGGCCACGCTGCGACGCTTTTTTTCCTGGCAGTTCTTCACCGCGCTCGCCGGCCTGGCCATCGTGTTGTTGGCCGTGGGCGTGATCATCTGGCTGTTCGAGCGGCGAGCCAACGCCGAGGAATTCGGCGGCAGTACCGCCCAGGGACTGGGCAGCGGCTTCTGGTGGGCCGCAGTAACCATGACCACGGTCGGCTACGGCGACAAGGCGCCCAAAACGCTGGGCGGGCGGCTCATCGGTCTGGTCTGGATGTTCGCCGCGATCATCATCATTTCCAGCTTCACCGCGGCGATTGCCACGTCGCTGACCGTCGATCGGCTGTCCTCGGGCATCAAGGGCGTACAGGATCTGGCCGATGCACGGGTGGTCACGGTGGAGGGCTCGGCTGCGGCCGAGGCCCTGCGCGATCGTGGCATCGCCTTCAGCGCACGGCCCGAGCTAGAAGACGGGCTTGCCGCATTGTCGGCGGGCCGGGTCGATGCCGTGGTCTACGATGCGCCGCTGCTCAACTACCGGGTGAAAAACGAATACGGCGATACCTTGAGCGTGCTGGAGTCGATCTTCGACCGGCAGGACTACGCATTTGCACTGCCCGAGGGCAGCGACCTGCGCGAACCCATCAACCGCGCGATTCTGGAGTATCTGGCCAGCGATGCCTGGCGCGATACCTTGACCCAGTATCTGGGCAGCCAACCTTAGGCAGAAGGCCGCAATTCGCGCTCGGCGGCAGGCAAGACCGCTGCCGAGCCGCGCCTAGTTCTTGGCTCGCATCACCAGCGTATCAATACGGTTTTCGCGCAGCCGTTTGAGGATCTTGTTGAGCTCGCTCGACGAGCTGATGGTATTGCTTTGCACGCGATAGACCGTCTTGCCCGAAGGCAGGTCCACTTCCACCGTCTTGGCGGCCAGTCCAAGCATGCCCAGTTCGGCCTTGCGGCGTTCTGCATCGGCCGGGGTGGAGAAGGAGCCGGCCTGGATGATAAAGCGTCCCGGCTCTTCGACCTTGGGCGTGGTCGGCTGCGGCTTGTTGGAGGCCGGCTGCTCGACTTCAGCGGCGCTGGGCGGCGCGCTGTGCGAGGCGGAGCGACTCTTTTTCTCCGGATATTCCTCTTCCGGGATCACCACTTCATAGTTCGGCAGCATCTTGTAGAAGGAAAAGCGTGGCTCCTCTTCCTCGGCTTCGGGCTCGGCCGGGGCGGCCGCCTTTGCCGACTGCGAGGATTCGTCCTTGCTGCTCTTCTCCGGCATGGCGATTTTTATCTGCTCGCGCGCCAGATCGCCGCCGGGGCGTGCGAACACATAGAACACCGCAGCCACGGTCAGACCGATACACAGCCCGCAGATCATCCATACCCAGCCCGGCGGGCCGCCGCCCTTGGTGCGCTTGGTCGGCGTGGGTCGCGCGGCCGGCTGGCGGCGCGTGGGCTTGCGCTTGCCGTTATTCGAGGAAGAACTGCCCGGTCGGCCGGAATAATCTCGCGCCATTACATCTGCTCCGGTGCGTCCACGCCCAACAGCTTAAGCCCGTTGACCAGTACCTGTCGTGTGGCGAACACCAGCGCCAGGCGCGCGTTGCGCAGGGCGGCGTCGTCGACCAGGAACTGCTGGGCGTTGTAGTAACTATGAAAGGCATCGGCCAGATCGCGCAGATAATGCGCCACGGCCTGGGGTGCGAAATCCGCGGCAGCGGTTTCGATGAGTTCCGGAAAGCGGGAGATCGCGGTGATCAGGCGTTGTTCGTGGGCGCTGTCGAGGCGCGCCAGATCCGCCGCTTCCCGGCTATAGGCCATGCCGCGATCGGCCAACTGGCCGTCGACGCTGCAAATACGCGCATGCGCATACTGGATGTAGTAGACCGGGTTCTCTTCGCTCTGGCTACGGGCCAGATCGATATCGAAGGTTTGCTGGGAATCCGGCTTGCGCGCGGCCAGGAAATAACGCGTCGCGTCGCGGCCCACCTCGTCGATAAGGTCGCGCAGCGTCACGTAGGAGCCGGCGCGCTTGGAGAGCTTCACTTCCTCGCCGCCGCGCATCACGGTGACCATCTGATGCAGCACGTAGTCCGGCCAGCCTTTGGGGATGCCGATATCCAGAGCCTGCAGTCCGGCGCGTACGCGGGCGATGGTGCCGTGGTGGTCCGCGCCCTGTTCGTTGATCGCGCGGGTGTAGCCGCGTTCCCATTTCGCCACGTGATAAGCCACGTCCGGCACGAAATAGGTATAGCCGCCCCCGGCCTTGCGCATGACGCGATCCTTGTCGTCACCGAAGTCCGTGGTCTTGAGCCACAGCGCGCCGTCCGCCTCGTAGGTATGGCCGGCCGCGACCAGCGCCTCGACCGTGCGCTCGACCCGGCCTTCGCTATAGAGCGCCGATTCGAGCGAGTAGACATCGAAATCCACTGCGAAAGCCTTGAGGTCGGCGTCCTGTTCGCGGCGCAGATAGGCCACGGCGAATTCGCGGATCGCGTCGATATCGTCGGCATCCGCGGCGCCGGTAACTTCACGATCGTCCGCGGCAACCGTTTCGCCGGCAAGATAGGCCGCGGCCACGTCGGCGATATAGTCGCCGCGATAACCGTCGGCGGGCCAGGCGTCGTCTTCGGGAGTGACGCCCCTGGCTCGCGCCTGAACGGAAACGGCGAGGTTGGCGATCTGGGCGCCCGCATCGTTGTAATAGAACTCACGCGTGACCTCGAAGCCGGTGGCCTCGAACAGTCGCGCCAGACAGTCGCCGACTGCCGCGCCGCGACCGTGACCGACATGCAGCGGCCCGGTGGGGTTGGCCGAGACGAACTCGATCATCACCTGCTGGCCGGCGCCGGTATCGCTTTGCCCATAGGCCGTACCGGCCGCGAGCACGTCATCGATGGCTGCGCGAAACGCCGCGTGCGCCAGAAAGAAGTTGATGAAGCCCGGCCCGGCGATCTCGACCCGATCGATACGCGCATCGTCGGCGAGCGTGTCGATGATCGTCTGGGCGATCTCGCGCGGGTTGCGGCGCAGCGTCTTGGTCAGCGTCATCGCGATATTGCTGGCGAAGTCGCCGTGGGCGGCATCGCGGGTGCGCTCCACATGCGGCGCATCGGGGGTGTCGATATCGGGCCAGGCGCGGGTGACGGCGTCGGCAAGCAGATCCTGAACGAGACGTTTCACGGTGGTTTCGATAGGCGGTCGCAAGAATGACCGCGCAGTCTAACGCGCGCGCTCACGCCCGGCCATGTCTGGGCCATGACCGGCCGGGCCGATAATCGCTTTGGGCTAGAGCAGGTCCTGCGGATCGACGTCGATCGACCAGCGCACCCGGCGTGCGCCGGGCAGTTCGCCGAGCACGCGCTGCCAGTGGTCCAGGGCCGGGTGCAGGCGTGCCCGATGGCTGGCATGCAGCAGCAGATGGGCCCGAAAGCGCCCGGCCCGGCGCTGCATGGGCGCGGGTACGGGCCCCAGACAGGCGATCTGCTCGTCGGTGCGGATCGTGGCCGCGGCCTGCTCGAGAAACGCTGTGGGCGATTGCAGGTCGTGGGCTTCCGCACGCAGCAGGGCGAGATAGCCGAACGGCGGCAGCGCGGCTTCGCGGCGTTCGGCCAGCGCGGCCTGTGCGAAGGCATCGTAGCCGCCGGTGAGCAGGCGATGCAGCAGCGGGTGCTCCGGGTGGCGGGTCTGTAGCCACACCTCGCCGGGCAGGTCGCCGCGCCCGGCGCGGCCGGCCACCTGGGTGACGAGCTGGGCCATATGCTCGGCGGCGCGAAAGTCCGCCGAGAACAGGCCGCCGTCGACGTCGAGCACGGCGACACAGGTCAGGCGGGCGAAATCGTGGCCCTTGGCCAGCATCTGGGTGCCGACCAACAGCTGGGTGGCACCGCTGGCGACGTCGGCAAGCTGGCTTTCCAGCCGGCCCTTGCGCGCGACGCTATCGCGGTCGAAACGGGCCAGACGAACGTCGGGAAAACGGCTGCGCAGCGCCCCGGCTACCCGTTCGGTGCCGGCCCCGAGCGCGATGAGCTCTTTCGAGCCACAGCTTGGGCATTGTGCCGGGCTGGGTTCGTGGGCGCCGCAGTGGTGGCATTGCAGGCGTGCGCCGCCGCCATGCAGGGTCAACGGCGCATCGCAGCGCGCGCAGGGCGCGATCCAGCCGCAGTCGTGACAGGACAGCGCCGGCGCATAGCCGCGGCGATTGATGAATACCATCACCTGATTGCCGGCGCCGAGATGGCGTTCGATATGCCCGAGCATGGGGTCGGACAGCCCGCCCAGCAGCGGTCGCGAGCGGATATCGATCACCCGCACCGGGGGCAGTGCCGCGCCGGTGGCGCGTTCGGCCAGCTTGAGATGCGTGAACCGGCCGTGCTGGGCGTTGTGCAGGCTTTCCAGGGCCGGCGTGGCGCTGCCGAGCACGATCGGAATATCGCGCTGCTGGGCACGGCGCAGGGCCACGTCGCGCGCGTGATAGCGAAAGCCATCCTGCTGCTTGTAGGAGCCGTCGTGCTCTTCATCCACCACGATCAACCCGAGCCGCGGCATGGGGGTGAACACCGCCGATCGGGTGCCGATGACGATATCCGCGTCGCCGGCGCGGGCCGCCCGCCATACATCGGCGCGTTCGCCGTCGCTGCGCTGGGAGTGCAGCACGCCGATGGTGGCATCGAAGCGGGTACGCAGGCGTTCGATCAGCTGGGGCGTCAGCCCGATTTCCGGGGCCAGAAACAGAACCTGACGACGGGCGGCCAGCGCTTCGGCCATCTGCCGGCAATACACTTCGGTCTTGCCGCTGCCGGTCACGCCTTCCAGCAGGGTAGGGTGAAAGCCGGTGCTGCGTCGGGCGAGCTGTTCGACTGCCTCGCGTTGCCTGTCCGTAAGGGTGGGCGCATGGCCCGCGCTGCCGTGTTCGAGCGCGCCCGGCAGGTCGACTTCCTCGATCAGGCCGCGTTGCTGCAGGGCCTTGAGCGGCGCATGGATCGAGCCGAAGCGGGCGAGCAGATGCGAGTGCGCCACGGCATGTTCGCCGGTACGAATGGCGTCGAGCAGTTCATGCTGGCGTTTGGCGTGCGCGGCCGGTTCGTTTGTGCCGGTCGCGGCGACAGCCCGCCAGCCGCGGTGGCGGTTCGGGGTCTGGTCTGTTCTTGCCCGGCGTAGCGCGACCGGCAAGGCGGTGGCAAGCGCCTCGCCGACCGGGTGGTGGTAATAGCGCGCCGCCCAGCGCAGCAGCGCCAACAGTTCATCGTCGAATACCGGCGCGTCATCCAGGCGGGTTTCGATCGGACGCAGGCGCGATGTGGGCAGCTCGCTTTCAACGCCGGCTTCGATGACGATGCCGACCAGTCGGCGCCTGCCGAATCGTACCAGGACACGGCTGCCAATCGGGGTCGCGTCTTGGGCGTCTAGATCGAGATAATCGAAGCCGCCATATAAGGGCACGGGCACGGCCACGCGCAGGATCGGCGGTGTTTCTACGCCGCTCATCAACGGTTTACGGCCTGTGGATAAAATCGTGGATGAATTTCTGCGAGTGCGCTGCCGCGACCGCTCAAATCGCTTGCGTTGCTCGAAAGTTCGTAAAAAACTCCAGTTTTAACAGTCATATACGAGAAATCGCGCTCAATGTGCGCTGCAGCAAAATCGCGTGTGCGATCTTTTGCGCCCTGTGAATATGTGGATAAACAACTCAGGGCCCGTCTTAAAGGCCGCCATAACGGCGTTGCGCCGCTGCCGTTGGCTGTGGATGAGGCGTGCGTCATCGCGCAAGGCTGCCTAGTTCGTCCAGCATCGCCAGCGTGAGGCCCCACAGCCGCTGACCGTCGCCACAGTCATAGCAGGGCATGCCAACGCTCAGCCGGCCGACGTGCCAGCGCATGGTCCGGCGGTTGGCGGGCTCATCAAGCCAGGCCAGCGCGAGCCAGCGGGTGGCGGCGATCTCGTGATTGAGCACCGGCTCGATACGTTGTTCCAGCCGGTAGACGAACGGGGACACCACCATCGGCGCGCGGCGCCGGTGGTCGAGCGTCAGCCGGTCGTTGAGGCGGCCGATGCCGTGCGCGCGGGTGATGTGCAGGCCGACTTCCTCGCCGGTTTCGCGACAGGCCGCGCGCGAGGCGCTGGCTTCGTCCACTGGGTCCACGCGACCGCCGGGAAACGCCATATCGCCTGACCAGGGGTCGCCTTGTCGATGCGCGCGCAGCGCAAGCAGTACCTCGGCGCCCTGACGGGACTCGCGCAGGATCACGGCCACCGCAGCGCGTTTGAGGTGGCGCCTGAAGCGCAGGCGCCGCGCGGGATAGCCGGCGAGGGCGCGGGTGATGGGGGCGAGTTCGTGCATGGGCGAAGCTTAACCGGCTATATGCCGCACCAAGAAAAAAGCCGCCCGAAGGCGGCTTTTTCCGTCTTGGCCTAAACGCCCTAGAGCTGCTTGAGGCCGTTGGCCAGATCCGTACAGACCTGCTTCGCGTCGCCGAACACCATACGGGTGTTGTCGCCGAAGAACAGAGCGTTCTGTACGCCGGAGAAGCCGGTGCCCTTGCCGCGCTTGACGACGTAGACCTCGCGGGCCTTGTCGACGTCGAGAATCGGCATGCCGTAGATCGGGCTGGATTCGTCGGTACGCGCGGCCGGGTTGACCACGTCGTTGGCGCCGATGACCAGCGCCGCGTCCGCGTTCGGGAACTCGGCGTTGATTTCTTCCAGGTCGAAGATCTTGTCGTAGGGCACGCCGGCCTCGGCCAGCAGCACGTTCATGTGACCGGGCATACGGCCTGCCACAGGATGGATGGCGAACTTCACGTCCACGTCGTGCTCTTTTTCGAGCATCTGCACGAATTCCCAGAGCTTGTGCTGGGCCTGGGCCACGGCCAGACCGTAGCCGGGCACGATGATCAGGCTGTCGGAATAGGCGAACGATGCAGCCGCATCAAAGGCCTCGACCGACTTCATCTCGCCTTCCGGCCCGTCAGCCTCGGCGCCGTCGTCCACACCGAAGCCGGCGAACAGCACGTTCGAGATGGAACGATTCATGCCGTTGGCCATGAGCAGCGTGAGCAGCGTACCGGCGGCACCTACGACGGTACCGGCGATGATCATCGCCGCGTTGCCGAGCACGAAGCCTTCAAACGCCACGGCCAGGCCGGTGAAGGCGTTGTACATGGAAATGACCACCGGCATATCGGCGCCGCCGATCGGGTTGGTCAGCAGTACGCCGAACACCAGGCAGAGCGCAAAGAAGATCGTGACCAGCACCGGCGCGCTGCCGGCCGACATCAAGATCCACAGGCCCAGCAGCACGATCACCAGGGCCGCGCCGCCGTTGATCATCTGCTGTGCCGGCAGACGGATCGTCTTGCTCATCTTGCCTTCGAGCTTGGCCCAGGCGATCAGCGAGCCGGAGAACGACACGCCACCAATCAGCGCGCCGAGTACGGCCAGAATGAGTACGGTCGTGCCGTGCTCGAAGGCCCGCCCCGAGTACATCTCGATGAGCGCGATGGCTGCGGCCGCGCCGCCGCCCATGCCGTTATACAACGCCACCATCTGCGGCATGCCGGTCATTTCGACCTTCTTGCCGGTGTACCAGGCGCCCGCGCCGCCGATTACGATCGCGAGGATCATCAGCACGTAGCGGAAGAAGCCGGCTTCCATGGCCGGGTGCCAGAGCGTGACCACGGTGGCCAGGGCCATGCCGATGCCGGCCCACTTGATACCGCTCTTGGCGGTCTTGGGCGAGCCCATGCGTTTGAGGCCGATGATGAACAATACGGCCGCAACGAAATAACTCGCGTCTACGGTAAATTCCCAGAAACTCATATTCGGTAACCTTTTCGTGTGCTCGTTCTTGTAATGGGATCAGCGAGGATCAGTCCTTGGAGGACTTGAACATTTCGAGCATGCGCTCGGTCACGACATAACCGCCGACCGCGTTGCCGGCCGCCAGAATCACGCCGATAAAGCCGATCAGCGTCTCCCAGAAGCCGTCGGCATGGCCGAGTGCGACCATGGCGCCGACGAGCACGATCCCGTGCACGAAGTTGGAACCCGACATGAGCGGGGTATGCAGAATGGCCGGTACACGGCCGATGATCTCGTAGCCGGTGAAGGCCGCGAGCATGAAAATATAGAGTGCGACAAAACCTGTAATCACTGTCTTTTCTCCCGAAAGATGATGAGCCGGTGGGCGAAGGCCTAGGCGTTGCCTTCGAGCGCCTTCTTGGCGGCTTCGTTGACGGTTTCGCCGTCGTGCGTCAGCGCGGACTTGGCCAGGATTTCGTCATCCCAGTTGATTTCGAGCTTGCGCGTCTTGTCGGCCGGCTTGGCGTCGTCCTGACCTTCTTCCTCGATCACGATCAGCTGCAGGAAGTTGAACAGGTTCTGGGCATACATCTCGCTGGCGTGTTCGGCCAGCAGGGCCGGTACGTTGGACGGCCCGTAGATGGTCACGCTGCCGTGGGTGACGACTTCGTCGGGCTGGGTCAGCTCGCAGTTGCCGCCGCCGGAGGCGCCGAGGTCGATCAGCACCGAGCCGGGCTTCATGGCATCGACCATGGCCTTGGAGATGATCTTGGGCGCCGGCTTGCCGGGCACCGCCGCAGTGGTGATCACGGCGTCGGCATCGGCCATGTTCTTTTCCAGCATCTGCTGCTGCTTCTTCTTTTCCTCGTCGGTCAGCTCGCGGGCATAGCCGCCCTCGGCTTCGGCCTTGACGCCCTCGGCCATGAGGAAGTCCGCGCCCAGCGACTCGACCTGTTCCTTGGTGTCGGTACGCACGTCATAGGCGAACACCTTGGCGCCCAGGCGCTTGGAGGTGGCAATCGCCTGCAGGCCGGCCACGCCGGCGCCGATGACCAGCACCTTGGCCGGGCGGATGGTGCCGGCGGCCGTGGTCAGCATGGGCAGGAAGCGCTCCAGCGAGTTGGCTGCCATGAGCGCGGCCTTGTAGCCGGCCGCGGAGGCCTGCGAGGACAGAGCGTCCATCGACTGGGCACGGGTGATACGCGGCACCAGTTCCATGGCGAAGCTGGTTACGCCGGCGTCGTTGAGCGCCTTGACCGTATCCGGGTTGTTGTGGGCCTGCACGAAGCTGATCAGTACCGAGCCCTTCTTCATCTTGCCGATCGACTGCGCATCGGGCGCATTGACGGCCAGCACGACATCGGCGCCGAATACATCGTCGGCGTTGTCGGTGATCTGAACCGGTTCCTTGAAGGATTCGTCCGGGATACGGCTGCCTTCGCCGGCGCCCTTGGCGATCTTGAGATCGACGTTGAGTTTGGCCAGCTTGTCGGCCACCTTCGGCACCATGGCGACACGGGTCTCGCCACTGGCCGTTTCTTTCGGGACTGCGATAGTTACGCTCATGTCTTCCCTTGAATTTGTTCTAATGAATACCCGGCGCGGCGCGTTGGCACGGTGCAGACAGACGTGTCCGCCCATGAGCCGCAGGCCGGATTAACCCCGAAAGCAGTCTAACCTAAACCATTAGGCTTTCGTAGCATGGGCCGCTTGCGACGATTTCAGCGCCCCGGCGGGGTCACCGCGGTTTCGACGTAGTCCTGCGGAATGCTCAATCGTTGGCTCGACACCTCTTTATGGCTGACCTCCACCAGCTGGCGGCGTTCGCCGGTGTTGGTATCGGTAAAGCGGATCGGCATGCCGGCCAGGCTGAGATAGGGCAGGCCGGCGGTCTCGAAACCGGTGCCGGCCAGCAGCGTCTGCATTAGCGAGAACATGGAGGTCACGCTGGCAAAGGTGTCTGCGCTGATGCCCAGTGCCTTGGGCGTGGCCACGCATAGCGTTTCGGCGGGCTGGCCGTCGCGTACCACCTGCACCACCTCGCACTCCACGCCGGCGACATCTTCTTTGCGCCCGGTGCGGTCAAGGCCGATTTTCTGGTTACGGGTATCCAGGCCGGGTACCGACTGAAGCATGGCCGCACGTGCGGTGGCGCGCTGTGCCTCGGGCAGCTGCTGCACACGTTCCTCGATCTGGGCCCGCAGCGAATCCACCTGCTCGCGAATCACGCTGGCGGAGTCGCGGTCCAGGCGTGTGTAGGTGCGCTCACGCGGATCGACCGAAAAGATGGCCTTGGCATCCTCCTTGTAGAGCTGCCACTGCGGGCTCGCATCGTCGATGCGCACCGCGCCCGGGTGCATGTCGACGGTAAACGCGCCGCTGGCGCCCTGATAGGTCAGCGTGGTGTCGGCCTGGGCGATGCCCGCGACGGTGCTCAGGCCGGCCAGCAATGCAACGGCGGCCGTACGGCGGATTCGAATCATGGGCAGGGTCCTTGTAAACGGGATCGATAAAATACCGTGTCTCGGGGGCGACACGCAGCAGAACGAAGGCATGGTGCAGTACACTAGCGCCATGCTGCTCGTGGATGCCAGTGTCTACATTTTCCGGGCGTTCCACTCGCTGCCCTCGAGTTTGACCGGGCGCGATGAGCAGCCGCTGAATGCGGTCTACGGTTATACGACCTTTCTCGTGCAGCTACTCGCAGCCGATGACGATCCCCAGGTCGCGGCCGCGTTCGACGAATCGCTCACCAGCTCGTTTCGCAACCAGTTCTTTGCCGATTACAAGGCCAACCGGGAGTTGCCGCCGGCCGCGCTCGAGGCCCAGATCGGTGCCTGTCGCGAAATCACCGAAGCACTGGGTGTGGCTACGCTCTCCAGCCCGGTCTACGAGGCCGACGACCTGATCGGCACGCTGGCCAAAGACAGCGATACGCCGGTCACGATCGTGACCTCCGACAAGGATCTCGCCCAGATCATGGGCCCGGACGACATCCTGTGGGACTACGCCCGCGAAACCCGTTACCACTGTGCGGCGATCGAGGCCAAGTTCGGCGTGCCGCCCGCGCGTATTGCCGACTATCTGGCCCTGGTCGGCGACACCGTCGACAATATCCCCGGCGTGCCCGGCATCGGCGCCAAGACGGCGGCGTCGTTGCTCCAGCAGTTCAATGGCATCGATGCGCTGCTGGGCGATCTCGACGGCGTCGCCGCCAGCGGTCTGCGCGGGGCGAAATCTCTGGCAGCCAAGCTCGAAGCCCACGCCGAGCAGGTGCGCCTGTCCTATCGCTTGGCCACGATCGTGACCGATATCGATCTCGCGGGCGAGCAGCGCGACATCCGTCGGCGCGCACCCGATCACGAAAAGCTGAGTTCGATCTGCGACCGGCTCGGCGTGGGCGAGCGTCTGCGTAAACGCCTCGGTGTGGCCACTTCGTGATCGATTGGGCCGCGATCGACTCGGCTATCGCGAAAGCCCAGGGGGCGCCGTTTGCCGGCGAGCGACGCACGCGGCTGGGCGGCGGCTCGATCAATACCGCCTATCGGATCGAAGCCGGCGAGCGAAGCTATTTCGTCAAACTCAACCGCGCCGAACGCGAGACGATGTTCGCGGCGGAAGCGGCCGGCCTGGCCGAGTTGGGCCAGGCCGTGGGGCTGCGCGTGCCGCGCGTGATCGCCCAGGGTCGTGCCGGCGCCCATGCCTATCTCGTGCTTGAGCACATTGCACTCCATGCGCTGAGCCCGGCCGCGATGACGCGCCTGGGCGAGGCGCTGGCCGATATGCACGGCATTGTGGCAGCCCGCTATGGCTTCGAGCGCGACAACACCATCGGCACCAGCGCCCAGCCCAACGCCTGGCATGCCGAATGGCTGGAATTCTGGCGCGAGAACCGTCTCGCGGTGATGCTCGATGTGCTGGCGCCCCGGCATCGGGGTCTGGCGCGCGACGGCGATGCGCTGCTGGCCGTGCTCGACACGCTGCTGGCACGGCATCGGCACGAGCCGTCGCTGGTTCACGGCGACCTGTGGGGCGGCAACGTCGGCATGGACGCAAACGGCGTGCCCGTGCTGTTCGATCCGGCCGTCTATTACGGCGATCGCGAAACGGATCTGGCCATGGCCGAGCTGTTTGGCGGCTTTTCGCCGCTGTTCTTCGAGGCCTACTGGGGCGCCTGGCCGATGAGCGACGGCTATCGCCATGTGCGGCGCCCGCTCTATCAGCTCTATCACCTGCTCAACCATGCCCGTTTGTTCGGCGGCCACTACGTGGCCGAGAGCCGGCGTGTGATGCAGCAGCTGCTGGCCCACGCCTGAGCCGCCCGCGCCGCGCTGTAGTCGCGTCGGCGCATGCGTACAATGACGCGCATCGTTTTCGATTGATGGCAACGCCAGGCAACGCGCCATGTCCGATATTCCGGTACTCGATACCCGCCCGCCGGCCGGCCTGACGCCGGGCTCGGTCGGGGCGAACAAGCTCGCCAAGCGGCTCAAGCGCCTGACCGGCCAGGCCGTGACCGACTACGACATGATCCGCGACGGCGATCGCATCATGGTTTGTCTGTCCGGAGGCAAGGACAGCTACACCATGCTCGACATGCTGCGCTATCTGCAGGAGGTCGCGCCCGTGCGTTTCGAGCTGCGCGCGGTGAACCTGGACCAGAAGCAGCCCGGCTTCCCCGAACATATCCTGCCGGCCTATCTGGACAAGCTCGGCGTCGACTACGAAATACTCGAGCGCGATACGTATAGCGTGGTCACCGAGAAGGTACCCGAAGGCGCGACCATGTGCGGGCTGTGTTCGCGCCTGCGGCGCGGCATTCTCTATCGCTATGCCCGCGAAAACGGCTTTAATCGGATCGCGCTCGGTCACCATCGCGACGACATCGTTGAAACCATGTTCCTGAACATGTTCCACGGCGCGCGCATGGCCGGCATGCCGCCCAAACTGCGTTCCGACGACGGCGAGAACGTGGTCATCCGGCCGTTGTCCTACTGCAGCGAGCGCGATATCGAAAAATACGCACGGCTGAATCAGTATCCGATCATCCCCTGCAATCTGTGCGGCTCGCAGGCCAACCTGCAGCGTCAGAACATCAAGGCCATGCTTGCCGACTGGGAGCGCATCGATCCCGGCCGCAGCGAACGTATATTTCGTTCCATGACCCGTATTGCACCGTCGCAGATGGCCGATCGCGACCTGTTCGATTTCGCTGCGCTGGATTGATCCAGAACAAACGCCTGCACTTACCGATGCGTTATCAAAACGTTGAACAGGGGGCGCGAGCTGCCGTTATTCAAAATACGGTTTCATTGAAAATCGTTCCTATTTAGCGCATACTTTTGTTGTAGTGAACAGTTGTGCACTGCAACGTAATACCGCAATTCGTGAGGCGAACAACGCGATGTCCGCAGAAAGGAAGTATCCTGCCAACCCCGAGCTGGACGACAAGTTCAACTGGGTCGAATTCATCCCGTTCGCGCTGCTGCACGTCGCGCTGATCGGCATCTGGTGGACCGGCTTCACCGCGACGTCGATCGCGCTGTGTGTCGGGCTGTACGTGGCGCGGGTGTTCGCCATCACGGCGGGCTACCATCGCTATTTCTCGCATCGCGGCTACAAGACCAGCCGCGCTTTCCAGTTCGTGCTGGCCTTTGTCGGTTCGGCGGCACTGCAGCGTGGCCCGCTCTGGTGGGCAGCCAAGCACCGCGAACATCATCGCGATTCCGATATGCCGGCCGACTCGCATTCGCCGCGTCAGTACGGCTTTTTCGACTCCCATGTGGGCTGGGTGTATCGCGAAGCCCGCTCGCATGCCGACATGGATCTGATCAAGGACTTCTCCAAGTATCCGGAGATCCGCTGGATCGAGCGCCACCAGTTCCTGCCGGCGCTGATCGTGGCCGGGCTGTGTTTCGTCGTCGGCGGCTGGGCCGGCCTGGTGTCGGGCTTCGTGCTGTCGACCGTGCTCGTCTATCACGCCACGTTCACGATCAACTCGCTCAACCACGTGATTGGCAAGCAGCGCTACCTTACCGGCGACGATTCCCGCAACAACTGGTTCCTGGCGCTGCTGACCATGGGTGAAGGCTGGCACAACAACCACCATCA